>JAZSOH010000008.1:0-77172 GCA_045536815.1 Acutalibacteraceae bacterium | reverse complement strand
CAGCAAAATCTATCGGTTAATTTTTGTGTGGGAAATTTTATTCTCACCTACTATGATAAACTATTTATAAAGAAATTATTTCTTATTTTCAAGGGCTTTTATAACATTTATAACTACATCAATTTCTTCTTCTGAAAGGTTTGAAACATCAAGCATACGAACCTTTTCTATATCAAGAAGATAATCGGTTGTAACGTGGAACAGGTGCACCATTTTAACCAAAACATCATAAGATGGGTATCTGTCCCCAGATTCATAATATGAAATAACAGACTTAGCAACTCCAAGTCTTTCGGCTAATTCTCGCTGCGATAATTTTTGACCGGTTCTAAGCATCTTTAATTTTTCACCAAAGTTCACTTTGTTTGTACCCACCTTTCAATATCAGTCAACAACATTTTACTATTTATTGGTTGACTTTTGGATATTATTTGTAATAATACAGTGGACAAAACAATTAAAAAGTGTTATAATAAATATTATAATAGGCAATTTTAATTAAAAGGAAGGATTGTTATGAACAAAAAGAAATTTTTTAAAAAGTTTATTGCGGTAATTGTTGCTATCGCTCTTGTGGTCGGTATATCCGGTGGAATAGCAACTTTTATCCACAACAGAGGTAGTGTCCCTGCTTCGACTACCATTACAAATGGTTTATCGGCCTATGAATTGGCGGTGGAAAACGGTTATAAAGGCACGGTGCAAGAATGGCTTGACTCCCTGTCCGGCAAATCCGCTTATGAAATTGCGGTAGATAGCGGTTATAAAGGCACAGAAGCAGAATGGACTTCTGCGTTAAACCGCTTATCTGAGAGCAGTCCGGTAGGCATTAAAACTGCGTCTTTTAATAATAACGGAGAATTAGTATTAACGCTTTCAGACGATACCAATATTAATCTTGGTAAAGCCGTAGGTGTTGACGGTAAAGATGGTATCAATGGTGCCAACGGTAAAGATGGTAAAGACGGTATCGATGGTGTAAACGGTACCGATGGCATTGGTATTACTGATGTCGATATAAACGATAGTGGTGAACTCGTTCTTTCATTTTCTGATGAAAAAAATATCAATCTAGGAAAAGTTGTTGGTACAAGCGGTATGAATGGTTTATCTGCTTATGAAATTGCAGTTATAACCGGTAAAACTACTGCAATAAGTGAAGCCGAATGGATTGAAAGTCTTAAAGGCGCAAAAGGTGATACCGGTGCTCAAGGACCTAAGGGCGAAACCGGTGCACAGGGTCTTAAAGGTGACAAGGGTGATACTGGCGCAACAGGTAACGATGGTGCAACCCCTTACATAAAAGACGGCAATTGGTGGATTGGAACTACCGATACAGGTATCTCTGCACAAGGACCTAAAGGCGAAACTGGCGCTGCAGGCCAAACAGGCGACCAAGGTCCTAAGGGAGACAAAGGAGATAAAGGAGATAAAGGCGATAAAGGTGACACAGGTGCACAGGGTCAAAAGGGTGACAAGGGAGATACCGGTGCTACTGGTGCAGCAGGTGTTACACCCCATATTGATACTAACGGAAATTGGTGGATAGGAACGGTTGACACAGGTATTCGTGCAAACGGCAAATCTGCTTATGAAGTAGCTCTCGAAAACAAGCCTAATTTAACATATGATGAATGGTTAGAGTCTTTAAAAGGACAAAGCGGTGCAAACGGCAAATCTGCTTATGAACTTGCTATTGAAACAGGTCTTATTTCATCAACCGTTTCTGTTGCAGATTGGCTCGAATCTTTAAAGGGTGCAGACGGTGACAATGGTGTTTCACCTGTTGTTCGTATTAACCCGACCACAAATGAGTGGGAAATTTCTATTGACGGTGGTATTAATTACACATCTACAAATATTAAAGCTACCGGAGAAAAAGGTGCCGACGGACAAAACGGCGCTAAAGGTGATAAAGGTGATAAGGGCGACAAAGGTGATAAAGGCGATACCGGTGAATCTGCATTCCAAATTGCAAAGCGTTTAGGCCTTACCAATAAAGATAATGAAACCGCCTGGATAGAGAGCCTTAAGGGTGAAAAGGGCGACCAAGGTCCTAAGGGCGATAAGGGCGAAACCGGTGCAACAGGACCTCAGGGAGAACCTGGTGCTGATGGTAAAGATGGTAAAGACGGCGTTGGTATTGATAACATCACACTTTCAAATGGTGTTATGACAATTACCCTTACAAACAGTGAAAAGGTTTACAAGTTTGAAAATCTTAAGGGTGCAGACGGTATTACACCTCAGCTTATAATTGAAGACGGAAAATGGAAAGTATCTTACGATAACGGCGTTACATATACAGAACTTGGCGATGCCAAAGGTTCTGACGGTATCACGCCCACCATTACCGATGATGGATATTGGAAATTCGGCGATAATAAAACATCTTTTAAAGCCGTTGCCGTTGATGGTGAAAATGGTATAACACCTCAACTTAAAATTGAAAATGATAAATGGTATGTATCTTATGATAATGGCACTTCGTTTGTAGAACTTGGTGACGCTAAAGGAGATAAGGGCGATAATGGTGAAAACGGTATAAGCCCAACCATCAAAAACGGTTACTGGTACATAGGTAATGAAAACACAAATGTAAAAGCACAGGGTACTGACGGTGCGAATGGTACTAATGGTGAAAACGGTGTTACACCCATTCTAAAAATCGAAAATGATTATTGGTTCGTATCATACGATAACGGTAATAATTACACCTCGCTTAATACAAAAGCTGCAGGTGAAGACGGCCAAAAAGGCGATAAGGGTATCACACCGTTGCTTAAAATTGGCGAAGATAATTACTGGTATGTTTCCTATGATGAAGGCAAGAACTATGCTTCTCTAAATGTAAAGGCTACCGGTGCTAATGGAACTAACGGTAGTAACGGCCAGAATGGTACTGACGGTACTACACCCATGCTTAAAATTGGTGATGATAATTATTGGTATGTATCTTATGATAACGGTAATAGTTATTCTTCACTTAATGTTAAAGCAACAGGAAATGCCGGTCAAAATGGTACTAACGGTAATGACGGTGCTACACCTGAAATCAAAGACGGTTTTTGGTATATCAACAATCAATCTACAGGCGTAAAAGCCCTTGGTGTTGATGGAAAAGACGGTAAGACACCTTATATCAAAAACGGTACTTGGTGGATTGGTGATGAGAATACCGAAGTTGCAGTTACAGGTCAAAACGGTGTAAATGGTGAAAACGGTAAAACTCCCGAAATCGGTGCCAATAATAACTGGTGGATAGACGGCGTTGATACGGGCAAAAAAGCAGTTGCACAAGATGGTGCTAATGGTCAAAACGGTGCCGACGGTGACGGTATTGTCGGCATTACCGTAAACGAAAATAACTACCTTGTTATTGACATGAAATACGGTGGGGATATTATCATCGAAAAATCCATTGTTGGTGCAGACGGTAAAAATGGTGAAGACGGTAACGGTATTAAATCAATAAGCCTGACCGCCAACTACGAGCTTGTCATTGAAACAGACGACGGCACCACCAACTTAGGTCCCATTCGTGGTCCGCAAGGTCCTCAAGGTATCCAAGGCGTTGCCGGTGCCAACGGTTTAACACCTATACTCTCTCTTGATGAAAACGGCAACTTATCCGTAAAATACGGTGAAGATGGCACATTAACTCTTTTAGGTAATATTAAGGGTCCTAAGGGCGATAAGGGAGATAAAGGCGACCAAGGTCCTGCAGGTAAAGATGGTGTTGACGGTAAATCTGCCTATGAACTTTATTGCGAAGCATATCCAGATTATGAAGGAACCCTTGAAGAATGGCTTGCAAGTTTAAAGGGTGCAGACGGCAGAGGTGTTACTAAAACCGAGATTTCAGGCACAAATCTTATTATCTACTATACCGACAAAACTACCGAAACACACGATTTGAGCGGTCTGGTTAGTGCGGTAGAGCAACTATCTTATTTGGAATTTGTCGAACTAGATGATGGCTCATATGCTGTAAAAGCAGGAGTAAATGCTCCTGGAACATCTAAAATCGTAATACCAAATACCTACAAAGGTGTTCCTGTAACTCAAATTTGCACCGAAGGATTTAAAAACTTAACGAATTTGAAAGAAATAGTAATTCCTAATAATATAACCATATTTGGCGATTATGCTTTTACAAATTGTACCCAACTTGAAACTGTGATATTTAATGATGGTAGCAAATGTACTAATATGGGGGGATATGCCTTCCAAGACTGCATATCACTAAGAGAAATTTCGCTGCCAGACTCATTAACATTGATAAGAGGAAATAGCTTCTATAATTGTACGGCATTAGAGACTGTAAATATAAATTATTCAAGTAATATAACAGAAATAGGCGGGGCGGCATTTTATGGTTGCACAAGACTAAAAGCAATTACTATTCCTGATAATTGCATAGCCATAGGTTATCAAAGTTTTTATGGATGTACTGCTTTAGAGAATGTATATATTTCGGAAAATAGTAATTTGGGATTAATTGCTGTCGAAGCTTTTTACAACTGTTCCTCTCTTAAGTCGATATATATACCAAACAAAGTATATCAAATTTCTAATTACAGTTTCTACGGTTGCTCTTCTCTCACAACCGTTACTATCCCAGAAAGCGTAAACACTTTAGGAACATACGCTTTCTATGGCACAGGCTTACAAACAGCGTATATATCTACTGCAAAAAATTGGAGCATTTCTAGTGTTCCTGCGTACTCTTGGAGTACGTGCGGTACTATTAAGTATGAGTATATTTTAAATGCAACATCAAAGGCAACGTCGACTTTATCAGTAACTTATAGACTCGTTGACCTAAATTCTCCAACATACACATATTTTACACTAACAGAGACTGTTATTGCTGAAATGCTAAAAGGTGAGTGTTCACCAGATTTTGCTAATTATTCAAGTTTGCGTTGCAGTTTCTATAAATCCGTATGGAATTTTTCATAAATAGAGAGTTATAAACCAATAATGTTTATTAACCTTTAAAATTTTTAAAACAACCGAAGCCACTATCAAAAGTAGTGATTTCGGTTGTTTTTTAGCTTAATAAGCCCCAACTTGCACTTTTTTGCAAAAAAGAAAATAGCTGAAGTCCTTATAAACAAAGGATTTCAGCCATTTTTTAGATGGTCCGGTTGTTCTTAACGGATTTGGAACAACAACCATGTGTATCAACAATTCGCTTTTTTATTTCATCTTTGCCTTCGCATCTATAATTGCCATTGCGCCGCCAAAACCAACAAAACTAATTGCAAAGAATAACCAACAAGGCATTTGCTTAATCATATCCAATATGCCACTAAACCCATCCAATATTGCGGTTACTAAGCATAATATCAAGAACGTGGCAGTTGTCATTAAAACGGCAAATAATCCGCCTGCAAATATAAACATTGAAACGAAATATTGCCAAGAGACCGTGCCGTTACCAAGGAGTTCCTTTTCTTTTTTGTTGAGTTTGGTGCATTCAGCTTTTTTGGTAGCTATTGTTATAAACTGCTCTAAGACATCAGTATCTTCTGCGTCCCAACAAAATTTCTTATATAACCGACGGCCTTTTTTATTAAAACAGCAAGAATAAATATCGGTTATGCTTTCACCTTTCTTCAAAAGTGCAGTTCCGCATATAAATTGAATATTTAGCACATCACAATTAAAAAATTCTCTACACTCTATGATATGTTCAACATTCTTTTCTGCACCAACAAAGTAGCTTTGGTTATAACTTTCTTCCAATCGTATGCCTTTGATAGCGCCTTTTTTGCTAAAAGTGGGGTATCTGCCCTCATAGCCTAAATTGTGAAATTTTTTCTCGATTTGCAATCTGATTTTATTTAATTTTGTTTGATTGTAAGAAAGAATTTTATCAGTATACCCCTCTTGTGTTTCAACCACAAGCTCATACAATTCACGCCATAAACTTTCAAAACTTGTCTCATTTAATTTGCTGGTTAAACGAGAAAAAAGCAAAGGATTAACCAGTTTACCTTTCTCTCTTTTTCCCGCCTTGTCAATTAACGTGACCAAATGGATTGCATTGTATTTTTGTAAATACTGTTTTAAAATTTTAAAATCGGGTGTTTCTTCATCATAAAGCGGCGCCCAAATGGATAATGCACGTAACTCTTTTAATAGCGGCATTAAATCCTTTTCTTTTTGATTGAAAAACTTCGCGCCTAAATAGTTTTTGTCCAAAATATCAGATGCCATAAACGCTAAAGATTCCCATGGAGTATCATTAAAATCTCTGCGGTCAGCACGATAAATATCTATCTCGACGGTTGCTTGTTCGAAAAAGATACTAATAGGAATAGAAGTTTCCTTCTCAAAGTTTTCGGCAACACAAATCAGTTTATAACTATTAGGTTCTTTTAAAATTTGTGCATCACCAAATCCGAATAAATCATAATTTTCGATACGGGTTTCCTTGCACGTATGCAATATTAATTTTCTTTTATATGAATCTGTTTCATCAAGGGTAAATATAACTTTGTCCTCTTGTTTTTCAACTGTTTCACAATATTGCATTGTTTCAAACAAATGAATAAAAGCTTTCCTTACATCCTCAGAAAAATCTATTGCCACTTTCTCGAAAAGTTGTTTTTTCCAAGTGCCGTGTTCTTCTATGTGTTTTGAACACTCAGCTAAAAATCCAATAAATTCAGAATCGCACTTGGTTTTGTCGATAAAGTTCAAAACTTTTTTAGGAAGGTCGTTGCCTTCAACATATGTTTTGTTCACCCATTTTCTTATCTTTCTCTGAATTCTTTCGGTTGCTTTAATCGGCTCGACGTCAAAAACCTCTCTTGCTACAGAGTATGCAAGCCCAAATAATTCAATGTGATTTATCCCTAATTTTGAAATATCCATTATATGCGCCCCAATAAACCATTTGATATATGTAATTATATCATATCTAACAGTTTAAAACAAGATTAGGAAATTGATCGCTGATAGTTTCTTCTTCACAAGCATCGCGAATGGATATCCACACTTGTTAGGGATCCCCTAATACCCCAAACCTCTCTCAAAACAAAAAGAATGTTCATAACGGTCAAGTCCGTTATGAACATTCAACATGGTGCGAGTGACGGGACTTGAACCCGTACGCCAAAGACACACGCCCCTCAAACGTGCCTGTCTGCCGATTCCAGCACACTCGCATATATCTTTTCGCAACGTATGTTATTATACCACCCCGCCCTTTCTTTGTCAACACCTTTTTTTAATAAAAAATAAAGAATTTTTTAAACTTTTTTTGCAAGTTGTAGATTTTATTTTTTAAATGTGTTACAATTAAGAAAATATGTTTAATGAGGTTAGTTTAATGTCAAAATCGAAAAGTTTGAAAACAAATATCAAGCATTTTCTCCCCTACTATAAAAAGTATATTTGGATATTGTTGCTTGACCTTTTTTGCGCCGCTCTAACAACGGTTTGCGAACTCGTTTTGCCCCTTATTGTTAGAGGGATAACCGATGCAGCCACCACAAATATCGCGGCTCTCACCGCAGAATTTATTATAAAATGTGGTGTGCTTTACATCGTCTTAAGGCTTATCGACACCGCCGCTTACTACTTTATGGCCTCTTATGGTCATATTATGGGCACAAAAATCGAAACAGACCTTAGAAGAGATCTGTTTGACCATCTGCAAAAGCTCTCATTTTCTTACTATGACGAAACAAAAATCGGTACACTTATGTCCCGTATTACCAGCGACCTTTTTGATGTTACCGAATTTGCGCACCACTGTCCCGAAGAATTTTTTATTGCAGGTATTAAAATAGTTGCATCATTCATTATTCTTTGCTCGATGAATGTTTGGCTAACCCTTATAATTTTCGCCATTTTACCCCCTATGGCTATTGTTCTTGCTATTGGTAACCGCAAAATGCGTTCAGGTTTTCGCGAATCCAGAAAAAAGGTTGCAGAGCTTAACTCTCAGGTTGAAGATAGCCTTTTGGGGATAAGAGTTGTAAAATCCTTTGCAAACGAGCCTATAGAAAAGGCAAAATTTGAAAAAGGCAACACAGGATTTTTAAACATTAAATCCAAGGTTTATAAATACATGGGGCAATTCCACAGCTCAACCCGTTTCTTTGACGGGCTTATGTACATAATCGTTGTTGTGGCAGGTGCATTTTTTCTAAAAGAGGGCAAAATTTCCCCTGCCGACCTTGTTGCATATTTACTTTTCGTTTCAACCCTTCTTACATCTATACACCGCATTGTAGAGTTTGCCGAGCAGTTTCAAAGAGGTATGACCGGCATTGAAAGATTTGTTGAAATAATGGAAGAAGAGCCCAAAATCACTAACTGTGAAAGACCAAAAACTGCAGAAAACGTTATGGGCGACATTTCATTTGAAAATGTTAGCTTCAAATATAGTGAAGAAAACAAAATAGTTTTAAACGACTTAACACTTTCTATAAAAGCGGGTGAAAACGTCGCTTTGGTTGGCCCCTCGGGTGGCGGCAAAACAACCATTTCGGCGCTTATTCCAAGGTTTTATGATATAAAAAGCGGTAGAATTAAAATCGACGGAACTGACATAAAAGATTTTACATTAAAATCTCTTAGAGACAATATCGGTATAGTTCAACAAGATGTTTACCTGTTTTCTGGCACGGTTAAGGAAAATATCGCATATGGCAAACCGGGGGCCAGTGATGATGAAATAATAAAGGCCGCCAAGCTTGCAGGTGCCGATGATTTTATTTCATCTCTTCCAAACGGGTATGACACATACGTTGGCGAACGCGGCGTAAAGCTTTCGGGTGGACAAAAACAGCGCATAAGCATTGCCAGGGTTTTTCTTAAAAATCCGCCCATACTAATTCTTGACGAGGCCACCTCGGCTCTTGATAACGAAAGTGAGCGACTTGTTCAAAAATCCCTTTCGCTTCTCGCAAAGGGGCGAACAACAATAACCATTGCCCACCGCCTTACAACCATTAAAAATGCCGATAAAATTTACGTTATTGATAACGGCAAAATATTAGAACAAGGCTCTCATAAGGAACTTATGGATTTGAATGGCGCCTATTTTGAACTTTATAATTTATACACAGAAAATTAAAGAAAGTGTGATTTTATGACTAAAATTGATATTTTTTCAGGTTTTTTAGGGGCAGGTAAAACAACCCTTATTAAAAAACTTATCGCAGAAGGCTATAAGGGTGAAAAACTTGTTCTTATTGAGAATGAATTTGGTGAAATTGGTATCGACGGCGGCTTTTTAAAAGAGTCTGGGATAGAAATTACCGAAATGAATTCGGGCTGTATTTGTTGCAGTCTTGTTGGTGATTTTGGCGAAGCTCTTAAAAAGGTTTTAAAAGAATTCTCATCCGACAGAATTTTAATTGAGCCCTCGGGTGTAGGAAAACTTAGTGACGTAATTGGTGCCGTTCAAAGCGTTTTGTCAAGCGAAGTAGTACTAAATAGCGCTACCGCAGTTGTTGACGCTGCAAAATGCAAAATGTATATGAAAAACTTCGGAGAGTTTTTCGGCAACCAGATAGAAAATGCAAACTGCATTGTTTTGAGCAGAACAGATATTGCTTCTGAAGAAAAGATAAATGAAGCTTTAGCGCTTATTAAGGATAAAAACAGCAGCGCTATAGTTATTACAACACCTCTTGCACAAATTGGTGGAGAGGAAATATTAAATGCCATGGAGGGCAAAGATGCCCTAAGCGAGCTTTTAAAAGAAACTAGTGAAGGTTGCCATTCACACGAGCACCATCATCACCACGAACACCATCACGAGCACAGTGAGGAGTGTTCTTGCGGACACCATCACGAGCACGAGCATCACCACGAACATGGAGAGGAATGCTGCTGTGGTCATCATCACGAGGATGGCGAGGAGTGTTCATGCGGACACCATCGCGAGCATCACCATGCAGACGAAGTGTTTACAAGCTTTGGCAAAGAAACTGCAAAAAGCTTTACAAAGGAAGAAATCGAGAATATTCTTGAAAGCCTTGAAGACGCCAAAAAATATGGACTTGTTTTAAGGGCTAAGGGGTATGTTAAATCATTAGATGGATTTATTTATTTTGATTACGTTCCGGGACAGGCTGACGTTAGAATTGGCAGTGCGGCGGTTATCGGAAGACTATGTGTAATAGGCTCTAACCTAAACGAAGACGCAATAAACAAACTTTTTGGCCTTTAAGGAGTGAATAAAATGGATATTCCTATATATTTATTTACAGGTTTTTTAGAGTCGGGTAAAACGAAATTTATTCAGGAAACTATGGAAGACGAGCGATTTGATACAGGAGAGCGAACTCTTCTTTTGGTATGTGAAGAGGGTCTGGAAGAATATATGCCCGAAAAGTTTTGTTCAAAAAATGTTTTTATTGAAACAGTAGAAAATGAAGAAGATTTAAATAAAGAGCTTCTTACTTCTCTTGTTAAAAAACATTCTGCAAAACGAGTTTTGCTTGAATATAACGGAATGTGGAAATTGCAGTCGCTTTTTAGCGCAATGCCCAAAAACTTTGTAATTGCTCAAGAATTTATGTTCTGCGATGCAAACACAATTTTAAACTACAATAATAATATGCGTAACTTGGTTACGGACAAGCTTTCTGCTCCTGAACTTGTTGTTTTTAACAGGTTCCAAATCACAATGGACAAAATGCCCTACCACAAGCTTGTAAGGGGAATAAACACAAGGTGCGCTATAGCGTATGAATATATGGATGGGCATGTTGAATATGACGATATTGAAGACCCGCTACCCTTCGACAAAGAGGCTAACATTATTGAAATTGCCGACAAAGACTACGCTTATTTTTACCGCGACCTTACCGAAGACCTTAATTTTTATAATGGAAAAACAGTTAAATTTAAATGTGTAATTGCAAAAAACCGCCAGCTAAAAAACAACGAGCTTGTTATTGGACGCCACGTTATGACCTGTTGTGTTGATGACATTTCTTTTGCAGGATTTATGCTAGTTGGCAATAACTTCGATAACATTAAAAATCGCGATTGGGCGGTTATAACTGCAAAAATCAAGCTAGAAAATAATAGAATTTACGGCAAGGTTGGGCCTGTTCTTCACTTAGAAGATATTGCACTAACCTCTGCGCCGACCGAAGAGGTTGTAACCTTTTATTAAATTTTTAGGAGAAAGCTATGACACGAAAGGAAAAGGCAAGAAATTTATTTTTAAACGGGGCTAACTGCTCACAAGCAGTAATTGCCGCTTTTAGTGATATCACAGGGCTCGACGAAAAAACCTCATTCCTCATTTCTTCATCCTTTGGTGGCGGAATGGGCCATTTAGGCGAGGTTTGTGGGGCGCTTAGTGGCGCATTTATGGTTGCGGGCTTAATGTTTGGCTATGATAGTGGTTGTTCGCCCGAAGAAAAAAAGTCCCATTACGCGCTAATTCGCGAAATGGGTGAAGCCTTTAAAAATGAATATGATACATACCTTTGCCGAAAACTTTTAAAAGAGTTGGGCGAGAAAAAATATCCCCTACCCCAAAAAGAAAATATAGAAAACTACAAAGCTCGTCCTTGCCTTATTTTTGTTGAAAAAGCAGTTGACATTTTAGAAGAAATAATCGGTTCAAAATAACAAAAACCGCCGCAGGACTTAAAACAAGTCTTACAGCGGTTTTATTTTTATTTAACAAGCTCAGCCATATTTTCGGCACAAGCCTTGCAAACTACGTGATTATTATAAATAACTGTATCCTTCATTTCACCACAAAAAATACAGCTTGGTTGATATTTTCTAAGAATAATTTTGTCGTCATCAACAAAAATTTCGAAGCTATCAACACCGTTTTCAATGTCAAATTGTTTACGTATTTCACGCGGAATAACTACACGGCCTAAATTATCGACCGGTCTCACCATGCCTGTTGATTTCATTTAATCTCCCCCACTATGCCCAAAAAAGCACTAAAGTAGACAAATTATAACCGATTTGTGTATAAATGTCAAGCAAAATACACTAATTTTACAAATTCGACACAATTTTATTTATCTTTCTACTTTTTAGTAATAAAAAAAAGAAAAAACACCGAAAATCCTTGAATTTTCGGTGTTTTTATCATTTAAAATAATCCTGTGATTTTGCCGTTTTCATCAACATCAATTTTTTCGGCGGCAGGAACTTTTGGAAGTCCGGGCATTGTTAATATATCACCTGTTAGAACAACTATAAAACCTGCACCTGCAGAAATTTTAACATTCTTAACAGTAACAGTAAAGCCACTTGGGGCGCCAAGCTTTTTGGGGTCGTCAGAAAAACTATACTGTGTTTTTGCGATACAAACAGGACAATTTGCAAAGCCCAGTTCTGTTAGCCTTTCAATTTGCTTTTTAGCGTTAGGCATAAATGTTACGCCGTCGCCACCGTAAACCTTTTTAACAACACTTTCGATTTTTTCTTCAATAGTGCCGTCGAGTTCGTAAGAGAAGGTGAAATCACCCTTTTCCTCTTCGCAAAGGCGAACAACCTCTTTTGCGAGCTCTTCGCCACCTTTACCGCCCTCTGCCCAAACGGTAGAAAGAACGGTATTTACGCCAAGCTCTCTACACTTTCTTATAATGAAATCAATTTCATTATCTGTGTCAGTTGGGAAACGGTTAACCGCTACAACTGCGGGGAGCTTATAAACGTTTTTGATATTAGAAACGTGTCGAAGAAGGTTAGGTATACCCTTTTCTAAAGCCACCAAATCTTCTGTTCCAAGCTCGGTTTTTGCGAGACCGCCATGCATCTTAAGAGCCCTTACTGTAGCAACAATTACCACTGCGTCGGGTGTAAGCCCTGCCATACGGCATTTAATATCTAGGAATTTTTCAGCACCAAGGTCAGCACCAAAGCCCGCCTCAGTAATAGCGTAGTCACCCATTTTAAGTGCTAGTTTTGTCGCCATAACTGAGTTACAACCGTGAGCAATATTAGCAAAAGGACCACCGTGAACAAAAGCAGGAGTGCCTTCAAGAGTTTGAACAAGATTCGGCTTAAGCGCATCTTTAAGAAGTGCAGTCATTGCACCCGCAGCATTAAGCTCGCCACAGGTTACCGGCTTATCATCGTAGGTGTAGCCAACAATAATTTTCGAAAGCCTCTCTTTAAGGTCGGTTATGGAATTCGAAAGACAAAGCACCGCCATAATTTCCGATGCAACAGTAATATCGAAGCCATCCTCCCTTGGAACTCCGTTTGCCTTACCGCCCATTCCGTCTACAACGAAGCGAAGCTGACGGTCGTTCATATCAACACAGCGTTTCCATGTGATTTTACGAACGTCAATACCAAGTGCGTTACCCTGCTGAATATGATTATCAAGCATTGCGGCCAAAAGGTTATTTGCCGCGCCGATTGCGTGAAAGTCACCCGTAAAATGTAGGTTAATATCCTCCATTGGCACAACCTGAGCATAACCGCCGCCTGCGGCACCGCCCTTAACACCAAATACTGGGCCTAAAGAAGGCTCGCGAAGTGCAACTGTAACATTTTTACCAATACGCTTTAAACCATCTGCAAGGCCTATTGTTGTAGTAGTTTTTCCCTCGCCTGCAGGGGTAGGTGTAATTGCTGTTACAAGTACAAGTTTACCGTTTTCACGTTTTGTTTCGTTTAAAAGAGATAAATCAATTTTTGCCTTGTACTTACCGTATTGTTCGATGTATTTTTCATCAACATTTGCAATTTTTGCTATTTCGGTAATAGGTTTCATTTCACATTCCTGTGCGATTTCAATATCCGTTTTATAAGACATAATATTACCTCCAAAATGTTAGTGTAACAGGATTCGAATTCTGTCACACTAGGTTATTTAAAATACTCAACTGCAGAGTGGAATAGCTTCATATCGTACTCGCCAACAACGTTTTTATAAAGGTTGTCACCAATACGTTCAGAGTGTCCCATCTTACCAATAACTCTACCATCAGGTGAAATAATGCCTTCAATAGCTGAGATTGAGCCGTTGGGATTAAACTCTGTATCCATTGAAGGAATGCCATTTAAATCAACATACTGTGTGGCAATTTGTCCGTTCTCAGCAAGTTTATTTATAAGCTCCTCAGACGCAAGGAAGCGACCTTCACCGTGAGAAATGGGAACTGTATAAACATCGCCAACTTTTGTACCTTTAAGCCAAGGAGATTTATTTGTACAAACCCTTGTGCGAACAATTTTAGACTGATGTCGGCCAATTGTATTATAGGTAAGTGTCGGACAGGTATCGTCAGTATCAATAATCTTACCATAAGGCACAAGGCCAAGCTTAATAAGAGCCTGGAAGCCGTTACAAATACCGCACATAAGTCCGTCGCGCTTATCTAAAAGGTTTGCAACCTGCTCTTTAATAGAGGGATTTCTAAAGAATGCTGTGATAAATTTAGCAGAACCGTCAGGCTCATCACCGCCCGAGAAACCGCCGGGAATAAAGATAATTTGCGACTCGGAAATTTTCTTTGTTACAAGTTCAATAGAACGCGAAACATCATCTGCAGTAAGGTTTTTAATAACGACAATGTCCGCCTCGGCGCCTGCGTTTTCAACCGCCTTTGCAGAATCATATTCACAGTTTGTTCCCGGGAAAACAGGAATCAAAACCTTAGGACGAGCAACCTTAATACTAGGTGCAGAGTCTACTGAATTTTTATATTCAAAGGTAGGAACTGCTACTTCTTTATCTTTTGCATTTGTGGGGAAAACATTCTCTAAAACACTCTCGTTAAGAGAAATAAGTTCTTTAATAGTAGCCGTATCGTCACCAAGTGTAATTACGGGTTCACCTAAAGTTACACCAATCTTCATAGCGCACTTGCTATCGATTTCCCTATCAAGCTCTGCAACTATGAAATCATACATCATTGTATTATGGAAGTTTTTAGTGTCTACTAAAGACTTAAAACCAATTTCGTTACCAAATGACATCTTCATAACCGCTTCGCCGATGCCATTTTCAACCGCCCAAGCGGCCTTAACTGCACCTTCCTCACAAAGCGTATGGAAAATTTCCCAAGCCTCTTTTGTAGCCTCGGCGCCCTCACCTACAGGTGCGAAAAGATAAACGGGATGTCCTGCCTCTTTAAATTCAGGAGAAATAACCTTTTCTGCCTTAATGGGCGCAATAGCAAAGGAAATAAGGGTTGGTGGAACATCCTTATCCATAAAGGTTCCCGACATAGAATCCTTACCGCCTATAGCTGCAGCATTTAGTTCTAGCTGTGCATCCATAGCGCCGAGCAGTGCTGCAAATGGTTTACCCCAACGGTTAGGCTCGGTACGAAGCCTTTCAAAAAATTCCTGTAAAGTAAGATATGCATCTTTATAATCTGCACCCGCAGCAACGATTTTAGCAACCGAGCTATAAACCGCCGCACGAGCACCTGTATACGGGTCGACGCTCATTGTGTCGGGGTCCATACCATATGCCATGACACTTGCAGAGTTTGTTTTTTGTCCCGGAAGGGTTGGCAAAAGCGCCGCCATAGCCTGTGCGGGAGTTTTTTGAGTTTTGCCGCCAAATGGCATAAGAATTGAACCTGCACCGATAGAACCGTCAAAACGCTCTACAAGACCTCTGCGACTTGCAGTTTTAAGTGAAGAAGCCATTGTGCGAAGGTCGGGATAAAGTGCATTACTGAAAGCGCTTAAATCCCTTTTATCAACCATAACAGTTGTTTTCTTTGAGGCGCCGTTGGTATTAAGGAATTCGCGGCTAAGGTTTGCAACAACCTGACCCTTCCAATTCATAACCATTCTGGCCTCTTTTGTTACAGTAGCAACCAAATATGCTTCGAGGTTTTCCTCGCTGGCATAAGCTATAAACTTTTCAACATCTTTATCTTCAACAACAACCGCCATTCTTTCCTGAGATTCCGAAATGGCAAGTTCTGTTCCATCAAGTCCATCGTATTTTTTACGAACTGCATCTAAATCAATTTTAAGACCATCAGCAAGTTCGCCAATAGCAACCGAAACACCACCTGCACCAAAGTCGTTACAACGTTTAATAAGCCTTGTAACCTCGGGGTTTCTAAAGAGGCGCTGAATTTTTCTCTCTTCGGGGGCATTACCCTTTTGCACCTCGGAAGCCATTGTTGTAAGGCTCTTCATATTATGGGTTTTTGAAGAACCTGTAGCACCGCCTATGCCGTCACGACCTGTTCTTCCGCCAAGTAAGATAACCTTGTCGCCTGCCTCGGGCCTTTCACGGCGAACATTATATGCAGGGGCAGCTGCAACAACCGCACCGCACTCTAAGCGCTTTGCAACAAAGCCTTCGTGATAAATTTCGGCAACGTGGCCTGTTGCAAGGCCGATTTGGTTACCATAAGAAGAATAACCCGCCGCTGCAGTTTGGCAAAGCTTTCTTTGAGGGAGCTTGCCTGGCAAGGTTTCTGCAATAGCTTTTCTTGGGTCGGCCGCACCCGTAACACGCATTGCCTGATGTACAAATGCGCGTCCTGAAAGCGGGTCACGTATGCAACCGCCTATACAAGTTGCGGCGCCGCCAAAAGGCTCAATTTCGGTTGGGTGGTTATGTGTTTCGTTTTTAAACATAAGCAGCCAATCCTGCTCTTCGCCGTCAATTTCGGCAGTAACATGAATTGAACAAGCGTTAATTTCTTCGCTTTCGTCTAATTCGGGAAGCTCTCCCCTCTTTTTAAGCACCTTAACCGCAATAGTTGCAATATCCATAAGAGTTTGAGGACGTTTTGCGGCCTTTTCTTTGCCGTATACCTCTTCTCTCGCCGCAAGATAGCGGTCATAAGCCTCCCTAACTGCCTCATCCTCAATTTTTACACCCTCAATATGTGTTGAGAAGGTAGTATGACGGCAGTGGTCAGACCAATAGGTGTCAACAACACGAATTTCAGTAATTGTTGGGTCGCGTTTTTCTTCGTTTTTAAAGTAATCCTGTAAAAAGCGTAGGTCATCAATATCCATTGCAAGACCCAAAGTAGAAAGAAGTTCCTCAAGGCCCTTTTCGTCAAGCTTTATAAACCCGTCAACAATTGCGACCTTTTCGGGAACCGCATATTCGCTAACAAGTGTTTCGGGCTTTTCTAAAGAAGCCTCTCTGCTTTCTACTGCGTTTATTACATATTTCTTTATGGTTTCAATATCGCTTTTGCTAAGCTTTCCGCCCAAAACATAAACCTTAGCAGAGCGAACGATAGGGCGCTCACCCTGACTTTGAAGCTGGATGCACTGTGCGGCAGAATCTGCCCTTTGGTCAAACTGACCGGGAAGAGGCTCAACCGCAAAAACTGTGTCGCCGTTTGTTTCAATTTCACCTGATGCAACATCTAACTGTGGCTCAGAAAAAATTGTATTTACTGCTTTTTCAAAAAGCTTTTCCTCAATATTTTCAACATCATAGCGATTTATTACACGAAGGCTTTCTAAACCTGAAATGCCAACAAGGTTTTTAAGCTCATTTAAAAGCGAATTCGCCTCATGAGCCAGTTCTTTTTTCTTCTCAACATAAACTCTGTATACCATTTCAAATTCTCCTTATTTTGTTGCCTTCAGCGCCTTTGCACCGATATCGGTTCGATAATACGCATTATCAAAGCTTATTTGTTTTACTAAATTATATGCGCCCTCAATAGCGTCTGAAAGGGTATCGGCTACTGATGTAGCGCCAAGAACTCTACCGCCGTTTGTAAGAAGCTTACCATCTGAAAGCTTTGCGCCCGCAACATAAACATTGTCCTCAATTTCGGCGGGTATATTTATCTCAAAGCCCTTTTCATAAGCGGTTGGATAACCCTTGGAAGCCATAATTACACAAGCGGCATTTTTATTGCTGAACTTAACCTCAGTCTCGCTAAGTGTCCCGTTTGTTGTAGCCATCATAACTGTAAGCAAATCGCTTTCAAGAAGGGGTAAAACAACCTGTGTTTCGGGATCGCCAAAGCGACAGTTATATTCAATAACCTTAGGGCCGTCGGCAGTAATCATAAGGCCGAAATAAAGGCAACCTTTGAAGGTTCTACCCTCGCTATTCATAGCGCTAATTGTGGGAAGAAAGATTTTTTCCATACATACCTTTTTAATTTCTTCGGTATAATAAGGGTTGGGTGCGATGGTTCCCATACCACCGGTATTGAGACCTGTATCATTGTCCCCTGCTCTTTTATGGTCCATAGAAGAAATCATAGGAACAACAGTTTTTCCGTCGGTAAAGGCCAGCACCGAAACCTCGGGGCCCTCTAAAAACTCTTCAATAACGATGTGGTCGCCGCTTTTACCAAAAGCCTTGTCCTCCATTATTGAAACAACTGCAGTTTTCGCCTCCTCCAAGGTGTTTGCGATTATAACGCCTTTACCAAGAGCCAGTCCATCTGCCTTAATTACAGTTGGAATGGGGGCGGTTTCAAGATATTTAAGTGCATCGTTTGCGCTGTCAAAAACCTCATACCTTGCGGTAGGGATATTATATTTTTTCATAAGGTTTTTAGAAAAAACCTTACTGCCTTCGATTATCGCCGCATTTTTTCTAGGTCCAAAACAAGGAATTCCCTTTTCCTCCAACGCATCAACCGCGCCTAAAACAAGCGGGTCATCGGGGGCAACAACGGCGTAATCAACCTTATTCTCTACTGCGAAATCAACAATAGCAGGTATATCTGTAGCCGAAATGTTAATTAAAGTCGCGTCCTTTGCCATTCCACCATTTCCGGGCAGGGCAAAAATTTCGCTTACTTCTTTACTGCTTTTAAGCTTTTTAATGATGGCGTGTTCTCTGCCACCGCCACCTACAACTAAAATCTTCATATTATTCCCTCAAGTTAAAATTAGTGATGGAAAAGTCTCATTCCTGTAAATGCCATAACCATTTTGTATTTATCGGCACACTCGATAACAACGTCATCTCGAATAGAGCCACCGGGTTCGGCAATATATTTTACGCCGCTTCTTTTAGCCCTTTCAATATTATCGTCAAACGGGAAGAAAGCGTCAGAACCAAGTGCAACACCATCAATAGTCGCAAGATATGTTTTTATATCCTCATCTGTAAGCGGTTCTGGCTTACAGGTGAAGTATTTTTCCCAGTTTCCGTCTGCACAAACGTCCTCTTCGTTACGGTTAATATAACCATCAATAACGTTATCGCGTGTAGGACGTGCAATATCTGCCTTAAACGGCAAGGAAAGCACCTTATCGTGTTGACGTAAAAACCAAGTGTCAGCCTTAGTTCCTGCCAAACGTGTACAGTGTATACGGGACTGCTGACCAGCGCCAACACCGATAGCCTGTCCGTCGGTTGCATAGCAAACCGAGTTAGACTGCGTATATTTAAGTGTAATAAGAGAAATTATAAGATCACGAACTGCGCTCTCGGGAAGCTCTTTATTAGCAGTTACGATATTTGAAAGAAGTTCTTTATTTATTTTAAAATTGTTTCTGCCCTGTTCGAAAGTAATGCCGAAAACATCCTTATGTTCTATTTCCTCGGGAACATAGTCGGGGTCAATTTTAACGATATTATAGTTTCCGTTTCTCTTTGTCTTTAAAATTTCAAGTGCTTCGGGCTCATAACCGGGAGCAATAACGCCATCGGAAACCTCACGCTTAATCATCAAAGCGGTTGTTTTATCACAAACATCAGAAAGGGCAACCCAGTCGCCAAAAGAACACATACGGTCAGTACCTCTAGCTCTTGCATAGGCACAAGCTAAAGGCGACTCATCGAGTCCCTCAATATCATCTACAAAGCAGGCTTTTTTAAGCTTATCGGAAAGCGGAATACCAACTGCAGCAGATGTGGGGCTAACGTGTTTAAAGGAAGTAACAGCGGGAAGTCCCAACGCCTCTTTAAGCTCCTTAACAAGCTGCCAAGCGTTAAAAGCATCTAAAAAATTTATAAAACCGGGTCTGCCGCAAAGAATTTCAATAGGAAGCTCTTTGCCGTCCTTCATAAAGATTTTTGCAGGTTTTTGATTTGGGTTACAACCGTATTTAAGTTCAAATTCTTTCATCTTTTATTCTCCAATTACTTATTTTTGTTTACTATTCTTGACTCGTACTCGCCGGTTTCAATATCAATATATCTAACAAAAAGAGAAACCTTATTTTCACTGTTCAAATTATCCCAGATAATATCGGTTAAACTGTCAATATCAGTGTCGGGTAAGCTCAAGGTTTTTGGCTCGCCCTCGAAGCTTGGAAGTGGGTTGCCGTCCGCATTATATGTATGAATAAATTTAGCTTTACCAGCAATAGGGTTAGAATAAGCAAAGGTGTATCTTTGGCAAGAACTACTGTCACCTTCTGCCGATTTTAGAATAGACATAGCAAAATTGATATCTCCGTTTTCTCTACGGATAATACCCGAAATTCTAGGAGTAAAGTTAGGTGTGTCATCTTCAAACTCTCTTGTGCGAAGTGCTTGTTCGAAGGTCATTTGCCTATCCATAAGCTCATAAATTGTATCGGTTTGGTCGCCGTTTGTAACAATTGTTTTATTTCCTAAAACCCTAACGGGAGCATAGATGATAAGGTGGGGGTCAACCATTTTAGATTCATCGAAAGCCTTTGTTCTGATGCCCTCGCCGTCCTCCACAAAAACTCTGTTACGACTGTTTTCGCTTCTACCCATAATAAAATATGCGGTAACCGCCTTTTTCCCATCGGCGCTTTTGCCGATTATAATTCCTCTGCCGTGGTATTTTAGTGAGTTAAGTTCATTTTCAAGAGTTTTAATTTCCATATCTACTACCCCTTAATATTCATAAATTCTTTTGAAACCTTTTCAACCGCCAAAGGTAAAATCTTCCACTCGGCCTCTTCCATTACCCTCTTTTGCAAAATTTCGGGTGTATCACCCTCGCAAATTTCAACGGCCTTTTGCATAATTATCTCGCCGCCGTCGGGTATCTCGTTAACAAAGTGCACCGTAGCACCCGTCACCTTAACACCATAGCTAAGCGCCGCCTCGTGTACGCGAAGTCCATAAAAACCTTCGCCACAAAAAGATGGAATAAGGGCAGGGTGAACGTTTATTATGCGTTTTGGATATCTACTTGTAAAATTCTCACTAAGTATAACCATAAACCCTGCAAGAACAATTATTTCTATTCCCTCTTGTTCTAAGGTGGCAATAAGCTTTTCTTCAAACCTTTCTTTACCTAAAGCCTTTTTAGAAATAACTATGTTTTTAATGCCGGCCTTCTCTGCCCTTAAAAGAGCATAAGCCCCCTCATTATTGGAAACAACAAGTGAGATTTCTCCGCTTTTTAAAATGCCGCTGCTTTGGGCATCTATAAGCGCCTGAAGATTTGTTCCGCCACCCGAAACCAAAACGGCAATTTTAGTTTTTTGGGACATTTTAACCCCTCCGCGAGATAAATTATTCTAAAATTACGCCCTCATCGGACTTAACGATTTCGCCAAGAACGTATGCGTTTTCGCCATTTTCATTCAAAATTTTAACGGCTTTTTCTGCATCCTCTTTAGCAACAACAATACTCATACCAACGCCCATATTAAAGGTGTTGAACATATCGCGCTCAGGAATATTTCCAACCTTTTGAATAAGACTGAAAATAGGAAGAATTTTAACATCTGACTTTTTAATTTTAGCTGAATATCCTTTAGGCAAACTACGAGGAATATTTTCATAAAATCCGCCGCCTGTAATATGGGATACCGCCTTAACCTTAACCTCTTCCATAAGGGCGAGTACGCTCTTAACGTAAATTTTAGTAGGTGTTAAAAGTGTTTCGCCAAGTGATTTACCCGAAAGCTCATCAACAGGTGCTTTAAGGTCAGCGTTTTCAATATCAAAAACCTTTCTAACTAGTGAAAAACCGTTAGAATGGATACCTGTTGAAGCTAGAGCAATTATAGCATCGCCCTCACTAACGGTAGAATTATCAAGAATTTTTTTCTTATCAACAACGCCTGTGCAATAACCTGCAAGGTCATAATCCTCCTCAGGCATAAGGCCGGGATGCTCGGCAGTTTCGCCGCCAATAAGGGCGCAACCCGCCTGAACACAACCCTCTGCAACGCCACCGACAATTTCGGCAATTTTTTCAGGGAAGTTTTTACCGCAAGCAATATAATCAAGGAAGAAAAGCGGCTTAGCACCACAACAAATTATATCGTTTGCACACATTGCAACACAGTCAATACCAATTGTATCGTGCTTATCAAGCAACATTGCGAGTTTAATTTTTGTGCCAACTCCGTCGGTGCCGCTTACCAAAACAGGCTCGGTAATACCTGTAAGATCCAATCCAAAACAACCACCAAAGCCGCCAACATCATCAAGGCAACCCTCATTTTTTGTACGGGCGATATGCTTTTTCATAAGCTCAACCGATTTGTAACCTGCAGTAATATCAACACCTGCAGCGGCGTAGCTTTCAGACATAGATTTGTTATGCATAGTTTTATTCCTTTCCGTTCCAGCAATATGTGCAAAGTTCGCTTTCATCTAAGCCTATTGCTTCAATAATTCCCTCAAGGGACTGAAATTCAAGTGATGCGAAATGGAATTTGTCGCAAATTGCCTTTCGCATATTTTTGCCTCTTTCGGTTTTTGAGTCGGCATACTCGTCTATATATTTAAGTCCCTCTTCTCCTTCAAGCTCCACAATAACCCTTCTTGCGATAAGGTCCATATCACTTGTCGCACGAGAGAAATTTAAATATTTACAACCATACATAATGGGTGGACACGCCGAGCGCATATGAACCGATTTTGCGCCATTAGAATAAAGAAAATCAACCGTTTCCTTAAGCTGAGTTCCTCTTACTATAGAATCGTCAACAAAAAGAAGATTTTTATCTTTAATAAGGTCGTGAATTGCAATTTGCTTCATTTTAGCAACCTTATTACGCTCGTTTTGGTGAGTAGGAGTAAAGCTTCTTGCCCATGTGGGAGTATATTTAATAAAAGCTCTTGCGAATTTTTTATGACTCTCATTAGCGTAGCCTATAGCGTGTGGTGTACCCGAATCTGGAACTCCACCAACATAGTCAACCTCTGTTGCGCTTTTCTCTGCCATATCGTTTCTAGCCATAATCTCGCCATTGCGGTACCTCATCATCTCAACGTTTATTCCCTCATAAATTGAGGTTGGGTAACCGTAATAGCTCCAAAGAAACGAACAGATTTTTTTGCGTTTGCCCGGCTCTTTCAAAACCTTAACCTCGTCGGCGGTAAGTTCAATTATTTCACCCGGGCCAAGCTCCTTATAAAACTCGTACCCAAGTTTTTCATAAGCAAAAGATTCAAAGGAAACGCAGTGCCCCTTCTCGCCCTTACCTACGATAATGGGCAATCGTCCCAAGCGGTCTCTCGCCGCAATTATTTTACCGTCATCTTTAAGAATTAAAATTGATGCCGTTCCGTCAATTTGCTCTTGAGCAAACTTGATACCATCTACAAAATCGCTTTTTTGATTTATAAGCGCCGCCACAAGCTCTATCATATTAACGTGGCCGCCTGTCATAACGCTAAAGTGACCGCCGCTAAAGGAAAGAAACTGATTTATAAGCTCAGTTGCGTTATTTATAGTTCCAATAACACAAAGCGCATAGGTACCAAGGTTTGAACGGATTAAAAGGGGTTGCGGTTCAAAATCGCTTATGCAACCAATTGCCGAGGTTCCCTTCATTTCATCAAAAACCTTTTCAAACTTAGTTCGAAATGGTGAATTTTGTATGTTATGGATTTCTCTTTGCAAACCAAGTTCTTTGTCAAACGCCGCTATACCGCCGCGACGGGTTCCAAGATGAGAATGATAGTCTGCACCGAAAAATGCATCTGCTATTGCGTCACCTTTAGTGACTGCGCCAAAAAAACCACCCATGTTATACTCCTAAATCAAAATATATTAAGCGAAGAAAAGTTTTGAAAGTGTCATCGGGTCGATATATTCGCCATCCTTATAAACGCGCATATTACCCGAAGCAATTTCGTCAATAAGCATAACGTCGCCGTTTTCGTCATAACCAAACTCAAATTTAATATCGTAAAGGTCAAGTCCCTTTTCTTTAAGGTCGTCAGCGATAATTTTTGTGATTTTCTTGGTCATATCTTCAACATCATCATACTGTTTATAGTTCATAACGCCAAGCTGTGCAAGACCCTCTTTAGTAACAAGTGGGTCTCCCTTTGCGTCGTTTTTAAAGGTCATTTCAACATATGCGTCAAGGTCGGCACCCTCAGTTACATAATCGCTATAGCGGCGATAAAAACTTCCAACGGCTTTATAACGACAAATAACTTCTAAGCCTTTACCAAAAACCTTAGCAGATAAAACTTCCATAGTTGTATCTTCAAGATTTGCATTTACATAATGTGTTTTAATACCTGCGGCATTAACTTTTTCGAAGAAATATATAGACATACGAAGGTTAACGTCGCCAACACCGTCAATTGTAAGACCTACTGCGTTTTCGCCTGGGTCAAAAACACCGTCTTTACCGGTGCAGTCGTCCTTGAATTTTAAAAGGCAGTTGCCATTTTCAAGTGAATAAACATCCTTTGTTTTTCCTTTGTAAGTAAGTTCTTTTTTCATTTTTATTTCTCCTTTATATAGATTAAAATTTTAAACAAAATTAAAGTTTTTCCATTACGGATTTATCTTTAAGCAGTACCTTATTAGCATCGCTTATTCTTTTTTCATCAAGCTTTGCTGCAAGTTCTTTATCCTCAACTGCGAGAATTTGAATTGCAAGAAGTGCGGCATTTGCGCCACCGTTTATTGCAACAGTTGCAACGGGTATACCGCTGGGCATCATAACGGTTGAAAGCAAGGCATCAAGCCCATCAAGATTAGAACTACTGCAAGGGATACCAATTACGGGAAGCGTTGTATTAGCCGCAATAGCACCTGCCAAATGTGCCGCCATACCTGCCGCCGCAATTATTGCACCAAAACCATTCTCCCTTGCCGAAACAGCAAAATCGCGTGCCTCAACGGGTGTTCTGTGAGCGGAATAAATATGTACCTCAAAAGGCACTTCAAACTCTTTTAAGGTATCGGTAGCCTTTTTTACTATCGGCAAATCGCTGTCGCTACCCATAATAATTGCAATTTTTTTCATAATTTTTCCTCCCTAAAAAAGAAAATGGCGCACTTGCTCCTTTTTTCAAAAAGCAAATGCACCCAGACGGTCGGCTTTTAATTTTTTCGCTCCATGTGGTGCTCCACTATAATCCGTCAGTAACGAAAAAATACCTAAATATTTTACTCTAATATTATACCATCTAACGATGTATGTGTCAAGGCTCACTTTAATATTTAAAGCCTATTAAAAGTGCAATTTAACGTGAAAACGCACCTCTATTTTACCTCATTTTCGCAATATACGCATCTATAAACGCTACTATCAGTCTCAGAGGATTTAAAAAGGTGTGAAAGTTCCTGCTCGACCGAAGTTATACAATTTGGATTCTTACACATGAGCCCTTCTATTTCTCTGCCCTGTTCTAACTGATTTTTAGCGCAATCTGTTTGATTTAAAAGCTTGAGAATAAGTGCCATGCGCATATATTTGCCGTAAAGGGCCTGTTTGAAATAACAAGCTCTTTTATCGCTATCAACCTTAACGCTTATCTCGTTAACCCTTGGAAGCGGGTGAAGTATAGCCAAGTCTTCCTTAGCGCTTTCAAGCTTTTCGGGCGTTAAAATATAACTATCCTTAAGCCTTAAATATTCGTTATCGTCGGTAAAACGCTCACGCTGAATTCGGGTCATATAAAGAATGTCAAGGTCCTTAATGGCACCTTCTAAATCGGCGGTTTCTTCGTAGCAGAGGCCCGTTTTGTCCAAAACCTCTTCCTTTACATAGTTAGGAACCTTAAGCTCCTTGGGTGAAATGAGCACAAACTTAATACCCTCATACCTTGAAAGAGCAGTAATAAGTGAATGTACGGTTCTTCCAAACTTCAAATCACCGCAAAGTCCTACTGTAAGGTTATTTAGCCTTCCCTTTTCGCGATGAATTGTAAGCAAATCGGCAAGAGTCTGGGTTGGATGGGCATGTCCGCCATCACCCGCATTTATAACCGGAATAGTTGCGTTTTTAGCCGCCACAAAGGGCGCCCCCTCTTTTGGGTGCCGCATAGCAATAATGTCGGCATAAAGACTAATGATTTTAGCGGTATCGGCAACGCTTTCGCCCTTGGCGGAAGAAGAACTGGACGCCTCAGAAAACCCTATAACATTACCGCCAAGTTCATACATAGCCGCCTCAAAACTAAGCCTTGTTCTTGTCGAAGGCTCGAAAAAAAGTGTTGCAAGTTTTTTGCCCCTACAGCTTTCGCTATATTTATTTGGCGAATCGATAATATCCTCAGCAGTAGCAATAAGCTCATCTAACTCTTCTACACTAAAATCAAAAATGTCAATTAAGCTTCTCATCTAATAAATTCCTTTCCGTATTTGGCGCTTGAAAGGAAAAACTACTCTTTTGCGCCGTTTACTTCAAGATACTTCTTTATTCTTTCTACGTTTTCTTTATTCTTTTCGTCTTCTTCAAGATACTCGATTATATCGTAAACGTCTACAACCGAATAAACGGGGAAGCCAAATTCTTCGCCAACCTCTGCCATTGCAGATTTTTCAGTTTGGCCCTTTTCTTTACGGTCAACCATAACAAAGGTAGCTGCAACCTTTGTGCCGCTAAGCGAAGAAAGGTTAGCCATACTCTCCCTTATAGCTGTACCTGCAGTAATAACGTCTTCAACAATAACAATTTCTTCGCCTTCCTTAGGTTTATAACCAACGAAAACGCCGCCTTCACCATGGTCCTTTTCTTCCTTACGGTTGAAAAAGAAGGGTACGTCAAGACCATTTTTGGCGAGAGCAACCGCTACAGACACAGCAATAGGAATTCCCTTATATGCAGGGCCGTAAAGCACTGTTTTTTTGTTGCCGACCTTTTCGAAATATGCCTTTGCATAGAATTCGCCAAGCTTACATATTTGTTCGCCTGTTTTAATATCGCCCGCATTTATAAAATAAGGAATTTTTCTTCCGCTCTTAGCGGTGAAATCACCAAATTTTAAAACTCCTGCGCCCTCTAAAAACTGAATAAACTCTCTTTTGTAGCTCTCCATTTTAATTCTCCTAATCAACAAATTCTTTTACGCAGCGTTCATATGCGGCTACGGGGTCCTCTGCTGCGGTAATCGGTCTACCAACAACTATATAATCGCTACCGATTTTCTTGGCCTCGGCAGGTGTCATAACTCTTTTTTGGTCGCCCACCTCTCCGTCAGCAAAGCGAACACCGGGGGTGATTGTCAAAAAGTTGCTGCCGCAGGTTTCGTGAACCTTACCCGCTTCAAGAGGTGAACAAACAACACCGTCAAGTCCGGCAATTTTCGCGTTATGAGCATAATGCATAACAACCTTATCAATAGGTTCTTTAATAAGAAGGTCCTTTTCCATTCTTTCTTGGTCGGTTGATGTTAGCTGTGTAACCGCAATCAAAAGAGGTCTTGTTCCATCCTCACGGGTGAGGCCTTCCAAAGCCGCTTCCATCATAGAAACGGTGCCCGAAGCGTGAAGATTTGTAATATCAACATCTAAATTCGAAAGCACTGCCATAGATTTTTTAACAGTATTAGGTATATCGTGAAGCTTTAAATCTAAAAAGATTTTATGGCCTCTTTTCTTAATTTCCTTTACAATCTGAGGGCCTTCGGCATAGAAAAGCTCCATACCGATTTTAACAAAAGGCTTTCTGCCTTTAAATTTATCTAGAAATTCATAAACCTTGCTTGCGCTTGAAAAATCACAAGCAACTATAACGTCCTTACCCATTATTTAACCCCTCCGATAATATCCTTTAAATTTTTGATACCATATTTATCCATAACATTTGTTAAATTGTCTACAATTTCACTTGAGGCAAAAGGATTTACAAGGTTTGCGGCACCAACCTCTACTGCAGTCGCACCCGCAAGCATCATTTCTAAAACATCCTCTGCCGAAGAAACGCCGCCCATACCAACAACGGGAATTTTAACGGCATTTGCCACCTGATAAACCATTCTAACAGCTACAGGGAAAATAGCGCTTCCCGAAAAACCACCCATTTTATTTGCTATTACAGGCCTTTTGGTTCTAAGGTCAATTCTCATTCCAAGCAGTGTGTTTATAAGACTAATTCCGTCTGCACCCGCATCTTCACAAGCCTTTGCAATAGAAACAATATCGGTAACGTTTGGTGAAAGCTTAATAATAACAGGCTTGGTTGTTACCTTCTTAACGGCCTTAGTAACCTCAGCCGCGGCCGAAGGCTCGGTACCAAAGCTCATGCCACCACCGTGAACGTTAGGGCAGCTTACATTAACCTCAAGCCAACCAACCTGTTCACAAGCGTCAAGCTTTTCGCAGGTATAGGCATAGTCCTCAACCGAAAAGCCACTGACATTCGCCATAACCTTTTTGTTAAAGCATTTTTTAAGCTTTGGAAGTTCTTCGCTTATAACCTTTTCCACACCGGGATTTTGAAGACCAACCGCATTTATCATACCCGAAGGGCATTCGGCAATTCTAGGTGTAGGATTGCCAAAACGCGCATCCCTTGTTGTACCTTTAAAGGAAAAGGTTCCAAGTTTGTTTATGTCGTAAAGCTCGGCAAATTCATATCCGTATCCAAAGGTTCCGCTTGCGGGGATAACGGGATTCTCAAGCTCTATTCCACAAAGATTAACACTTAGTCTTCCCATATGATATCCTCCTTCAGCATAACGGGGCCTTCCTTACAGATTCTCTTATACCCTGTTATAGTTTTACAAGAGCAACCCATACAAGCACCAAAACCGCAGCCCATTCTTTCCTCAAAGCTAAGCTGTCCTTCGGTTTTTGACGCGCCAAAAACTGCCTTTAGCATTGGCTCGGGACCGCAGGTATAAAAGTAGGAATAATCTATTTTTGAAAGGGCGTTTGTAACAAATCCCTTTACTCCGTAAGAGCCATCAACCGTTGTAACCAAAACCTTGGCACCAAGTTCCTCAAACTCTTTTTCGTAGAAAATTTCGCTTTTTGTATTAAAACCTAAAATAACTGTTACATTTTTCCCGTCCTTTACAAGCTCTTTTGCAAGCATATAAAGGGGTGGTACGCCTACCCCGCCACCAATTAAAACGGGATTATCGCCCGAAAGCGAAAGATTGTAACCATTACCAAGACCGGTTAAAACGTCAAGCTCACCGCTCTCCATTTCGGACATTTGTTTGGTACCCTCACCTACAACCTTGTAAATAATTGTAACGGTGTTTTCATCCCTATCACAAACCGAAATTGGACGGCGAAGATATTTGCCCTCTAGTCTTATGTTAATAAATTCACCGGGGGCTTTAATTTCGCTAACATCACCGTAAAGGCGCATTTTATAAACATTTTCGGTAAGCTTTACGTTTTGTATTATTTTAAATAATCCTTGTTTCATTTTAAACCACTCTACGCATCTATTGTTGAAATTGTAAGTGTAGTTTCTTCCAAAACGTCCAAAAGCACCTTAACGGTATCAAGCGCTGTGAAAATAGTTACGTTATTTTCGGTAGCGCACTGACGAATTTTTTGGCCGTCATTTTCAGTTCCTACAGAGCCTACATCTCTTGTATTTATTACATAAGCGATATGTCCCTTGCGAATTGCCGAAGGAATTTCTTCAGTATCATCGCTTATCTTCTTTCTGACATGGGTACGAATTCCGTTTTTCTTAAGGAATGCGGCAGTACCCTCGGTAGCCTCAATATTAAAGCCAAGATTATAAAATCTTCTGATAAGAGGAAGCGCTTCTTCCTTATCCTTATCGGCAATAGTTGCAAGTACTGTGCCGTAATTTTGAAGGTGCATACCCGAAGCCTGAAGAGCTTTATAAAGGGCTCTGTTAAGCTTATCGTCATAGCCGATAGCTTCGCCTGTAGACTTCATTTCGGGAGAAAGATATGCATCAAGTCCTCTAATTTTATTGAAAGAGAAAACCGGGACCTTTACATACCAACGGTCTTTTTCCTTGGGGTAAATATCGAAAATGCCCTGTTCCTTTAGGCTTTTGCCCATAATAACCTCGGTGGCAATATCGGCAAGGCTGTAACCCGTTGCTTTTGAAAGGAAAGGAACGGTACGTGATGAACGCGGGTTAACCTCAATAATAAACACTTCGTCATTTTCATCAACAATAAACTGAATGTTGTAAAGACCAACAATACCTATTCCAAGACCAAGCTTCTTAGCATACTGCAAGATTGTACCCTTAACCTTATCGGAAATGCTAAAGGTTGGGTAAACGCTTATCGAGTCGCCGCTATGAACACCTGTACGTTCTACAAGCTCCATAATACCGGGCACGAAAACATCTCTTCCGTCGCAAATTGCGTCAATTTCAACCTCTTTACCCTGAATATATTTGTCAACCAAAACAGGGCGGTCCTCATCAATTTCAACCGCAGTTTTAAGGTATGTGCGAAGCTGCTCCTCATTAGCAACTATCTGCATTGCTCTACCGCCCAAAACAAAGCTCGGTCTAACAAGCACGGGATAGCCGATTTCTTTTGCCGCAGCAACACCGTCTTCAATTTTAGTAACCGCTTGTCCCTTTGGCTGAGGAATGTTTAGGTCTAAAAGAATTTTTTCAAAACTATCTCTATTCTCGGCGCGTTCAATAGCGTCACAGTCGGTACCGATAATTTTAACTCCCCTATCCCTAAGTGGCTCTGCAAGGTTAATCGCGGTTTGTCCACCAAGGGAAGCAACTACGCCATCAGGTTTTTCAAACTCTATAATATTCATTACATCTTCGGGAGTAAGGGGCTCGAAATAAAGCTTGTCGGCCGTTGTATAATCGGTTGACACTGTTTCAGGGTTATTATTGATAATAATTGCCTCGTAGCCCGAATTTTTAATAGTTGTAACGGCGTGAACCGTAGAATAGTCAAACTCAACACCCTGACCTATACGAATAGGGCCTGCGCCAAGCACAACTATCTTCTTTTTATCGGTGAGTCTTGACGCATTCTCACCTGTATATGAAGAATAGAAGTAAGGAATATAAGCATTTGTATGGCAGGTATCAACCATTTTATAAATCGGGAAAAGATTATTTTCTTTTCTCATATTATAAATATCGATTTCGTTTAAGCCCCAAAGCTTTGCAATAAACTTATCTCCAAAGCCCATTTTCTTTGCTTTTTTAAGGGTATCTAAATCCTTATTATCTGCAAGTTCCTTTTCCATTTTAACGATTCTTTCAACCGCCTCTAAGAAATATGCAGTAATCTTTGTGATTTCGTGTATTTTCTCAACCTTTGCGCCACGGCGGAAAAGCTCAGCAATACAGAATATGTTATCGTCTTTGAATTCGTTTAAATAATCATAAAGCTCTGTTTCGCTCATATTATCAAACTTAGGCAAATGGAAATGATGAGCGCCTATTTCAAGAGAGCGAACCGATTTTAAAAGACATTCTTCAAGGTTAGAGCCAATACCCATAACCTCACCCGTTGCCTTCATTTGAGTTCCAAGTGTGTTGGTTGCGGTTGCAAACTTGTCAAACGGGAACCTAGGAAGCTTAGCAATAACGTAATCAAGGCTAGGCTCAAACTCTGCGGTGGTATTTGCTATTGCAATTTCGCTAAGCTCCATACCAACAGCAATTTTAGCGGTAACACGTGCAATAGGATAACCACTAGCCTTAGAAGCAAGAGCAGAAGAACGCGAAACCCTAGGGTTAACCTCAATCAAATAATATTCGCTTGAATTTGGGTTGAGCGCAAACTGAACATTACAACCGCCCTCGATTTTAAGGTGTCTTATAAGCTTAATTGCGCTATCGTTAAGCATTTTAAGGTCGTGGTCATTTAGAGTCATAATAGGAGCCACAACAATAGAATCGCCTGTATGAACACCGACGGGGTCGATGTTTTCCATACCGCATATTGTAATAGCGTTATCCTTAGAGTCGCGCATTACCTCAAACTCAATTTCCTTATATCCTTTAACACTTTTTTCAATAAGCACCTGATGAACGGGAGAAAGCTTGAAGGCATTAAGACCAACCTCAACAAGTTCCTCTTCATTATATGCAAAACCGCCACCTGTACCGCCAAGGGTAAAAGCGGGACGAAGAACAACAGGGTAACCGATTCTCTCGGCTGCAGCCTTCGCCTCGTCGATATTATATGTGATTTCAGACGGAATTGTGGGCTCGCCGATTGACTGGCAAAGCTCTTTAAAAAGTTCTCTATCCTCTGCCATTTCAATACTTTCACTGCTGGTACCTAAAAGTTCAACGCCACACTCTTCCAAAACGCCTTTTTCTTTAAGCTGCATTGCAAGGTTTAATCCTGTTTGTCCGCCAATACCGGGGACAATAGCGTCGGGACGCTCATAACGTAAAATTTTAGCAACATACTCAAGAGTAAGAGGCTCCATATAAACCTTATCAGCAATAGTGGTGTCGGTCATAATAGTAGCAGGGTTGGAGTTGCAAAGAATAACCTCATATCCCTCTTCCTTAAGTGCCAAACAAGCCTGAGTACCTGCATAGTCAAACTCTGCCGCTTGACCGATAACAATAGGACCTGAGCCTATAATCAAAATCTTTTTAATATCTGTTCTTTTTGCCATCTTATTTTCCTCCTAAATCTCTATAAACCACTTTGCCGTTTGAAACTGTTAGTACACAGCTTCCAAAAAGCTTTGCTCCCTCGAAAGGAGTCGCTTTACCCTTAGACAAAAATTCGTCGGGGTTTACGGTTATTTCTTTTTCTAAATCCCAAACCGTAAATTCTTTTTGGGGCGTAATATTAAACCTTTTTCTTGGATTTATTGCCATAAGTTCAATAAGCCTTTCAAGACTAATTAAACCTGTTTTAACAAAGTTTGTATACATAACCGCAAAGGCGGTTTCAAGCCCCACTATACCAAATGCGCTTTTTTCTAAGCCTTTGGCTTTTTCCTCGGCGCTGTGTGGCGCGTGGTCGGTTGCTATCATATCAATAGTGCCGTCTAAAATGCCTTCTACCAAAGCTTTTCTATCCTCAGCGCTTCTAAGCGGCGGATTCATTTTAAATCTGCCTTCTTCTTTTAAAAAGCTATCATCCATAACAAGATAGTGCGGCGCCGTTTCGCAGGTGACATCAACACCTTCTTTTTTAGCCTTTCTTATAAGCTCAACACTTTCTTTAGTCGAAATGTGGCATACGTGATATGCCGCGCCCGTTTCCTTTGCGAGCTTTAAATCGCGCTCAATAGGTAGATATTCACTTTCTGAACAAATTCCTCTATGCCCATTTTTCTTCGCATACTCACCAAGATGAATATAACCGCCGTTTAAAAGGGAATTTTCTTCACAGTGGGCAACAATAATTTTCCCTAGCGCCTTTGCCTTTAACATTGCGCTTTTCATGAGCTCTTCGTTTTGAACACCTTTACCGTCATCCGAAAAGGCTATAGCATTTTCGGCCATACCCTCCATATCCGAAAGCTCTTCACCCAACTGGGAAACGGTTATTGAGCCATAGGGATAAACCGAAATGGTTGCATCCTTCTCTATTATGTCAAGTTGTTTTTTGAGATTTTCGGCACTATCGGGAACGGGATTTAGGTTTGGCATAGTTAAAACCGCCGTATATCCACCCCTCGCCGCCGCATTAGAGCCGGAAAGAATTGTTTCTTTATAAGAAAAACCCGGCTCACGAAAATGCACATGCACATCGCAAAAACCGGGAAAGACAACATATTTTTTGGAAATAAAGGCACTGATTTCGTCGGTCGACAAAACAGAGGCAACAACACCCGAAAGCGCTTCTACTGAAAAATCTAAATTGTTGTCAACCGTTTTCATCATAGTTCCTCCATTTATATAGTGTGACAGATTTCGAACCTAAACCAGCCTAAAAGGGCGGTTTTAAGGTGTCTTTTGGCTCTTTTTCGCTCATAGGCATAATAAAAAAGCCTCGCCGAAAAGGGCAAGACAGACTATACTCAAAAAAACAAACCAAAAGAAAACCTTAAAGTTTTTTGGCCTGAAGTTTTAACATATATCAACCTTGCCGACATCACAGTATCGACTTAAAGATTTACTTTAAAGATTATAACATACACCCTGTATTTTGTCAACAAAAAAGCCCTACCATTTTTAAGAAAATAGCAAAAAAATTATGCTCTTTTCAAATGCAAAAAAACCGCCCGAATTTTTCATTCAGGCGGCATAAAAATTATCTCTTTAAAAGAACTTCTTTTTCGTAGGTTCTAACCTCATCTAACCACTTCGAGCCAACGGGAACACCATTTTTCTCGCAGAAATAGTCCCAAACTGCGCCGAAAGGATATGTTTTATATTCCTCTGTAAGAGCAAGTCGGGCGGTATAGTCGCCGCTAAGTTCTGCATCAATAAGGTCCTTAGTAGGCTCAAGCATTGCGCGAAGAAGGGCCTTTTGCATATTACGTGTGCCGATTACCCAAGCGGCAATACGGTTGATACTTGCATCAAAGAAGTCAAGACCAATATATGTACGGTCGATAAGATTTGTGCGAACTAGATTATTTGCAATAGCCAAAAGCTCGTCATCCATAATAACAACGTGGTCACTATCCCAACGAACAGGTCGGCTAACGTGCAAGAGAAGTTTATCTGTGAAAAGTAAAACTGAAGGAATTTTATCAGAAATGACCTCGGTAGGATGGAAATGTCCTGCATCCAAACAGTACATTTTGCCCCTTGAAACTGCATAGCCAAGGGCAAACTCATTAGAGCCTACAGTATAGCTTTCAGCACCGATACCAAAAACCTTACTCTCTAATGCGTCTTTAGTATATTTTTCGTCATACTCTTCTGCAAAAACCTCGTCTAAAGCGGTCATCATACGATATCTTGGACCCTCTTTATCAACAGGGTTATCTTTATATCCGTCGGGGAACCAGAAGTTTGTTACACATGTCTCACCAAGCTCTTTACCAAAATAAGCGGCGATTTTTCTAGACTGTTTACAATGACGAATCCAGAAATTTCTAACATTCTCATCGGCACTACTAATTGTAAAACCGCTGTCTGCCATAGGATGACTGAAGCAGGTTGGGTTAAAGTCAAGACCAATTCCCTTTTCTTTAGCCCAATTAACCCATCTTTCAAAATGGCGGGGCTCAAGTGCGTCAAGGTCAACCTTTTCGTCAGTATCGGCATAAATAGCGTGAAGATTTAATTTTTGTTTACCGGGGATAAGGGACATTGCCTTTTCAATATCCGCACGAAGTTCTTCCGCAGTGGTTGCTGCACCGGGATAGTTACCTGTGGTCTGGATACCACCGCTAAGCTCAACATCTTTAAAAAGGAAACCGTTAACATCATCTCCCTGCCAACAATGCATAGAAATAACGGTATCCTGAAGCCTTTCTAAAACGGCATCAGTATCTACGCCAATTTCAGCGTATTTTTCTTTTGCTAACAAATATGCTTTTTCTGTTTTCACAAAAAACATCTCCTTGCATTTTAATACATTTAGAGTATAACATATTAAAATGCTTTTGTCTATCTAATTTTTTTACTTTTTCTAAAATTTGCTAGCTATCTTTCTAACACAAAAAATAAGTTTTTCTATATCGGCACGACTACTAAAGACGCTCGGGCTTACCCTTACGGTGCCGCCACCTATTGTACCAAGCCTTTTATGAGCAAACGGAGCACAATGTAGCCCTCCCCTGACCGCTATTCCCATATCGTTTAGCATTTTTGATACTGTAGAAGAATCGGCATTTCTTATATTAAAAGAAAGTAGTGGGACAAACTCGTTTTCCTTTGGAAAAGGCGTATAAAGTTGTACGCCGCTAATTTTTGTAAGGGCCGAGTACAAATATTTAATAAGCGAAAGCTCAGACAAATAAATTTTATCCATTCCCTTTTGATTTACAAAATCAATTCCCGCCGAAATTCCCATAATTCCGGGCAAATTAACAGTACCGCTTTCAAATCTTTCAGGATATTCTAAAGGTTGTGTGCTAAGCAGTGAGGCAACACCCGTTCCACCCTCAATAATTGTAAAAGGTATATCCTTATTTGCTATCAAAATTCCTGTACCCATAGGCGCATAAAGCCCTTTATGGGGTGCTATCGCCAAAAAATCGATATGCATTTTTTGCATATCTATAGGAATTACACCTGCCGTTTGAGCAGCGTCTACTATAAACAAAATTCCTTTTTGAGCGCACAGTTCTCCCAAAGCTTCTATAGGAAATATTTCTCCTGTAACATTTGATGCATGCATTAGCAAAATAGCCCTTGTGTTTGGTCTTATAAGCCGTTTAAAAGAACGAACTGTTGCCTCTTTATCTCCAAAAATTATCTCGGCTACATCAACCTCGGCACCTAGCCTTTTGATTGTTTCGGTTGGCCGTGCCGCAGCGTTATGCTCCATAGAAGATATAATTATATGCTCGCCCCTTCGCATTACCCCTTTAATCGCAAAATTTAGTGCATAGGTACAAGATGGGGTAAAAATAACCCTATCCTCACCCTTTGCGCCAAAAAATTTTGCAACCTTACTTCTAGCCGCAAAAACCTCTTCTGACGCCAAAACAGATAAATTATGTCCCCCTCTTCCGGGGTTGGCAGAGCGTTCTGTTAAGGCTTTACTTACAGCGTTTATAACAATTTGAGGCTTTTTGCCGCTTGTCGCCGCGTTATCTAAATATATCATACTTATCCCCCACTAAAAAGGCAGACACATTTCTGCCTGCCCTTTAAAAATATTCAGTCTGACTGTTTGAAGCCTAAAAATTTAATACCATTTTCTGAAAATAGCTCTTTCGCTTTTTCAGGCTCACATTCGGTATGAATTCCGTACCCGCAACCTACATTACCTGATATTTCGGTAAGTCTTCTTATTTCGGCAAAGTACCCCTTACTGCGAAGTAAATTGCGACCCTTAATTGCATAGGTAACGGTACCGGTAATAATAAAATACCGCTTCATTTATACCACGGCCTTTCTCACACGGTACTCATTACAGTTTATGCAGTTAGCAACTTTTAGGTCAAAAAAAGCCACCGACTTTTAAAAGTCAGTGGCAAAGAAAAATTTATTTACTTTATTTGGTACCTATAAACCTTGCAGGGTTTACAGGGTAGCCATTTTTTCTAACCTCAAAATGAAGATGGTTTCCTGTCGAATAGCCGGTAGTTCCAACGGCGGCAATATGCTCACCCGTTGCAACTATGTCGCCAACCTTTGCATAAAGCTCGCTACAGTGAGCGTAAAGGGTTTTATACCCGTTTTTATGGTCGATAATTATATAATTGCCGTAGCCCGAACTATCTCTGCCCGAGAAAATAACCTCGCCTTTATAACCTGCGTAAATGGCAGTTCCCTTAGGGGCTACAATATCCATACCTTTATGTCCTCTACCGTCACCCATATAAGAGCTAACATAAGACCTTTCAACCCTTTTAACAGGCCAACACATCGGAACATCGCCGTTTTTATCGGCAGCAGTGACCTGCTTTGTACCAACCAAAACCTTTTTCGCTACAGGTTTTTTTGTAACCACAGAAGAAATTTCAACCTTAGAGGTTTCGACACCATTTTGGTAAAACACCTTATAGGTAACCTCTTTTTCACCTTTTTCACCGGCAGAAAGTGTTTTTGTTGAGCCTACCAAAAGGTCAGCGCTTTTAGTTTTTTCAGTACCGTAAGAAACGCTTTCTGTTTCTACTATCTTTTTATAAGACTCTACCGGAAGAGTTTTATTCAAAACAAAATTTTCAGTTTTTTCAAGACTGTTTGCTTCGTCTAACGGGATATATTTTGTCATAACCGAAAGGCTTTTGGAATATTCAACACCCTCCATATCGCCTTCAAGCTCATAGTTTTTAAGGTAACCTTCCAAAATTGAGTTAACCTCTTCTTCGGTTTCGCTTCCTGCAACTGCAATACCGTTTATGCTTAAAACCGCATACTCGGTGATTTTCGAAGATGCATCAACAATTTTCTTTGAAAGCTCGTCAGCCGAAAGAAGTTTTTCTTCGGTGGAAAGCCCGTGAATAAGCTTAGCGTCGGAAACGAGTGAATTGCATTTCGAGTTTGAAAGAACCTTTGCGGTTAAAATTTCGGCTTCTGCCAAAACTGTTTTATCCTTAACTGTTCCTATTTTCTTATTCTCTACAACAACGTTATAAGCAGAAATTACGCCTACCGCATCAAAAACTGTGGAAACAATACCCCAAACCAAAAGAAAGGAAAGCCCAAAAGCCAAAACCCTTGAATATGTTTTCGGGAGCCTTTTAAATAAATTATATATAAAGGAGAAAACATTTTTAATTAGTTTTAAAACAAAATTATAAACGCTAATACTATCTTCCTTAATGGTTTCTAAAACCAAAAAAGCTACATGCTTAACGCTTTTTAAGAATTTCATTTTGCTTCCTCCTTTTTGAAAAAATTACAATTTGTAACTAAGTACGTTATTATTATAACTAAAAAGTTACAAATTTGCAACCTTTTTTATCGTTTTGTAACTTAAATTATAAAAAATGCACAACCAAAGTCTATTTTTCGGTTGTGCATTAGTTATTTATTACAATTTTAATAATTTGACAGGTTCGAATTATTACATTTTAGAATTTAAACAAAAAATTCTTCTTTTAATATGCCATAAATCGCAAGGTCGTGCAGCTCGTTTTTTATTGATACGCCTTTTTTCAAAAGTGCCTCTTCTTTCATTCCAACTCTTTTCAAAAGTTTTACCGAAGCCTCATTTTCGGGCAAAACCTTTGCCTGAATTCTCTCAATATTTTCTCTTTCAAAAAGATATTTCATAAGCCCTAAAAGTGCCTCGGTAGCAAGACCTAAATGTTGGTACCTTTGATTAAAGGTATACCCTACCGTAGCAATTTTACCTGAGCTGTCAAGCTCGGTAAGGCTTATTGTGGCGATAACCTTTTTATCCTCTTTGTGCTCTACAAACCAGGTGTATGAACTAAGACTGAAAATCGCTTTTTGCCTTCTTAAGTATCTAATATAAGCAAGGCTTTGTTTTTTGTCGGTATGGGGATACCAATCAACATACCTTGTGGCATCCTGCGTACTGCAAAGTTCAAAAATATCATCGGTATCGCTTATCAAAGGCTCTCTTAAAATAAGCCTTTTTGTTGAAATGTCGCCATAAATTTTAATAGACGAAAAAAACATTTTGACTCCTTTGCTTTTATCCAAAATTAAAAGAATGAAAGTTGATTGGTATCGGGTAAATCTCTTAAAACCCCAAGCTTGTCAAGTTCCTCAATAATAGTTTTAGAAACGCCTGACTCTACCCTAAATTCCTCTTTAGATATAAAATTGCCCTTTTGAGCAGTCTCATAAATTGCATAAGCCGCCTTATCGCCAACACCGTCAATAGCGCCAAAAGGTGGTCTCATTTTTCCGTCTTCAACAGTATATCTAACAGCGTGAGATTTTTTAAGGTCTAATGGAAGCACCTCAATACCGCGGCATAGCATTTCATTCATAATAAGCATATTATCATAAACTGCCTGCTCTTTGTTTGAGGCCTCTCTTCCCTTTGCTTTAATCTCATTTAGCAGTCTTTTAACCGCATCCTTACCGCCTAAAAGCGCCTTAATATCTAAATCGCCCGGTCTGGCGGTAAAATATGCACAGTAAAAAGCAAGTGGCTCATACACCTTATACCAAGCAAGTCGAAGAGCAGAAATAACATAAGCAGCTGCATGGGCTTTAGGGAACATATACTTAATTTTTTTACAGGAGCCGATATACCATTCGGGCACATTAACCGCCCTCATATCGTCCTCCATTTTGTTCCAATCTTCCATAGAAATTTTGCCCGAAGCAACCATACCTTTACGTACAGTTTCGGTAATTTTAAAGGCTCTGCCCTCTTCCATACCCTGATTTATAAGGTAAACCATTATATTATCACGGGTACCTATAACATTAGAAATTGTACAAATACCTTTATCAATTAAGTCTTTAGCGTTACCAAGCCAAACGTCAGTACCATGGGAAAGGCCTGAAATTTGAAGCAGGTCGGCAAAGGTTTTAGGCTTACAGTCTAAAAGCATTCCCCTAACAAACTGTGTTCCAAATTCAGGTATACCAAAGGTGCCCGTTTTTGAATCAATCTGCTCAGGGGTTACACCAAGCGCCTCGGTAGAGGTGAAAAGGCTATAAACCTTAGCATCAGACATTGACACTTCGCTTACAGGAATTCCGCTATACTTTTCCAAATACTTATATGTAGTTGGAACAACGTGGCCAAGCTCGTCAAGCTTTAGCAGTGTATCGTGAATAGAATGGAAGTCAAAGTGTGTTGTTAAAATATCACTCTTTGGGTCATCGGCAGGGTGCTGAATGGGGCAAAAATCGTATATAACCCGTTCTCTTGGCACAATAACCATTCCCGCAGGGTGCTGGCCGGTGGTAGCCTTAATTTTAGCACCCTCAACCTTTTTAGCAAGGCGGTCCATTTCGGCACCGCTTAGGGTAATGCCCATTTTTTCGCAATAAGCCTTAACATATCCATAAGCGGTTTTTTCGGCAATTGTTGATATTGTACCCGCTTTATAAACATTTTCTTTTCCGAACAAGGTTTCGGTAAATTTTTGGACCTCACTTTGATATTCATCAGAAAAGTTAAGGTCGATATCAGGAACCTTATCACCCTTAAATCCTAAGAATGTTTCAAACGGAATATCGTGACCATCTCGCTTATATGGTGTACCGCAGTGTGGACAATTTTTTTCGGGTAAATCAAACCCCGAACCGACCTCACTGCTCTTAAAAAACTCACTGAATTTGCACTTAGGACAATGATAGTGCGGAGGCAAGGGATTAACCTCGGAAATACCTGCCATTGTCGCTACAAAGGAAGAGCCAACCGAACCTCGAGAACCAACCAAATAACCATTTTCTTCACTAAATGCAACCAGCTTTTGAGCCGAAATGTACATAATAGAAAATCCGTTAGATATTATACTGTTAAGCTCTTTAGAAAGTCTTTTTTCAACAATTTCGGGAATTTTTCCCTCAAAGCCATAGGTGTTTTTCGCCCTTTCCCAACAAATGTCCCTAAGCATTTCGTCCGAGCCCTCAATAACAGGAGGGCAGCTTGTCATGGGAACAGGAATTATATCCTCTTCAATCTGCTCTAAAATTTTATTTGTATTATTTATAACAAATTCCTTTGCTCTATCACCGAAATACGAAAAATCTTCTAACATTTCTTCGGTTGTTTTTAAATAAAGCGGAGCTTGTTTATCAAAATCATCATAACCCTGAGCGGCCATTAAAATTTTTCTTATAAGAGCATCCTCAGGTCTTAAGAAATGAACGTCTCCCGTAGCAACAACGGGAAGTCCAAGCCTATCGGCAAGAGAAACTACCTTACGGTTGAAATCTTTAATAACATCATTCGAGGTTATGTTCCTATAAATATTTGGCTTAACAACGCCCTTTTTTGTAACCTTATCCGGCTCGGAGGATTTTCGTACCATAAATTCGTTATTACCAAGCGGCTGAATTTCAAGATAATCGTAGAATCTTGCAATTTCTAAAAGTTCTTCTTCGCTATCCCCACGCATTATCGCCTGATAAAGCTCACCCGATTCACAAGCGCTTCCAACAATAAGACCTTCTCTATGCTTTAAAAGTTCACTTTTTCTTGTAATTGGGCGCGAATAGAAATCCTTTACGTGAGCGTTAGAAACAAGTTCGTAAAGGTTTTTAAGACCGGTAGCGTTTTTAACCAAGATAATTTGATGATATCTTTCAAGTTTTGAAATATCTGTTTCGCCTTTGGTATCGTCGGCAAAATATGCCTCAACACCATAAATAACCCTAAAATCTCCGCCCGATTTTTTAATTTTTGATACGGCCGAGTAAGCAGCAGGGTACGACTGAACAACACCGTGGTCGGTAATGGCCACAGCCCTGTGTCCAAAAGAGTATGCACGATTTATAATATCGGCAGCAGAAGAAACTGCGTCTTTTGTAGACATATTTGTATGGCAGTGAAGCTCAACCCTTTTCTCTTCGGCTTTGTCGGTTGTATCAAAGCTATCAATAACCGCCATGCCATAAACCTTGCTTACGACAAAGTCTTTTTCCCAATCGTCATAAGAATATTCACCGCAAAGTAAAATCTTGTTGCCATCAAAGACGGAAGAAAGACGTGATACCTTGTCCTTTTCAAGCAACATTTTAATCTTCAAAGAATTTGTGTAATCCGAAATAGCGAAGGAAATTCTAAATTTATCCCCTCTTTTTGTAAGCTCTTTTTTGAAATCAAACACTTCGCCCCAAACAAAAACCTTGCACTCTTCAGGGGCTATATCAATCATTCTCATAGGTCTTTCGTTTTCGGGGAGTCTGCCATAAAAAAGCTTTGCCGACTCTAAATAAACAGGAAGACTATCACTAGGCTTTTCATCATAAAGTACCTTCGATTTTATTGGTTCTGCTGAAGATACGCTTCTGTTGTTGGCGAAATTTTTTCGCGAAACATTGGCTTTTTGTTCTATAACAGGTGGAACAAAAACCTCAGTATTTTCGGTTACTCCCGTAAAGGTTAGGTTAACACTTTTCGAAAATCTTTTCTCGCAAAGCTCTGAAAACTGGCGCACAAAACCCGACTCGGTCAGAATTTTCAGTCCGCCAAGTTTCATATCGACTGTTATTTCATCGCCACTTAAGGTATATTCAGCGCCATTTAAAAAACCGTTTATAAAACCGTTTTTTGCGCGTAGCTCTTCAACCATATCTAAAATAGACTCTTTGCAAAAAGCCGACTTATCAAAAGAAACACTAAGCGAAATAGCATTAAGTTTTAAATGCGACAAAACCTCAGCCTTAAATTTATTTATAAGGGCAAGTGTAACATACTCTTTGAAATGAAGTGAAAGCTCCATACTGCGCTTATCGGCAAAAACTTCGCAAGAAAGCACCCTACCTTCCGGCAAGGTGTTTCTTAGTTCATCTGAAATAACCTTATCAAAAATTCTATGTAAATAAAGCTCTGACATTTTTTAAAAATCCTTAAACTATAATTTTTCTACCTCTTCTAAAAGAGCGCCTAAAAGTTCACTCTCGGGGAGTTTTTTTATAATTTCTCCCTTTTTAAACAAAATTCCTTCACCTTTTCCGCCGGCAATTCCTATATCTGCTTCTCGTGCTTCGCCGGGACCGTTTACCACGCAGCCCATTATAGCAACTGTAATATTTTTATTACAGTCTAAAAGCGCCTGTTCGGCTTTTTTTGCTAGGCCTATAAGGTCTACGCTTGTTCTTCCGCAGGTTGGACAAGACACAAACCTAACACCGCTATTTCTTATTTCTGTAGCTGACAAAATATCCTTGGCGGCGAAAATCTCCTCTACAGGATCATCTGTAAGAGATACCCTGATTGTATTTCCTATTCCAGAAAGTAAAAGTCCACCTATGCCTGCCGCAGATTTCACTATCCCCATTTTCTTTGTGCCCGCCTCGGTAACCCCCAAATGAAGAGGATATTTACAAACCTCGGCCGCGCCCTTATATGCCTCAAACATTGTTTTTGGATTTGACGCTTTAAGGGATAGTACAATTTGGTCAAAATCAAACTTTTCCAAAAGCGAAATATGGTACATACCACTTTCGATAAGCGCCTTTGCAGTAGGTGCGCCATGTTTAGCAAGTATTTCTTTTTCTACCGAGCCTGAATTAACGCCGATTCTTATTGGCACACTATTTTTCTTACAAGCATCTACAACCATCTTAACCTTTTGGTCGTCGCCTATATTTCCGGGATTTATTCTAACCTTATCAATACCCGCATAAACACTTTCAATAGCAAGGCGATAGTCAAAATGTATATCTGCCACAAGCGGCACCGATACCGCATTTTTAAGCTTTTCGATAAGCGGTAAGGTTTCTTTATCGGGTACCGAGAACCTTATAATTTCGCAACCCGCTTTTTCAAGTTCAATAGCTTGTTTTACATTCCCCTCAAAATCGTGTGCAGGAACATTTAACATAGACTGAATAGAAACAGGCGCATCACCGCCTATAAAAATTCTATTTTTACCTTTTCCCAAAGAAACCTTTACAGTATTTTCCCTTTTGTACATAGTTTAAAATCTCCTAAAAAATTCTAACCCAAATATCTTTTAAGGTTATAAGAGCCATAAAAGTAAGCAAAACTATAAGGCCAATCGCATGTACCCATTTTTCATACTTTTGCGGCACAGGTTTTCTGAAAATCATTTCTATTAAAATAAAAACCAGCCTGCCTCCATCAAGCGCGGGTATGGGCAGCAAATTCATTATTCCTAAATTTATGGTTATAAGCGCCATTATGCCAATTAAATCCATAGCCGAGGTTTTAACCGCTTGTGAAATCGCGTCGGTAACCCCAACAGGCCCCGAAATGTCTGAAACCTTATATCTTCCGCCTATCATATCCGCTAAAGAAAAAACAACAATTCTACTGTAAGAAAGGCTTGTTTTCGCGGTTTGCGAAAGAAAAGAAGCAACCGTAGGTTTTTGCCCTTCAACCCAAAAATCAACCGAAATTACATTATACCCTTCTACCGTTTCTGTTTTAAAGGGAACGTTTTTAAGGTCAATCTTCTCGCCATTTCTAAGAACCTTTAGGTTAAGGTTTCCGTCGCTTACTGCCGAAAAATTGTAAGATAAATCATAGGTTGTGAAGATTTTTCTTCCCTCAACCTCAATAATCGTGTCGCCTACCATAAGTCCCCCGTCACTGTTGCTTATTGCAGTTTCGGTGAACTGTGCGACCTTTGTAGTTGTATATGCCTTTTGCGGAAGCAGGGTTATGCCAACCAAAATAATACCAAAAATTATATTAAAGGTTGCCCCCATTATAACTATCAAAAACCTTTTCCAAGCCTTCTTTTTGCAAAAAGCCTTTTCATCTTTGCTCTCTTCGTCTTCACCCTCCATAGCGCAATATCCGCCAAGAGGTACAAGTCGCAAAGAATATTCGGTTTCTTTACCTTTTTTATTGAAAATTTTAGGGCCAAAGCCGACCGCAAATTCGTTAACCCTTACTCCCAAAAGCTTTGCGGCAATAAAATGCCCGAACTCGTGAATTACAATAAGAAACAAAAATGCGACCAGTGCCAATAAGTATGGCCATGCGTTATTTAAAAAAGTTAAAATTGGGTGCATAAAAACCTCACTATTTAGAAGAAAGTTTTAAAACAGTTTCTCTTGCAAACTCATCCGCAAGAAAAACGTCCTCTAGTGTATAATCCTTTTTAAAATTGCCCATCTGGGTAACCTCGCTAACAAGGTCACCTATATCTAAAAATCCTATTTTCCCATCTAAAAACAGTTCAACTGCCTTTTCATTAGCACCATTTGCAATAGCGGGATAAAGTCCACCCTTTTCTATAGCGTTTATACAGGTTGGAAGACAAACAAATGTCTCAATATCGGGCTTTTCAAAGGTTAGGTTGCCCACCTTTGTAAAAGACATTCTTTCGGCAGGACTATCGTATCTATTCGGATAGGTTAAAGCATACTGAATAGGAATAGACATATCGGGTGTACCAAACTGTCCTACAACGGCGCCATCGCAAAATTCTACCGCCGAATGTAAAATACTTTGCCTATGAACAACTACCTCAATATCTTTTGCCGAAACCGAAAAAAGATGCACCGCCTCAATAACCTCTAAGCCTTTATTCATAAGGGTTGCACTGTCTATTGTTATTTTTTTGCCCATATCCCAGTTGGGATGCTTAAGTGCGTCTTCCGGTTTTATATTTTCAAGCTCTGCTCTTGTTTTTCCAAAAAACGGGCCGCCCGAAGCCGTAAGAATAATTTTAAACGGAGTTTTGTCAGGTGTGCCCTGAAGAGACTGGAAAATAGCCGAATGTTCACTATCAACAGGGTAAATTTTAACACCCTTTTCCCTTGCCGCCGCCATAACAAGATGACCGCCTGTTACAAGCGTTTCCTTATTGGCTAAAGCGATATCGTGCCCTGCATTTATTGCCGCCATTGTAGGTTTAAGTCCTGCAATACCAACTATAGCATTTAAAACTATATCACATTCTATGCCTGCGGCATAAACTATAGACTCTTCTCCACCTAAAACGGTGATATTTGTATCGCCAAGGCGTACCTTTAAATCGTTTGCGGCATTTTCGTTTAAAACTGCCACAACCTTTGGACTGAATTTTCTTGCCTGTTTTTCCAAAAGGTCTAAATTTCTACCGCCTGCCGCTAAAGCCACGACCTCAAAACCATGTTTTTCGGCGACAGTAAGTGTTTGAACACCTATAGACCCTGTAGAGCCCAAAACCGAAATTTTTTTCACAAAGATCACCTCGACAAACCTAAAAAATACTATTACAAGGAAAAATTATTTATAAACAAATAAAATATTGGTGCAATCATTAAATTGCTATCAAATCTATCCATAATCCCGCCGTGCCCCGGTATTAACTTGCCATAATCCTTAATTTTGCACTGCCTCTTTATAAGCGATGCAGCAAGGTCACCAAGCACACCCAAAGAAACGAAAATCGGTGTTATTAAAACGTAAAGCAGCGTATTATTTTCCATACTTAAAACATTTTTATAGAAAATAGAAACCAAAAATACTGCAAGGCAAGCGAAAACCATTCCGCCTACAAAGCCCTCCCAAGTTTTTTTAGGGCTGATAACGGGCGCCATTTTGTGTTTACCAAACAAAACACCGGTAAAATAAGCGCCTGTATCTGCTATAGCAGAAAAGCAAAGTAATAAAATTACATAAAAAAGCTTTGGTCCCCTTGCAATAACAGAAAAGGTTGCAAACGAGAATGAAACCATAATAGGCAAAATACAAAGCGCGAAAAAGCCTTCAAGCTTTATTTTTGTATGAAGCCCTAAATAAAAAACAAACAAGCAAACAATATAAATTACATATAGAATTGATAATTTAATCTTTAAAATTCCTATTATCGAAAAAGGTGCCAAAAGTGCGGGAAGCATAGCAAAATAAACAACCCACTTTTTATTTACAAGCGCGGTTGAAAAAAGAAGTTCATAAACCGCTATAGAACCCAAAAAGGCAAATACAAAGGGTAAAATTATTGGAAATTTAAGCGATGCGCCAAGCACTACCGCCGCAACCAAAACAAGCCCTGCGCCTGCAATTATCCTCGTCTTCATACAACCACCACCAAATTAAACGCCGCCGAAACGACGGTTTCTTTTACAAAAATCATCAATTGCTTCTTCCAAAATTTTTGGGCCGAAATCGGGCCACAAAATATCAGAAAACCAAAATTCTGCATAGGCGCCTTGCCAAATAAGAAAATTAGAAAGTCTAAACTCGCCGCTTGGCCTGATTATAAGGTCGGGGTCGGGTTGACCACTTGTATAAAGATGGTTTGAAATAAGCTCCTCGTTTATATCATCGGCAGAAATTTTGCCATCTTTAAGGTCCCCGCTAATTTCTTTTACCGCCTTAACAATTTCGTCTCTACCGCCGTAATTCATAGCGATATTAAGTCTCATTCCGGTAGCGGCAGAAGAATCTCTTTCAACATCTTCTATCATTTTTTTGATATCTTCAGACAAAACCGAAACATCGCCGATAAATTTAAGCCTTATGTTTTCGTCCTTAAAATTGTTAGTGTCCTTAAGATAATTCCTAAGAATATTCATTATGTTATCAATTTCTTCCTTAGGTCTTTTCCAGTTTTCTGTCGAAAAGGCGTAAACAGTTAAATTTTTAATGCCGATTTTGTTAGCATAAAGTGCAACTTCTTTAAAGGTTTTAGAACCTGCAGCATGACCCGCAGTACGAGGAAGAGAGCGTTTTTTTGCCCAACGGCCATTACCGTCCATAATTATTGCAATATGCTCGGGCAAAATTCTATTTTTATTTTGCTCTGCTTTTTTCTTTTTAAAAAACATTATATCACACCTTTTGAAAAGCCCATCGGTATACCGATGGGCGAATTCTAAACTGTTATATTTCTAAAACTTCTTTTTCTTTTACTGCGGCAAGCTCATCGGCTTCCTTACAATATTTGTCGGTAAGATTTTGAATTTTCTTCTCGCCATTACCTTGGTCATCTTCAGTGATTTCACCGTTTTTCTTAAGCGCTTTAATCTTTTCAAGAGCATCACGGCGAATTGAACGAATTGCAACTTTACAATCCTCAGCCATTCTTTTGATGTCCTTAACCAAATCACGACGTCTTTCCTCAGTAAGAGGTGGGAACATAAGACGAATAACCTTACCGTCATTTTGGGGATTGATACCAATATCGGAAGTGAGAATTGCTTTTTCAATCTCCCTTAATGTTGACAAATCCCAAGGTTGAATTTGAAGTATACGTCCTTCAGGAACCGAAACTGCCGCCATTTGTTGAATAGGGGTTGGTGTTCCGTAATAATCAACCGTAATTTTGTCTAAAACCGAAGGATTTGCACGACCAGCACGAACTGCTTTAAATTCTCTATCAAGCGCGTCGAGCGATTTGTTCATTTTTTCTTCTGCTTTTGCAATAATAGTGTTCATCAAAATTCTCCTTACTTTAAAGGTTGCACTGTGGTTTTGTTAAAGGCACCGCTTATTCTACGATTGTTCCGCTCGACTCACCACCGGCGGCGCGAGTGATATTGTCTGGGTCATCAAGATTAAATACCAAAATCTTAATATCATTATCCATACAAAGCGAAGCTGCTGTACTATCCATAACGTGAAGTCCCTGACTAAGTACATCCATAAAGGAAAGCTTATCGTACTTTTTAGCGTTGGGATTAGTTTTAGGGTCGCTATCGTAAACGCCATCAACATTTGTTGCCTTAAAGATAATATCAGCGTCAATTTCGGCGGCACGAAGAGCGGCGCCTGTATCGGTTGAGAAGAAGGGATTACCTGTACCACAACCGAAAATAACAATTCTGCCCTTTTCCATATGGCGAACTGCCTTATTTCTAATATAGGGTTCGGCAATTTTAATCATTTCAATACCGGTTTGCACCCTAACGTTAGCGCCGAGCTGTTCAAGCCCATCTGCAAGAGCCAAGGAGTTAATAACAGTTGCAAGCATACCCATATGGTCGGCGCGTGTGCGGTCCATCTTGCCGCTTGAACGCCCTCTCCAAAAGTTGCCGCCACCAACAACAATGGCGATTTCAACGCCCATATCGTAGGTATCTTTAACGCTTTTACAAACCTTTTCGACCTTATCAAAATCAAGGCCAAAGCCCTTTTCCCCTGCCAAAGCCTCACCGCTGAGTTTTATTAAAATTCTTTTATACACCGGTTTCATTACGACTTCCCCTATCTAATAAATTATATTAAATATAATACTAAATATATTGTACAATAAAGCCCTAACATTGTCAACTTTATATTTATGAAAATAAAAATAAATAAACCTCTTTTCGCACAAAAAAACGGCACCGCAGGTAAACCACGATGTGCCGTTTTTAATTTTATTCGCCACTTGTTGCAGTAGAGGTACCGCTAGTTGTGGTAGAAGCTCCACTTGTTGTGGTTTGAGCCGCAGAAGTGGTAGAAGATGTGCCCGAAACAGTAGATGAATTATTCTTTTTTTCGTCCTCTTTTGTTACCTCTCCTGTAATTTCGCCGCTATGCTTAGTGCAGGACTGAAGCTTGCTCTTTTTATACCAACCAATAGCAGTTTTTTCACACTTATCGGTAGCAATTTGACCCGTTTCAGTACAATACTTTCTCTTGGTTACATAGTCGCTTTCCTCAAACTCTTTATATTCAAGGTCGGCGTGAATGTCCTTCATAACCTTACTCCAAAGCATTGTAGCTGAATAAGACCTTGAAACTGTTTCAGGTTGGTCATATCCGTACCAAACTGAAGCAACATAGTAGGGTGTGCCACCTGCAAACCAGCAGTTTTGGTCCTCGTTGGTTGTACCGGTTTTTGCATAAATAGGCATTTTTCTTAAATAAGAACGCGCCATTGTACCGGTACCCTGACTTCCGTTTACAACGTTACGAAGAAGATGATTCATAATAACTGCAGTATCCTCTGCCATAGCAATTTTAGCAGTCGGCTCACCGTCTAAAATAACGTTATTCTTTTGGTCGGTAACCTTTGTATAAAAGGTTGGCTCATAATATTTACCCTTGTTGCCAAAGGTTGCATAAGCCGCACAAGACTGAGTTGTTGTTATTCCGTGATAACAGCTTCCAAGAGCCAAGGCTGAATAGGTGAGGTCGGCGCTTGAATTTTTGGTAAGGGTCTTTATACCCATATCATTTGTCAAATGGTCGAAAACGTTTTCCATACCAAGCTTTTCAACTAGCTGTGCAGGAACAGTATTTATAGACCTCTCAAGTGCCTTTGCAACCGTAACGTTTCCACCATAGTAGCCGTACCAGTTAGGCGGCCATTTTTTACCGTCGTGAAGGGTTATCGGTTGGTCTTTAAAGATAGAAGAATAGGTTATAAGATTATTATCCAAAGCGAGTGAATAAGAAGCTATCGGCTTCATTGTTGAACCGGGTGAACGAGGCGAAGAAGTTGCCCTATTAAGCCCACGATTAGTGGTTTTTTCACCCGAACCGCCCACAATACCAACAACGTGACCAGTATAATCCATAACAGTAATTGCAGACTGCGCCTTTTGACCTGTTTTACTTGTTGTAAAATTCTTGTCATCTAAGTAATGTTTTTCTATTGTAGCCTGAATTTCAGGGTCCATCGTACAATAAATTTTGTAACCACCATTGTAGAAATTCTGCTCGGCATAGCCTTCATCGAAGCCATACTGGTCAACCAAATCGCTTACAACATCATCTATAAGAGCATCAACAAAATAATTGTTTATCTCGATTTTTTTAATGCTTTCATCACTGGCTACAATTTTAACCTCTTCGTCTAAGGCCGCTTCATACTCTTCTTTTGTTATCTTGGTTTCCTTGCGCATCTCCCACATCTTTTTAAGCACAAGTTTTCTACGCTCGGCATTATTTTCGGGATATTTGTCGGGGCGATAACGCTCCGGCTCCTTAACTATTGAAGCGAGGGCTGCGCACTCGGCAAGGGAAAGCTCATGTACGCTTTTATCGAAATAATAGTTGGAGGCAACCTCAACACCGCAAATACCATTAGCAAAGGAAATTGTATTTAAATAACATTCCAAAATAGTGTCTTTATCAACGGTTGACTCTATATTCCTTGCTCGCATAATTTCCCTGACCTTACGCATCGCGTTTTGATCTTTATCCTGAGTTAGGTTTTTAACAAGCTGCTGGGTTATAGTAGAACCACCTTGGTTAGAGGACCAAAAATGTAAAAACATATTTGCAAAAGCGCCTATTGTACGCTTCCAGTCAACACCACCATGGGTATAAAAACGCTCATCCTCAATACAAACAAAGGACATAGCAAGACTATATGGAATGCCTGTATAACCTTCCTCTTTAGCCTCTGCCTTATTCTTGTCAAACGGGACCCAAATTCTATTCTCACCGCCGTGAAGACGCTGATACTCGGTATAATTTCCCGTTTTCGAATCCTTAACATAGATAGTAGTAGTTGAATTGAGCTTTAAATCGTAAAGGTTTTCTTTGATTTTGTAATCTTCATCTGCCGACAAAACAACCATGGCAAAACCGCCGACAACAAGGCACATTGTGATAACAAACACAAGACACAGCGACAAAGCCGCTCTAAACAAAAATTTCTTTTTATTTTTTACGCCTTTAAGGGTAACGATATCCTTTACGTCGTTTAAATTTCTGATATCCTTAATTTTTTTCCTTTTGGGCGGAGCTACTATATCTTTTTTAGGTGCATTCCTTGAAGCAAAGCTGTTTAAATCAAACTGATTTTCAGAATTACTAAAAAGGTCCTCACTCCCTGAAGAGTTCTTTTCTTCTTCTGGGAAAAACGGACTTTTATATTCATCACTCATATAAACTACTCCTTTCCACCTAAATTTGTTTTTATTATAACGCAAAAAACATTGCTGCCAAGGTATTATAACACATTGATACTATAAAAGCGAGTTACAATTTTTTAACCAAATGTAACCACTTTTTAATAATTATGGTGCTTTTGGACAAAATATATAAAAAAACTAAAGGCGGTTAGTCTATGATAAATTTAAAAAGCAAAGCAACAGTTTTAATTTTTTCTGTAATTCTTAGTCTGTCGGCGCTTGTATTTTCCTTTACCGTAAGAGCAAATGATAACACTTCATTCAGTAAAGGAAAACAGCAAGAAATTTACTATACCCTCATAGATTTTGACGGAAAGCCTACGGTTTTTCGCAGCGATAGTAAAAAACCTGTATTAGTACTTGACGTTTACACAAGCGAACTGCCTAGTAAAGACATACAAAGGCTAATGGAGGGTGTAACGGCAAAAACCTTAGAAGAAATTTTATCTCTGGCAGAAAACTACGAATAAACTTAAATTTAAAATTTATTCTGTTCTAAGCGCTGTAACAGGGTCTTTTTTTGCTGCTTTTTTAGCCGGTATTAAACCACCTATAAGTGTCAAAATTACACTCAAAACAACCAAAATTACGGCCGCCAAAGGCGGAATTTGAGCGTTTATATTTGTAACCCCTGTAAGTGAATGGATAACAGCATTTGCAGGTATTATAACAAGCTCAGAAATCAAAATTCCCAAAACGCCCGAGCAAAGACCTATTATAAACGTTTCAGCATTGAAAACCTGTGAAATATTTCGTTTTGATGCACCAATTGCCCTTAGAATTCCAATCTCTTTTGTCCTCTCCAAAACCGAAATATAGGTTATAATTCCAATCATTATAGATGAAACTATTAACGAAACCGCAACGAAAGCAATTAAAACATACGAAATTACATCAATAATGGTTGTTATTGAGGACATTAAAATACCTACATAATCGGTATAGCTTATTTTATCCTTTTCTTCGGCAGAAAGGTTATACTCTTCAATACACGAAGCAACCATATCTTTATTCTCAAAACTATCGGTATATATACTAATAGCGCTTGGAACATCATAATTAACGGCGCCGAAATTTGTCATATTCTCGTCAAAAGTGCCGCTCGAAATATAGGTATCATAAATTCCTAAAAGTACCTCGTCTTTTGGATTTTTAAGATAATTATCAAGCATAGCCGCAAGCTCGGTTTCGCTCATATTTGCAACCTGTGCCGCCATTTCGGGACTAGCCGATGAAGATATGAAAACCTTGCACATTTTAGCCTTTTCGGTTACACCTAAATCGGTAAGATATTTCTTGGCATCCCTTATTTTTTCCTTATCATCTTCAGGCGAAAACTTAAGACCGTTTAAAACGTTGATTTTTGTATTTTTAGCCTGTTCTTTAACTATTTCGCTATTATTAGCCTTATCGCTAATATAATCGCTAAGTTCCTTTGTATAGGCAAAAGCACTACTTATAACCGCCGCTTTTGCGTCTTCTTGGGGCCTTATAACTCCAACAACTTTAAGATTTAGCGCTTTTTCCATAAGTTCCTTCATTCTGTCTTCATCATCGCTAAAGCTCTTAAAATTACCGTTTTTAAGCTTTTCATATGTGTCGCTCGCGGGTATCATATAAAAATCTTTATCGCATATATCACTATACTTAAAGCTATAGTGTTTAGGCTCTACACTTTCACCCTTTTCAATTTTTTCGAGCATATCTTTATACTCAGCCGAGGGTAAAATACCAAGCTGGTAAAGGGTTGAAGAAGGTATTTCGTTGTACTTATCAACTACAAGTACAATTTCGTTATATTTTTGGGGCCAATTTCCGTAAAGAATATCATAGCTTTCCTTAACGGCATTACTAATGCCCTTCCCATTTTCACCGGGCAAAAGCTCGGTAAAGTTGGAAAGCATATTGTTTTTCATTTCCTCCATACCGGCCATAGAAAACATTCCGTCTGTATCCTTACGGCTTTCAAGCGTACTTCCATCGGTATTTACAAACTCGCCCTTTGGGTCTAAAGTATAAATTCCAAAATTGGTTTTGTAAGAATAAACTATTCCGTTTTCTCCTACAAATTTATGAATTTCACTGTTTTTATCGTCAAGATATTTTTTAAACTTTGTCAGATTATTCTCGGTTATGCTTGTAGTGAAGGTCGAGGCCATTTCAAAATCGGTTGTATTGGCGTAAATACCATCAAGCTCGTGCTCTAAAACTCTATCAACCGTTTTTTTGCTACCCTGCTCCATAACGGCAGAAAGGTCTATAGTTTTTTCCTCTATGGTTATTGGATATGAAGTCATTGTGCTCTTTTGAATATCCTCGATATATGCATTAACTCCTGTAGAAAGAGCTAAAATAAGGGCTATACCAATAATACCAATAGAACCCGCAAAGGATGTTAAAATTGTTCTTGCAAACTTAGTTTTAAGGTTATTAAAGCTAAGAGATAGAGATGTGAAAATTGACATAGAAGATTTTCCCATATTTTTTGTAATGGGTTTTTCCTCTTTTTCGGCAACCTCGAATGGATTTGTGTCGCTTATAATTTTGCCATCGCGAAGCTTTACAATTCTATTTGCATAGGTTTCGGCAAGTTCTGGGTTATGGGTTACCATTACAACAAGACGGTCTTTGGCAACCTCTTTTAAAAGCTCCATAACCTGGATGCTTGTTTCACTGTCGAGCGCACCTGTCGGCTCATCAGCTAAAAGGATTTTGGGGTTATTAACAAGTGCCCTCGCGATAGCAACCCTTTGCATTTGCCCGCCTGACATTTGATTAGGCTTTTTATGGCACTGGTCTAATAGTCCAACCGTTTCCAAAGCGCGCTTTGCCCTTTTTCTTCGTTCTGTCTTACCAACTCCCGAAATTGTAAGGGCGAGTTCAACGTTAGAAAGAATCGACTGATGAGGTATAAGATTATAGCTTTGGAAAACGAATCCAATGGTATGATTTCGGTAAGAATCCCAATCTCTGTCCTTATATCTTTTAGTCGAAATCCCATTGATTATAAGGTCACCGTCATCATATCGGTCAAGTCCGCCGATAATGTTTAAAAGGGTGGTTTTGCCCGAACCACTGGGACCCAAAACGGCAACAAATTCATTATCCCTTAAATTAAGGCTAACATTATCCAAAGCAACCTGTTTTAAGTCGCCCGTTATAAACTCCTTATAAATGTTCTTTACCTGAAGCATAAAAGATTCCCCTATCTACCTGAAAATACCAAATTACCTAAAACATATTTTTCCATAAAAATGTATCAAATATTACTTTATTTTGTAAATTCTTTGTTAATCTACTTTTCTTACCAGCGCCAAATCTATAACACCATTGAAGGGAGAAATGGTGGGCAGGGTATAAATTTTTCCAAAACCGAAAGCCTCTCGCTCATAAAAAAGAGGGGTAATAATTAAACTTTTTTCTATTTCATTTAACATTTTTTGAGACGCAGCTATCGTCTTTTCTTTAGAACTGTAATCGCTTATACCTTTAAAAAGGGAGTTATACTCTTTGCTAGAAAATTTATATATATTAGAACTATTTTCGCTTGAAAATTTGCTTAAATACTGCACTGCCGAGCTGCTGTTTGCCGTTATGGGTGCAATAGCAAGGCTATATTCCCCTAATGAAATTTTATCATTTAGCTCAGTAACGCTTTCCGTCTTTTGAATATTTGCAACTACACCGAGAGTTTTTTGAAGACTTTCGGCAACGAAAAACGCCACTAACTTTTGGTCCTCTCCGCCAAAGTAAAGAATTGTTATATTTCCCGGGTCGCCATGTTTATCGGCACCGCTTAAATAATTTTTTCGTGCTTCACCTGGATTATAGGAAACTGACGAATAAGCCTTTACTACGCCGCTTAACGATTCTCCATCTTTTTCAATAACCTGAGGCAACAGATTGTCGGCTGCGGTAAGCGAAGAGTTGGCTTTTTCGGACATAGCAGTTTTATCTATAGACATTCTTATTGCCTTTTTAAACTCTTCCTTGCCAAAATTTGAAGAACTGTTTATAAGCAATGCATAACAGGTTTTTGAAAACTCTGAAACATTTACATTTTCTAAACTTTCACTAAAATTCATAAAGCCCATATCAACATTATTTTTATTTATTTTTTCGGCTCTATATGCTTTTTCGCCAACGCTAAAAATAACCGCCGAAGCCTCTGCCTTAAAACTTCCTTCGTAATTTTTGCTTTTTTGAATTTTAAGGGAATATTCGCCCTCTCTTACAAAATTTTTAAGATAGAACGAGCCGTTTGTTAAAATATCTTCCTCATTCATACCATACTTGCCTTTAAATTTTAAAAAAGCTTTGCGGTTGCAAGGCATAAACACTGCACTTGTTAGTTGATTTAAAAAATCAGGATTTGGTGTTTCAAGCTCAATTTTAAGCTCTCTTTGGTTTACTGCAGTAATACCAAGGGGCAAATTTTTACCACTATTTATTTCTTTCGCATTTTTAATGGAATATAAAAACTCTACTTTAGGTGACTTTGTTTTTGGCGAAACCGCTCTTTCTACAGCAAAGACGAAATCGTCTGCGGTGATTTTGTCTCCACTGTACCAAACTGCATCTTCCCTTATTTTAAAGATGTATGTAAGGCCATCTTCCGAAATGCTATATTCCTCTGCAACGCCCTTTTGAAGGTTTCCATTTTCATCAAGACGCATAAGTCCTTCATACAAATTCCTTACTATCATCTCCTCAGTAGTGCTGCTTACAAGCTGAGGGTCAAGAGTTTCGGGTTTTTCATCTGTTTCAATATACAAAATATAATCAAGGTTTTGAGAGTTGCATCCGCCTAAAGATAAAACCAAAATCAAAACGCAAAGCAACGTAGAAATAAGTTTTTTAAAGGTCATTTTTTAAGTCCGCCTTTTATAAAAATATATACATCATAATTATATAACTAATTGCACCCTTTTTCAAGCAGTAAAAATTTTTACAGGTGTAAAGAAAAAAACTTGACAGCCTAAAAATTTTATGTTATAATGGCCCTCGGACATTGAAAGGGTGGTTAAATGGCTAAAGAACTTTCTATTTGCGACCTGCTTGATATTTATTCTCCCCTTCTTAGCGAGAAAAAACGTAGGTTTTTAGAGCTTTACTATTACGATGACCTTTCTCTTTCCGAAATTGTTGAAAACGAGGGCGGTTCACGTCAGGGCGCACAGGATATGATTAAGCGCGCCGGTAAAGAACTTACAAAAATGGAAGATGCCCTTCATATTCTCGAAAACTCTAAAAAAAGGTCAGTCCTTTACGGCTCTTTAAAAAAGGCGGTTTTAGAGGGCAACCTTAAAAAAGCCGAAGAAATTATAACAGTTTTGGAAGAAATAAATTAAGGAGAAACGGAAAATGGCATTTGAAAGTCTTTCTGATAAACTTGCGGCGGCCTTCAAAAAGCTCCGCTCAAAGGGTAAGCTTTCCGAGGCAGATGTTAAATCTGCTATGCGAGAAGTGCGCCTTGCTCTCCTTGAGGCCGATGTTAACTATAAAGTAGCCAAAGATTTTACCAACACCTTGACCGAAAAATGTGTAGGCGAAAAGGTTATGGAAAGCCTTACCCCCGCACAAATGGTCATTAAAATTGTTCGTGACGAGCTTACCGCTTTAATGGGCGGCGAACATACACGTCTTAAAACCGCATCAAAAATACCTACAATTATTTTAATGTGCGGTCTTCAAGGTTCGGGTAAAACAACCCATAGTGCAAAGCTTGCAAAAAAACTCAAAGCAGAAGGTCATAGACCTTTACTTGTAGCGCTCGACATTTACCGTCCTGCCGCTATAGAACAGCTTAAAGTTGTAGGTGCAGCTGCGGGTGTTCCCGTTTTTGAAATGGGTACCGAAAAGCCCGAAAAAATTGCCAAGGCCGCGGTTAGACAGGCAAGGGACTACGGCAACGACTATGTTATTTTAGATACTGCCGGTCGTCTTCATATTGACGATGACCTTATGGCAGAGCTTAAAAGAATAACCGAAGCTGTCGAGGTTAATAACATTTTACTTGTTATTGATTCTATGATAGGTCAGGATGCCGTTAACGTTGCAAAAGCCTTTAATGAGCTTCTTGAAATAGACGGCGTTATACTAACCAAGCTTGACGGTGATACCAGGGGTGGTTCTGCCCTTTCGGTACGCGCCGTTACTGGTAAGCCCATTATTTACGCGGGTGTCGGCGAAAAGCTTGACGATTTAGACGAGTTCCACCCCGACCGTATGGCTTCCAGAATTTTGGGTATGGGCGATATGCTATCCCTTATTGAGAAGGCAGAAAACGAGCTTGACCAGAAGGAAGCCGAAAAAACAGCGCAACGCCTTATGGAAAACAAGTTCGATATGAACGACCTTTTAAGTCAGTTCCAAAGCATTAAGAAAATGGGCTCTCTTAAAAGCGTTATGTCTATGATTCCGGGTATGGAAAGGCAGATACGCGATGTTGATATTGATGACCGTCAGCTTCTTAGAATTGAGGCTATTATAACCTCAATGACCAAAAAGGAACGTGAAAAGCCTGAAATTTTAAACGCTTCTCGCAAAAGGCGTATTGCGGCGGGTTCAGGTATGAAGGTAGAAGATATAAACAGGCTTTTAAAACAGTATGAACAAATGAAAAAAATGTTCAAGCAAATGAACGGCAAGGGCAAAAACCGTATGCCAAAAGGTTTTGGAATGCCGCCGGGCTTTAAATTTTAATTCACAGGATATAATTATTCTTTGAATATATAATTCTTTTTAGGAGGTGTAACAAATGGCAGTTAAAATCAGACTTCGCAGAATGGGTGCTAAAAAAGCTCCTTTCTACAGAATCGTAGTTGCTGATTCTAGATTCCCCCGTAACGGTAGATTCATTGAAGAAATCGGCTACTATGACCCTACTAAAGACCCCGCTGAAGTAAAGGTTGACGTTGAAAAGGCTAAAACTTGGATTTCTAACGGTGCACAGCCTACCGATACAGTTAAAGATTTACTTAAGAAAAACGGTGCTCTTTAATTTTGCAATATGACTTAAATTGGAGGAACTTAAGTGACTGAACTCTTAATTGCTATTGCAGCAGGTCTTGTTGAAAATCCCGAAGCAGTTACAGCAACAGCTGACGAGGTTAACGAAGAAGGAGTTAAGGTATACCACCTTCACGTTGCAGAAAGCGATATGGGTCGCGTTATTGGTAAGCAGGGCAGAATTGCCAAGGCTATACGTACAGTAATGCGCGCAGCCGCAAATAAAAACGGCGAAAAAATCGCAGTAGAAATCGACTAAGACCTTTATTTAAAATTTAAATTTGAATTTTAACGAAAAGACGGGTGTTTGAAATTTCAAACACCCGTCTTTTTTAACTGATTTTAATCTAAATTTCCAAAATAGTCATCAAGACCACCCCAGTCCGCCGCCTCGTAATTATAGCGTGCGGGGTAATTAACTGCAAAATAATCGTAATCGTGTATTGCTTCGTGTACCTTCAAAATTCCCTGTAGATTTTTACTGTCACAAGCTTTTTTCAAATCGTCATATAGCTTTTCAAAATTATCAACAGCTTTTTGATTTGTAACAGACTTTGAAAGCTCGTCGATTTTGTTAAGACAACCATTAAGACCAAGCTCGCCAAATTCCTGACCCGTAACGGTAGGGGCATCTTCAGCAAGACCGGTTATCACAAAGTTCCAATACTTGCTGTCGGCTTCTTTTAAATATGGAATATTATTTAGAAGAATATTTTCCACTTTGTCATGTAATCTTCTTATCTTTGTAGAAACTGCCTTTTTCTCGTCATCGCTTAGGCCGCTTAAAAACTCATTCTTAGCTTTTTTGCAAACCATGTCACTTGGTAGCTTCAAATTGGAATTATGCAAATAAAACCTTTCGGTAGGCAGAGAACGTAGGTTAACATAAGATTTTTCGGGGAAAAGAAAGAATTTTGTTTTTTCTCCGCTTGTAAGCTTGATAACGCCCGACTCAATCCAAAAATCCATTTCAAGTGTAGTTTTGGTTTCGTTTGTATCTTTAAATTCAAATTTCATATCACTTTCGAAATCTTCTATAGCAAATTCCGAAACCTCTTGGCCATAATATGACTCTGATAAAATTTGTAGCGCTTCCTCAAGTTTTTCCTTACTGTTTAATTTATATTCGGTAGGCTTTATAGTAACAAACTCGGTTACTAATATTTCACAAATGTCATCGGCAAAAAATTCAGCAACTACTTTACTGTCGCCCGTATTAAGCGCTTTATAAAAATCAACCTTAATTTCCTGTGATACCGATGAAGTATTACTAGCGTCATCGTTTTTATCAGGTTTTTTGTTTAGGAATATGTAAAAAAATATTGCAGATAAAATTAAAACTACAATACAGTATATTATAGAAATAACTATTTTTTGTTTTGTCTTCGACACTTTCCTACTCCTCCTTTGTTTTTCTAATAACATTATATATCACCAAAAGGGAAATTGCAATACTTTATCCCTCTTGAATAGTTTTGGGTTTTATGTTAAAATGCTTTTGTAAAGATTTATGCCTTTTGGCTGAATGGAGTTTTAAATGAAAAAGGAATATATAGAAAGCGGAAAATTTGTTGGAACACACGGGGTTAGAGGTACCCTTCGCGTTCAGCCCTGGTGCGACAGTCCTGACTTTCTTTTAACCTTTAAAAAGGTTTTCTTGAAGGGAAAGGAAGGCTTTTCGCCCGTTAAGGTTAAAGCTTCTAAGGTACATGGCAACGTTGTCTTAATGGATGTTGAAAACGTATGCTCTATTGAAGATGCAGAAAAGCTTAGAAATAAGGTTTTGTATATTTCAAGGAAAGAAATTAAGCTTGAAGAAGGTCAATATCTTATCTGCGACCTTTTGGGCTGCAAGGTTTTTGACAGTAAAACAAATGCTCTTCTGGGCGAAATAAGTGACGTTTCAAAAACGGGCGCTAATGATGTTTGGCACATTAAATCGGGCGAAAAAGAATATCTTATTCCGGTTATCCCAAGCGTTGTTGAAAGCGTTGATACCGAAAACGAAAAAATTGTTATAACTCCGCTTGACGGCATTTTTGATAATATAGAAGCAGTTGAGGAATAAATAATGCAGATAGATATTTTAACCCTCTTCCCCGAAATGTGCGAAGCCTTTTTGGGCGAAAGCATTATTGGAAGAGCAAGGTCGGCAGGTCACGTTACAATAAACTGCCACAATATTCGCGACTATACTAAAGATAAGCATAACAGAGTTGACGACACGCCTTATGGTGGCGGAATGGGTATGGTTATGTCGGTGCAGCCTATTTACGACTGTGTAACCGAGGTTAGCAAAACCTGTGCCGCAAAGCCGCACGTTATATACCTTTCGCCAAAGGGCAAAACCTTCGACCAAAAAAAAGCAATAGAGCTTTCAAAGCTTTCTAATCTTATACTTCTTTGCGGGCACTATGAAGGGGTTGACGAGCGGGTTTTAGAAGAGGTTGTTGATGAAGAAATCTCTCTTGGTGACTTTGTTCTTACAGGGGGCGAAATTGCAGCGGTCGCCGTCTCTGATGCGGTTTGCAGAATGTTGCCGGGTGTTCTTGCCGATGACATTTGTTTCAGCGAAGAAAGCCATTTTGGCGGACTCTTAGAATATCCACAATATACGCGCCCTGCCGTTTGGAAGGAAAAAGCCGTACCCGAAATACTTCTTTCGGGACATCACAAAAACATTGAAAAGTGGCGCCACGAGCAGTCGCTTATTACCACCCTTGAAAAGCGCCCCGAAATGCTTGAAAATTTTCCTCTCACCGAGAAAGATAAAGCATTTATAAATGAATATTTGGAAAAAATGAAAACAAAATAATCTAAAGATAATATAATAGTATTGCAGATGAAGGGAAATTAAATTTTACCCCTTGCACAAAAACCTAGAAGTTTTTTGTGGTTTATGCACAAACCACAGGTTTTTAAAAAAATTCTATTTATTTGAAATTTAGAAATTTTTGTACCTTTACTTTTAATTGTTGACTTAAAAAAAAGTTGTGGTATAATTATAATGTAATATGACCGTTTGGCGACATTTCGCCCAAAACTATAAAGTAAGTGAGGTTACTAGTATGTACGTTAAGGATGTTGTTGTTCAAAACCAAGGCGGACTTCGTGCTCGTCCTGCTACATTTTTTATTCAAAAAGCTAACGAATTTAAAGCTTCTATCTGGGTGGAAAAAGAAGACCGCCGCGTTAACGCTAAAAGTCTTTTAGGTGTTCTTTCTCTTGGCATTATTGGTGGCACCTCTATCCGCATAAGCGCTGACGGTGGCGACGAGAAAGATGCTGTTGACCAGCTTGTTGAGCTTGTAAAATCAGGTTTTGTTGACTAGTTTTAAAGGCAAAGTTTATTTTCGGCTGTTGCCCTTTGGTGCATCAGCCGATATTTTTTGTAAAACCTTATTTTTTTGAAAAAAGGTATTGCAATTTAATATTAAATGTGATATTATAGTCTGCGGCGACAAAAAGCCGCTACATATTAAATCCGGGTGTGGCTCAGTTTGGTAGAGCGCTTGAATGGGGTTCAAGAGGCCGCAGGTTCGACTCCTGTCACTCGGACCAAGTAAAAACCACCAAATCCCTTTATTATATGGGGTTTGGTGGTTTTTTATTATTCTCTAAAATTTTTTAAAAAAACAGTAAAATGTTTTTCTATTTCACCGCGTATTTCACCGCAGGGAGCTCAAAAAAATTAGAGCTTGTCAGTTATCCTTTTTAATGACTCCAAATCGGTATGTGTATAGCTAGCGGTCATTTCAAATTTGCTATGGCCTATGAGCTTTTGTTTATCAGTAGCCGGGGCGTTTATGTTTTTCATCATTGTTGCAAATGTATGACGGCAACAGTGCGGTGTATATAAATGAGACCCGTCCTCTAGTATAGTATCAATTCCAATCTCCTTAAGAGCAGGATAAAATATATCGTTGCGAAATTTCTTCTCTGCGAGCATTTTCGGTTCTTCAAAGAAAAGATATTCCCCTTTCCCAAAATTTTCAAAGAAAGGCAAAATACGAGGTGATATGGTTATTGTGCGGTCTTTTCCTGCTTCGGTTTTTGAGCCCGTAATAAAAAAGCCATCTTCCTTGTTATATTCATCTGTACGCGCTGCCAACATTTCTCCCAATCGCATTCCGGTATAGCAAAGAACAAGCACATATTTAAGCGCAGGAACCTTTACTACGTTATCCCACATTAACTGCATTTGTTCTGTAGAAAACGCTAAACGCTCATTTTTTGCCTCTTTGGGAATGTAAATATATTCAGCATAATTTCTATCTACTATATCAAGTTGCATAGCCAGGCGAAACAAGCAAGTGCCAACCGCTTTCATATTTTCTTTGGTTCTACGTCCGCGAGGACATTCATCTATACTTTTTTGAAGGTGCTCTGTCTTAAGATTAGCTACCTCTACATAATAAATTGAACTAAAGTATTTATATGCAGCTTTATAGTTATTTATAGTTGATTGACATACCTTAGCAGAGTGAGCTTCTATCCATTTTTTATACAAATCTTTAAACTTTATATTCTTGTCAGTAACTCTTACAGTGTGCATTAACTGAGGTAAATATTCCAATGCCTCTTTTTTAGTGTCAAAACCTGTCTTGGTTGCTTTTTTTCTTTTAAGTTTTACGCTACCGTCTTTACCCTTAATTTCATCATAGCCAAGAGTAACTTCTGCTTTCCACTTTCCGCTAGATTCTTTATAAACACAACCTTGTCCGTTCCCTCTCTTTTTGCTAGATTTTTCGTATACCTGCTTAGTACCACAAAAATTGCAAAATTTTGAGTTTTCCATAATCTCTTTCTTGCATTTTCTACAGTTCATGTTTCACCAACTTTGCTAAGTATTTTTTAATATTTTCTCTAGAAGCTCCGTTTCGGTGTTAAACCACTGAAACGGATTTTTTTATTTTAACACAATCGGTAACTATATATTATATATATTAGTGATTAGGTCATTCTCAATATGAACCATTAGATTTAATTGTTAAAATAGATAAAAGCAGTAAGAAAACCTATAAAATATATTATTAAAAGAAAAATTTGAATCGCAAGATGAATTCTTCTAAATTTAAATTCTATTCTACGGAAAAATGGTATCAAATCCAAAAGAATGCATGCTACAAAACCTGCGCTAAAGAAAGCAAAGACTATATTAACTATTATCTCTAATACATCATAAAAGTTTAGTGATGAGAATGAAAAATTATTTAATTCTTTTATAAGTTCGTTCTTAAAAAAATCATAAGGGCCAAATATTGTAAATAGAAATATTATAAAATATATTATAGAACCAATTATCAAAACAGTGCGGTCGTCTAAATATTCTTTAAAAACCAATTGGAAAATTCCGTAAATTAAAAACACTATGATAAGTGTAGGACCAAATGCTATTGCTAATGAGGAAAAAAATACACTAACTGTAATTAAAAAATCCAATCATACTCCTCCTTTCTCTTTCTACATATTTTACTGTCACAATTAAAAGGTTATAAATTGCAATACAATTTAATCGCTTTCCTCATAAAATCTTCTGTGACACCAAAATAATCCGCCAGTTCGAAATTGTCACTGATTCCATCTTTATATGCTTTTATTAACTCATCCTTAGGGATGAGCTTTTTTATTGCCCATTTATCTGCACGAGCTTCACAACGTTCCCGAATATAACGAGGGGTATTTTCATTATAAAAGGAACCCGTTTCACAATGCCCTACTTCATGCGCTAGTTTGATTTTTTCCTCGGCATACGAAGATAAAATTAAAGGGTTTATTCCAATATAACATTCGCCATCATCAAGAATAGATAAACAGTCGATATATGCCAAATCATAACAATCTATATGTATTCCCTGTTGTTCGGCAAAATCGTATAAGGTGGTTAACTCCAATGACCTCATTCCTTTTTATCTTTATATTTGTTTTTGACGAATTGAGCAAAAGTCTTTACTTCGTCTAACATTTCATCAGTAATATTTTCATTTCCGCCAAATAATGCAAATTTAATATGCTCGTCAGTTACCGAAGGAAAATCTACAATTTTTGCATTTTCCTCTTTTGGAATAAGATAATAACTCTTTCCGTTTTCAATACCAGGTTTCTCGCGATAATATTTTAAAAGTTCGTTTTTTACTGTTTCTGGCAACCTACTTAATACAAGGTCTTGCTGATGTGGCTGATGTATCATCATACAAGTAAAATCCTGTACATTAGGATGATTCAAATTATAACCGCTAGCTCGTAGACTGCGCGAAAACCAAGCTCCATATAAGTCGCTAACAGCCGAAAACAAATCGCTTTCATTATGATTATCGGCATCATTTATTATCGACCAGCAAAATTGTTTTCTTTCCTCTTCTTCCTTACCGCTCAGCACCCAATATTCGCCAAAAAACTTTCGAGCTGTAATAAATTTATTATGGTATTCTGCATGTTCCAATATATCTCTTTCATCATTTGCGTTATATTTTTGTCCGCATATATCGCACTCTTTTTCAACATATCGGCTTTCGGATTTTCCCAACAAATAATCCACAGAAACATCAAAATAATTAGCCAATTTCAAAAGTATATCGGCAGACGGGCTAACATCCTCACCAGCCAAATATTTCTTTTTCCATACAGAAACGCTACCTTTATTAAAACCACAGTCCAAAGCAACTTTTGAAGGCGACACATCTTGTTCAAAGCATAACTCTAAATAGCGAGCATAAAACACAAAAATCTCTCCTTTAATATGTATATTTTGCACAAAGTTTAAACGATTAGACTTTTTCCTCTTGACAAGTTTAATTGATTAGACTAAAATAGTTTTAGGGTTGAGTCGGTTAAACTTATTAGGTCCAACTTACAAAAAGTCCGTTTATTTAATTAAACCATTAACAAACAAATAATAGCATAAAAGTTTAACTTTGTCAACTATTTAATTAAAGGAGGTGTAATTATGGAAAATTGGATTGCTAAAGCAGTAGGGCTCATGCATATTAATAAAATTACTAACAAAGAACTAGCAGCAAAATTAGGTGTCACAAGCGAGTATATTTCGATGTTGCTAAATGGCAAAAAAAGTACGAAAAAAGCCGAAAAAGACATTCTATCCGCTATCGACGAAATTATCGAGGCCAAATCTTCTGCTGCTAAGTCAGTATAACAAATCTGCTGTACATAAATACGGACACTGAGATTATGAAAGGTTGTGATTAAAATAACACTCGCTGAAATAGAAGCTTTAGACAAGGAGATGCTAGTGCCAACGGACATAGCAGGATATTTAGGATGTTCGCCTTATACCATTAACGTAGCAACAAGAGATGGCAAAAACCCTTTTCCCTTTCCTATTATACGAATGGGGACAAGGGTTAGAATTCCCAAAATACTTTTTCTTAAGGCTATGAGAGGCGAAATAGTAAAGGAGTACGAAAAATGATAATTGAACATTTAATAGGAGTAATAATTCTATTCTTTATTTTTATCGGTGCAATTGTAAGTATTTTCGGTTGGATAGCGGCTGATGAGCGTAATGACAAAGAACGTAAATACAATATGTATCTTGCCAAGGAAAATTCAAGATTATCAAACGAGAATGCAAACTTAAAAACCACCATAGAACTGTTCAAACAGAAGGTTGCTACGATGGAAGAGCACCTTAAGGAGACTACAAGATGAAAGAATTATTTGTGAAAATATTAGCTACTTTGGTAGACAACGGTAAATTGAACGAGGCGGAGCTCTATAGGAGCAAAGAGTTTGCCGTGTTTATTCTCGAAACCGACGATGAGAAATTTAAAATAACCATTTCGAAAGAATAAAAAAAGGAGAATTCGAAAGATGAAAGAAGTAAATAGTGTATTAGATTTTGGTGGCGGTGCGATATTTGAACGCATTAACCACGAACTTAAAGAGGTTATTGACAATATTCGAAGCCGTGATACCGATGACAAACCTCGCACGCTCACTATAAAAATGAGTATTAAACCCACCAATAACCGTACCCAGTTGGCTATTAATACAACAGTAAATAAAACATTACGCCCGACACAACCTGTAGATACTCAAGTATTTATGCAAGAAGTTGCAGGTAGGATACAGGCCTATGAGAACGACGGCCTTTTGGATGGTCAAATGGATATATTTGGAAAAATACATCAAACAAAATATATAGAACTAGGCGAAAAAGTGCAGGAGGACAAAAACAATGGATAACAGTTTTGTAAAAGATTTAAAATCAATTTTCGATGAAAACCCACAAATTCACGATATAGGCGGCAAGATTTATTCTTCCGTAAGTTTATATCCCGTCGAGGAACCAACAAGAATTGCAAAGCAAATAACATTCAATAATCTAAAATCTTTGGTAACTATGATAAAAGCGGAACGCGACCGCTTTTCGCTTCCCATATACATAAATGTATCAAATCACACGGAAGTTAATGTGTTTGATTCTATGAATGAACGTCTAGAAAGACAAACCCCCTTCCGATGTGTATCAGAAGGTTCCCGGTTTGAATTTGGCCGTAACTATGATTACGAATCTTTTGTTATTGCGCTACGTTCTATGTTCGTACAAAACGATGATGTGCAAAATCTATTAGAATTGCTACAACGCGTTTCTAATATTGAATCTGTTGAAGCAGAAGACGACGGTATAACTCAGCGCATCACTGCTTCATCCGGAACCTCACTTAATCGAACTTTAACTGCTGCGCCAATTAGAACCTTAGCCCCATTCCGAACTTTCCGCGAAGTTGAACAACCTAAGTCTGACTTTCTATTTCGCATAAGCAACGGAAACAAATTCGCTTTGTACGAAGCTGACGGTGGTGCTTGGAAATTAGCTGCCAAAAATCGCATTTTGGAATATTTTGAATTTGAATTGGCAGAAGAAATCAAAAACGGCGCAGTAATAGTTGTAGGATAAAAAAATAGAGCCGCTTTGGTACTTCAAGGCGGCCAAATTATAGAAAGGTTGTTGAGTGTGACTGAGAAAGAATATAGAGAGCACCCTGCCGTTAGCCGTTCAGAGCTATTTAAAATCTTAGACAGTCCCGAAAAGTTTAAGTATTTTAGGGACAACCCCGAGCCCCCTACCCCATCTTTAGTTTTCGGTCAGTTATTTCATAAATTGGCACTTCAGCCCGAAAGCTTTGCCGATGAATTTGCAGTGGCGCCAAACGTGGACCGCAGAACGAAAGATGGCAAAACAGCTTGGGCGGAGTTTGTTGAGCAGTCAGCTGATAAAACAATTGTAACAGCCGATGAATTTGCAGTGGCAACCGAAATGTGCACGGCACTTAAAAACACACCTATGGCAATGAAGCTCCTCAACGGCGAAAAAGAAAAGCCGTTTTTTTGGACCGACAATATGACGGGTGAAGAGTGTAAATGCAGGGTTGACTGCCTATCGACAGTTAAAGTGAACGACCAGCGTGTTGTTGTAGACGTAAAGTCTGCCGCTAGTGCCGACTGCGATTCTTTTATAAGAGATGCACTAAAATTTGGCTATGATTTTCAAGCTGCCTGGTACACAAACGGCGTAACAATTTGCACAGGTGAGCCCTGCATTTTCGTTTACATTGTTGTAGAAAAAACACCGCCCTATGCGGTTAACATTTTTCAAGCAGACCCAATATTACTTAGGCGCGGCGGTGACCTATACCGAGAAGCATTAGGAATATACCATTACTGCAAAACCACTGAAAATTGGTATGGTTATCTTGGCCGCGAAAATATGATAAACAACCTCGCCCTTCCGGCTTGGTTGGCAAAGGAGTATGAATAATGGAAAACAATCAAATGACAGTACAAAACCAAGAGGCGCCCAATATGCCTAAAAACGGTATTATAGCGCAAATGGATAATATAAACCAAGGCACCGTTGCAATTGAGGCAAGCAGAGCAATAGCCGAAGCGCAAGGCAAACTTGTTATAGCTAAACGATTTCCCAGAGATGAGCTTACCGCATACGCTAAAGCAATAGAAGCTTGCCAACGTCCGTCTATGGCTGAAAAGGCCTTTTATGCTTTTCCTAGAGGCGGACAAACTGTAGAAGGCCCTACAATTCGATTTGCCGAGGAATTGGCTCGTTGCTGGGGTAACATTGACTACGGTATTAAAGAACTTTCCCAAGATAACGGAAAGAGTGAAATGCAAGCTTATGCTTGGGACTTAGAAACCAATGCCCAAAGCGTTCAGAACTTCACCAACCCCCATCAGCGTGAGCAGGGCAAGAAGATGGTTACCCTTACAAGCCAACGCGATATTTACGAAAACAACGCAAACATGGCAACACGTAGACTACGCGCCCGTATACTTGCTATTTTGCCGGGATGGTTCGTTGATGATGCCATTAAGACCTGCAAAGCCACACTTAAAAAGATGGTTGAAGGTGACGTGGAACTGCCTTTAATTGATAGAGTAAAACACTTAATACTTAAGTTCCAGAAATACGGTGTAACCAAAGAGCAAATCGAAAGCAGACTTAAACGCAAAATCGATACTATGACTGCAGATGATTTTGTTGAATATACAGGAATATTTAATGCTCTTAAAAATAACGAGAGCAAAATATCTGATTGGTTTGAAGCGCCGACGGAAGCCACTGACCTTACAAACGCCTTAAATGAGGTGACCGAGTAATGCTAAACTATATTGTTTTGCACGGCCGCCTTACCGCAGACCCCGAATTGAAGCAAACACAAAGCGGTGTTTCTATGTGCACATTTACGATAGCCGTTGACCGTTCTTATAAAAGCGGCGAGGACAAAATAACTGATTTTTTTAACGTTATAGCTTGGCGCGGACTTGGGGAAATGATTTCTAAGTTTTTCACCAAAGGTAAGGAAATTGTTCTTTCGGGAAGTATGGAAAGCCGAAAATGGACCGACGACGATGGTAAGACACGTGTATCTTGGACCGTTCAAGCAAATAACGTTGACTTTTGCGGTAGCAAGGCAGATAGCAAGCCAAGTGTAGACGTTAACCCTGAAAACGACCCCTTGACACAGTTTGCCGACACTCTCTCCCATCAAGATTTTACCGAGAGTTCCGATTCCGATGATGATTTGCCGTTTTAGGAGTTGTTTAAATGAAAATCATTGTTGACACAAGAGAAAAGAAAAATTCTCACGTGCTTCGATACTTTATTGAACACGATATAGACTACATAGAAAAAAAGCTCGACGTTGCCGATTATCAGATAGAAGGTAAAAATAGTCTGGCCATTGACCGCAAGCAAAATTTAGAGGAACTGGCGCGGAACCTTATGAACCGCGCCGACCATTCAAGATTTTGGAAAGAGGTTAGAAGAGCTAAGGAACAAGGAATAAAAATGATTATTCTTTGCGAGCACGGCGGACAAATAAAGTCTATTCCCGATGTCGCAAAGTGGCAAAGCCGTTATACTACTGTTTCCGGCCGAGCGCTTATGGATGAAATATACCGCGTGCACATTTCTTATGGAGTTGATTTTCTATTCTGCTCCAAGCGTAGTACGGGCAAACGTATTTTAGAGCTTTTGGAGTGGAACGATGAAAAGATATGACCTAGACAAAATAAGAGCTTTAAACCCCCTAACTGTAGAGCTTGACCGTTATGGCATTAAAGCAGACCGCAAAGGGTTTGCCCGGTGCCCTTTTCACAACGAAAAAACTGCATCATTCAAAATATATCCCGAAGGCACCTTTCACTGCTTTGGTTGTGGCGCCCACGGAGACGTTATTACCTTTGTAATGAAAATGCAAAATCTAGATTTTAACAGTGCCTGCGCCCTGCTTGACGGCGATATGACATACTCACAGCAGCGCAAGGTCAATAAAATCAAACGAGAGCGCGAGAATGCCGCTAGAAAACGTTTTGATGTTACGGACAAGTATTTTGCCGCCCTCGATATGTATGAAGCAAATGAGACCATTATAAAAGAGTTTAAGCCCAATACACCCGAGGATAAGCCAAAGGGATTGTGGGTTATGGCGCTTAATATGCGCGGAATATTACAGTACGAACTAGAGCTTGCCGAAGCTCGATATATGAAAGAGGGTGATTAAAAATGGATTTTTCAAAACTAACCGGCAAAGAATTATATTCCCCCGATTTAATAGCTCAGATTATGGACGAGCCCGACCCTCTTATAAGAGAGCAACTAGGTTATGACCTTATTGACCGCGCAGGCGAATTCGGCGAGAACATTGCTAAACGCGTAGAACGTATGCTAAAGCTAGCAGAAAAGGATATGAAGTCCAAAGAGAAGGAACGTAAAAAGCGAGATGGCGAAAACTCATTTGAAAATTATACCGATTTTGATGGTGATTATCCAAACCTTAAATGTGGTTTTTGGAAAGCGGATGAATACGGAATTACAAACCCCGGCGCATACACAGATTCTCTTGCCTGCTGTCATCCTATTTTGCCTATCGAAATCATATTTAACTTAGAGGATGGTACACAAAAAATAAAGTTAGCTTGGAAACGATTTGGTTTTTGGCAAGAAAGAATTTTCAAAAAGAGCGTCATAGCTAATAGAAACAAAATAACAGATTTAGCCGAAAGAGGCATTATGGTTTCCAGTGATACGAGTAAAAATTTAGCCAAATATCTTTTTGATATAGAAATGCTTAATGAAGGTGAATTGCCCATTTCAAAAGCAACTGTAAAAATGGGTTGGAGAGAAAACGAATTTATGCCCTATTTTTCAGAACTGATTTTTGATGATAGCGAAGATAGGTTTTTGGCTTTATATTCGTCCATCTCAACAAAAGGCGATTATGTTAAGTGGTTGAATTTTGTTAAGGAAATTAGGCAAGCCGGAAGAATTGAGCCAAGAGTGATGATGGCTGCCAGTTTTGCCAGTGTTCTTTTAGAACCTTGCGGTCTTTTACCTTTTTGGTTTGACCTATGGGGAGATACAGGCGGTGGTAAATCGATTTGCGGTATGCTCGCGGCCAGTATTTGGGCGGATGCAGAGATAGGAAAATATATATCAGACGCAGATTCCACAACAACAGCGTTTGAAGTAAAGGCGGATTTTCTAAATCACTTACCACTTATAATCGACGATACGGTTAAAATTCGTGACAATTTCAAAGATAACTTTTCACAGCTTATTTATCAAATTACAAGTGGTGAGGGTAAAGACAGAAGTAACACTAATCTCGGTTTGGCACATAAGGCAACCTGGAAAAACATTACCATTTCGTCTGGTGAAACACCCCTTATTACCGACCAAACAAAAGGCGGTGCGATTAACCGTGTCTTAGAATTTATGACCGAGCCGGGTGATATATTTCCCGATGGTCCCGCTACAGCATCCTTTTTTCAAAACAATTATGGTTTTGCAGGCAAAGAATTTGTTAGAAAAATTATACAAATCGGCAAAAAACGTATTGCCGAGATGCAAAAAGAAATATACAAGTCTATTAAAAATGATAATTATGAGGCCAAGCAATTACTTAGTTTATCAGCCATAATTTTAGCGGACAAGCTCGCCACAGATTGGATTTTTGAGGATGGAAAATATCTCAGCTTTGCAGAACTGCAAAAATGCCTCACAGACAAAAAGGCACTTTCTGAGAACGAAAGATGTTACGAGTATATTGTAAATGAATGCTCAGTTAATGATAGATGTTTTATTTATCAAAGCGGAGAAGAACATATAGGAGAAATTTGGGGTAGACATCTTACCGACCCGGATAAAAACGAGTATATTGCAATCTTGAAAAATCCGTTTAACAGGTTATGTGCTTCCGGTGGATTTTCACCCAAGGCATTTATAGCATGGGCTGACAAGAATAATCTTTTATGGAAAAGTGGAAGTGGAGAACCTAGTAGAACGGTTTCTTTAGATAAAGCATACAAGCCCCGTTGTTATGTTCTGCGTTTGCCCAACGAAGCCATTGAAAAAACGGATGAAGAATCGATTAGCATATAAGAGTTTTAATAAATTTGATAGGTTTCGGTGACGGAGTGACGGAGTGACGGTGAAAAAACAAGATATTTTATACGGTGAAAAAAATTTTGCCTTTTTAAAATCTCTTATACGTGCGCGTAAAAAATAGCGTCACCGCGTCACCGACATTCAAAAAGCGCTTAAATAAAGGCATTTGCGGGTGACGTTATACTCGTCACCGTCTGTCACCGCCGACACCGAAATAGAAAGGACAGTTAAAATGAATAATCCCGCCATAAACACAATGACAAACGAACATATCCTTTGGGCGAACAATATGCTTGAGGTCCAAAACGAAGTCCTTCAGCAGTCTTGCGCCGACCTTCGAGAAGTAATAACTAAGCTTAAAACTGAAAACGACCGGCTTAAATCAGTTAACGCTGTACTTAAAATTACTATTCAGAATATTACGAGGAGAGGTTGAAATGAAAGCAATTTTGAAGTATCCAGGAGCAAAGTGGAGAATATCAGATTGGATAATTTCACACTTTCCTGAACACAAAGTTTATTTAGAACCGTTTTTTGGTTCAGGAGCAGTCTTTTTTAAAAAAGAGCCATCATACATAGAAACCATAAATGATATTGACGGAAATATAGTTAATTTATTTGAGGTTTGCAGGAATAACCCGGAAGAGTTAGCAAATTTGATTAGCTTAACACCCTTTGCAAGAGATGAATTTTTAAATTGCTATGATTATTCAGAAAACCCTATTGAACAAGCTAGACGAACTCTTGTAAGATTTCATCAATCTTTTGGTACAAGTAATAGTAGCAAAAGAAGTTGGCGCAATGTTCAAACATATGGCGGACCACGATGCGCAACTATGTGGAATTATCTCCCTAATACTATCATTGAGTGTTTTGAGAGATTAAAAAATGCACAAATAGAAAACATTGATGCAATTGAACTTATCGGCCGTTATAACGATGAAAAAACTTTGATATATATTGACCCGCCATATTTACAGAGTTTACGAAAGAAAAATATGTACGCTTTTGAATTTAGCGACAATAAACACAAAGAGCTCCTTGAAGTTATTTTAAAAAGCAAATCGAAAATTGTTTTAAGTGGATATGAGAACGATTTATACGATTCTGCTTTAGCTGATTGGAACACCGACAAAATAGAAACGACAGCACAGATGGGATTACATAGAATTGAAAAAATATGGATGAATTTTTAGGAGAGTAAAACTATGCAACTTAAAAATAAAACGCAAAGAGAAGAATTTTTAAATAATTATAAAACTTGGGAGCTGTGGAAAGAGATACCAGAGCTTGAACTGAAATTTTACCGAAAGGTGTTGCCTAACAATACGGCGATTATTGCTACCGAATACGCTTGTATGGTATTTGATGGTTGGCATAAAGTAAACAAATACAAGAAGTCAACAAGCGTTATATATCACCTGCTGCTATCGGATAGAGATAACTACAAGGCGCAATATGAAGAACACGCTTATAGGTTATATAATCCAACCGGTGATAGCAAATCAGCCATCATTGAATATTTAACAAAAATAAAACCGGAGGTATAGTTATGAAAGACTACATAGAACGCGAAAAAGCCATCGAACTTGTTAAAAATTATGGCAAGGGTGCTATATCTGATGGGATGAAAACTCTTGACCCTGTTGACGATATTGTTGCTATTGTTAAGGGCTTTGATTTACTCCCTGCTGAAAAAGTCGCCCCGGTTATGCATGGTAAATGGGAAAAGTTTGACCGCACATGTGAAGTTGAATATATTTGTTCAAATTGCAATTTTAGCATTATCGAAGCCGACCCTAAGCAGAAAATTGAGTTTATTTATTGTCCAATGTGTGGTGCTAAAAATGAGTAAATATTTGTCATATATATGTAACATTTGCGGAGCAGAAATAATAGGACACTCAGCTCATGCCGTAGCTGGTGAATCAGCTCTGATAAAATTATGGTCGCCGGGCGAATATAGAGCCGGCCCGGGTCAACGAATAGATTTATGTCTTGAATGTTATGAGAAACTTGTATGTTTTTTAGAAAGCGTCTCGGGTTCAAAGGAGATTGAGAAATGAAAAAATTTCGTATTGAGTGGGAAACCGATTATTGCGACTGCTTCCCAGAGCGAACTGGGGAAAGAATTATAGAAGCTGCTTCGGAAGAAGAAGCCGTTAAAAAGTTTAGAGAACGTAGTATGCTTCGACCCATCATAAGTTCTATAGAAGAGATTATGTAATATGCTCTTCCCTACCAATTTTAAATAAAGAAGGAGAATAGTTATGGCAAAACGAGGCGGAGGGCAAAGACTAACATTTTTCGTATTTTACGATAAGAAAGATTTTGTTGACTGTTGCGGCACGGCTTATGACCTAGTAAAAGAAGGTAGATTTAAAAGTATAAATCACGTACATAGCGAAGCAAAGCATAGGAGCGATAGGCGACCAAACAGCGTAGTAAAGATAGTTTTACCGAAATATGCAAGAAGGAGTGTGTATGCAAAGTGAACAAATACCAAAATGCCATAGGGATAATAAAAGCCTGTGGTTTGAATATTAAAGGCACGGCAGAAGCCGAACAGGTTGAAAACACGATAATTGAGGCATTGGAAAAGCAGATACAAGAGCCAAAAACCAACTATGACCGCATAAGGAATATGAGTGTTGAGGAATTGGCAATAGAACACATTTATTTTGTTCCCGACCACAAGGAATTTCATTATACAGGATTAAGCGGTTTGTATACAAAAACTGCCGAAGAAACAATACAAAATAATATCCAATGGCTTGAAAGCGAGGTTGAGGGCGAATGACATTGCAAATTGATATATTTGGCAATGCGGTCAAACCTACACCTAAACCTAAAAACAAAGAAAAACGAAATTGGGAAAATGCTTTTCAAAGGTGGAGCAACGATAAAGGAATGAACGAACCTACCGAACACTACGGCAAATGTGGATATGGCTCTATGTGTGATTATTGCGAAGATAACACCTACGGCAGACCTTGTGTAAGGGCATTGAACGAAATGAGCCGAGAAAAACATATTACCATTGATTATAAAAACCGAAATTTTGAGGATATATGGTGCGGTGAATTTTAAAAAGGAGTGATACAAATGACCGATAGAGATAGGTTGATAGAGCTGTTAAAAGGGGCAGAAAACAAGGTAGCCGAAGTGTTAACAAGACCTTTAGAACTTGAAGAATGGTTAGGCATATATGCCGACTACCTTTTAGCAAATGGTGTTATAGTACCGCCTTGCAAGGTGGGGGATACGATATATAAACTTATAATTTTTAAAGATGGTAAAGGTTATTATGTTCCGCAAAATGTTGTTGGTTTTCATTTGGGCAAATTTCCTCATATACGAGGGCAAGAAAGAAAACAATATATCATTGTTTACCACGAAGCAACAAATACAATCAGCCATATAGATATAAAACAGTTGGGCAAAACAGTATTCCTCACCAAAGAGGAAGCGGAGCAGGCATTGCGGCAGAGAAAGGAAGAAGAGAGGAAATGAAAATAGAAAAGGCGTGGTTTTATGAAAACTTGAAACCATTTGCAAACAAACACTTGCCTATTCATATGGATATTCCGATAAGTAAGGATAATTTAAGATACCGAATTATTTATTCTTGGACGAGTAGAAAGCCCAATGGAGATTTTAACCCGATTATGTATTGTCAGTTAATAGACACAACAAAACAAGGATGGAATAAATATGTTGTTCCCGATTTGATTTTCGATTGCAAAAAAGAAGGTGTTACAACGGATTTTAAGTTGTATAAATTTTTATCAAAGTGGGTAGAAGATGCTTTTACAGCCCACCCAACCGAGAAAGGCGGTGAGCAGGAATGAACGAAAAAAGATGCGAGAACTGCAAATATTTAAAAAGATTAAAACACAATTTTCGAGTAGGGAGTGGTTTTGATGAATCGTTTTGTTGCGTTGTGTTTGCAAATGAAAAAAATGGTTTTGCAGTTCAAGTCGAATTAAACGATGTATGTGAAATGCATCAGAAAGGCGGTGAGGGGTGATGGCTGAATGGATAAGTGTAAGCGACAAGTTACCCGAAGATTGCATACCGAAAGATTACAAACATAAAACAATTAAAGTTTTGGTAGCAATTAAAGCCAAAAATGGAATAACTGTAAGAACACAAAATCGTTTTCAAGACCACCGTTATGTAAATGGCGGTGAAAAAGAATATTATTGGACTTGGAGATTTTCCGCAGGTGAAGTTACACATTGGATGTTTATTCCCGAACCGCCACGCACACTAAAAGA
>JAZSOH010000026.1:0-32443 GCA_045536815.1 Acutalibacteraceae bacterium | reverse complement strand
CTCTAGCGTGACAGGCTAGCGTTCTAACCAGCTGAACTACCAGGCCAAAAATGGTGGGAACAACAGGGCTCGAACCTGTGACCCTCTGCTTGTAAGGCAGATGCTCTCCCAGCTGAGCTATGCTCCCACATTTACCGCCTGTCTGAAACCTCATCGGCGACGAATGATATAATACCACACTTAAACTAATTTGTCAACACATTTTTTTAAACTTTTTTATTTTTTTTGAAATTTTATTTCTTTGCCATTTTTCTTATTTCTTCGGGCGAAAATTTGTATGTTTTTTCACAAAAATGGCACTTAACTTCAATTTCGGGCATCTCTTTTGACATATCGTCAAGTTCTTTTTCGCCAAGCGATACCAAAGCCGATTTTACCCTTTCTTCACTACAGTTACATTTATAATATATATCCTGTTCGTAAAGAGTTTCAACCTCGAACTCTTTAAGGGCAAGTTTTATCATATCAAGCGGTGTTTTTCCCGAAGAAAGCATAGTAGTTACCGATTGAAGCTCAGCCAAACCTTTTTCAACAAGCTCGGCAGTATCATCACCCGCCGCGGGAAGAAGCTGAATTATAAAGCCACCCGCCGCTTTAACTGATAAATCGGGGTTAACCAAAACACCAAGCGCACAAACGGTTGGAATTTGCTCACTTATGGCATAGTAAGAGGTGATATCCTCGGCAATTTCGCCGCTAACAAGCGGAACAAGGCCATTATATGGCTCTTTCATGCCTAAGTCTTTTAAAACGTAAAGATTTCCATTTCCTACGGCGCCGCCAACATCTAGCTTACCTTTACTATTAAGCGGAAGCTCAACAACGGGATTTGTTACATATCCCCTAACATCACCGTTACTATCCGAAACCGCAATTATACTACCGATAGGACCGTCACCCGCTATACGAAGAGTAATAGTATCGTCCTTACCCTTTAGCATATTGCCCATCATAGAAGCGGCAGTTAAAAGCCTACCAAGAGCCGCAGTTGAAACCGCAGAGGTTTTATGAATTTCTTCTGCTCTTGCAACAATATCGGTTGTATCAACAGCCGTTGCCATAACAAGACCGTCGCTTGTAATTGTTCTAAAAAGTTTTCCCATTACTTTTTCTTCCTTACTATATATAATACCCTTTCGGTTGTATTTATTACTTCTTTTTTCGTTTCGCCATCGAGCATGGCAATTTTTTCAAAGCCTGTTTTTAATAAAATGTCATCAATTTGCGCCTCGCTAAAGGCTGTTTCTGAAAAATCCTCGCTAACCCTAAAATAGCTGCCGTCAGTGTTTTCTGTAAACAAATCAATAAAAATATCTACAGTTTTACCGTCTTCACACTCATTTTGCCATACACAAAAGGTTTTGTCGGCTTCTTTTACAAATGTATTATTTGCCAAAACCTTACTGTGCTTATAAAGAGTGTTTAAATCAAAAATAAACAACCTTTCGCTTTCAAGAAAAAGCGAAACATTATAAAACGCCTTTTCAAGATTTTTTATATCGTTTATATGATTAAGACTATCCAATAAACAAACAGCGCCGTCAACCGTGCCAAAAAGGTCAAGCTCTTCGGCAGACTGATTTAAAAAAAGTGGATTTTCGCTTCCCTTTTCTCGTTTTTCAGTAGCAACAGTAAGCATATTCTCCGAAGGGTCAACACCTATAACGTCAATACCCTTTTTTGCAAACTCAAAACTAAAATTACCCGTACCGCAGGCAAGGTCTAAAAGAAGGGTTGGCTTTTTATCATATTTTAAAAATAAATCTAAAATAAAATCGGTCAGACCAGTATAGTCAACATCCGCCATAAGCGAATCATAACAAAAAGAAAAGTCGCCATATCCCGACATAAACCTACCTCCTTAGCCAAAAAGCCAAAAGATACCTTAAAACCGCCCTTGTAGACTGGTTCAAGTTTAAATGCTTTGGCTATCCACAAAATAATACATTATAATATAATATAACATAACCTTATAAAAAAATCTACTGTCAAAAATAGTTTTTGAAAAGTAACGATATAATAGCAACAAAAAAACCACCCTTTAAAAGGTGGTTTTCTATGAAAGGGTTGTATGAATTTGATGCCCTTTGGTTTTTTGAGATATATGTTTGAACGCCTACATATCAAATCACACCACAGGTGTGAATGTAATCAATGCGAAGCATTGTATGTAATCGCAACGAAAGTTGCGTATGTAATCAAGCCGAAGAAATACACCTTGCGGTGATACCATACACGCTGACGCGTGATTACATTCCGCTAGCGCGGATTACATACCAAGCCTTCGGCTTGGATAAAACAAAGCACCGCTTTCGCGGTGCTTTGTTTTTGGCGGAGAAGGAGGGACTTTCAGTTGCTTCGCAACCCCTCTTGCGGTACCCGAAAAAATTTCTGCCTTGGGGCGGCGAATTTTTTCGACCGCTGCGCCATTTATCTCTCCCTTTTTCCGCCACAGGCAGCGGTCGCTCAAAATGCCCGCGCCTCGGCGCTCGGGTTCAAGCGCTTTAACTAAAACAAAAAACCACCCTTTGAAAAGGTGGTTTTTCTATGGCGGAGAAGGAGGGACTTGAACCCTCGCGCCGGTTGCCCGACCTACGCCCTTAGCAGGGGCGCCTCGTCACCACTTGAGTACTTCTCCATTGGTAACAAAAATTAAAATATAAAAAATGGCGGAGAGATAGGGATTCGAACCCTAGGCTCTTTCGAGTCACTGGTTTTCAAGACCAGCTCCTTAAACCACTCGGACATCTCTCCATCAACGTGCCATAGAATTATAGCACAGTTTAAAGTTATTGTCAACACCAAATTATTAAAATATAGTCAAATTTTTTCTAACTTTTTTCTTCTATTTTGGTCCTTTAAATATATTATAATACCCTTGACACTTATTATTATATGTAGTAAAATATAATTAGTTAAATCATTTAACTAATTAAGGAGGTTTTGCATTAATGACCAAAGCGACTAATTCTTTAGTTATGAAAAAGCGAAACCAAAAAATGATTTTAAACCTCATAAGAAGTGAAGATGTTTCAAGAGCGCAAATTGCCGCAAAAACTGGTCTTACAAAAGCAGCGGTCACACTGCTTACTGAGGAGCTTATAAATCTCGGCATTATTACCGAAAGCGAGTCGGACTACTGTGGTGTCGGCAGAAGGCCAATTATTTTAAAGCTTGTTAGCGACCGCTTTTATGCCATTGGTGTTAATATTACAAGAAGGCACTGTTCACTTGGTATTATAGACCTCGAGGGCAACGTTTTAAAAGAAGACAGTTTTAATATTAAAAGTCTCTCCCCTAGTGAAGTTGTTGAAAAGATTGTTTTTGATATAAACAAAATTGTAAAGGACCTGAAAATTAAAAGAAGTTCCCTTTTAGGGGTTGGAATTAGCACCCCCGGTCCAATAGACTACAAAACAAGCACTATTCTTTCTCCGCCTAATTTTGAAAAATGGCACGGCTTTAATTTGAACGTTTTAGGTCAAAAGCTTGGCCTCACCATACAAGCTGAAAATATTGCAAATGCATTTGCAATAAGCGAAAAATATTTTGGGAATCAAAAAACAAACGATAATTTTATTACAGTTTTAGTTGATGAGGGTGTTGGTTCGGGCATTATAACCGAAGACAAAATACATCGTGGCGGCAACGGGCTCGGAAACGAGCTAGGGCATATTTCTATAGATTTTGACGGAAGGCCCTGTAGCTGTGGTAACGTTGGTTGTCTTGAAAGGTACGCTTCTATCCCCGCGCTTTTAAGCGGAACAAACTTTAGCAGTTGGAAAGAGGTAATTGACCAAAACTGTGAGTCTATTATTGAAAAGGAAATTAAATATCTTTCCTCAGCTTTAATTTCGGTTATTAACCTTTTCGATTTAAAAACAGTTATTTTAGGCGGCGACCTCACCTATAATGGAAAGTTTTTTGCCGAAAAGCTTTACGAAAACCTTAAAGATAGAAATATTACAAAAAGCAAATTATCGGTGCTTCCCTCTAGCCTTGAAAATAAGGTTGTTATAGCGGGAACGCTTATGATTGACCGCTTTTTTAAGGGGGATGATTATAATTAGCAAACTTAAAATTTTTCAAAAAGGTTTCAACTACTCGCAAGACGGTCCCGGAAACCGACTTGTTTACCATCTTTCAGGTTGTAACCTTAAGTGCAAATGGTGTTCAAACCCCGAGGGTATGGAGCAAATAAACTACAAAACTCTCACAGTTGACGAACTTGTAAAGGAAGCCATTTCTTGCAAGCCTATGTTTTTTTCGGGCGGTGGGGTAACCCTTACGGGCGGTGAGCCAACCTTACAGTTCGATGCGGTTTTAGAGTTCTATAAGGCTTTAAAAGAAAATGGTATTAACACCTGCATTGAAACTAACGGCACACACCCAAGGCTTTTTGACCTGCTCCCCTACATAGACCATCTTATTATGGATATAAAGCATTTTGATTTTACTGTGCACAAAGAGTGGACCGCTCTTGAAAACAGTATGACAATTAAAAACTTTGCAAGGCTTTGTAGTGAAGGGCGAGAGGTTTTAATAAGAATCCCCATAATAAACGGATTTAATTCAACACCCGAAGGCTTTGTAAATCTTTTCAAGCAACATAACACCGAAAAGGTCAGTTTTGAGCTTTTACCCTATCACGAATATGGAAAAGAGAAATGGACTAAGCCGTATGAAATTGAAAACGGCTTTATAAGCAAGGAAACCCTTAAACAGTTTTGCAACCTGTTTAAAGAAAACGGTCTTAACCTAATAAAAACCTAAATCCTAAATTATAAGAAAGGTGAGAACTTATGAACTTTAACGAAATTTACAGTGCAAACCAAATTACCGAAATGGCTAAAAAGCTCTTCAAATATGAAAGAAGCAAAACCCGTCTTGACGGTTGGTTTTTAGCTAAAGAAATTGAAAATGAAGGCGAGAAAAAATACGAGGGTGTTGACGCTGAAACTAAAAAAGCCCTTATTCTTAAAGATGTTGTTGCGGGTATTCCCCTTGAAATAAGCGAAAACAACATTTTTGCCGGAACACAGGACGACGGCTTTGCAAAAAGCTATGCGCTTATTAACCCCTCATTTAGAGTTGAAACCTTTAGCGGTTACTGTGACCCTACCGCAGTTTTTGATGATATTGAGCCTAACGAAGAGTTCACCAAAGAAAGAATTGAAGCTCTTAGAAAAGACTTTTCAAAGACCCCTTACGTAACCGAGCTTTCTGCAGTTTATGATAACGCTGAGCTTGATACGAAAGAAGTTGCATACTTTATTGAACAGGTTACCGGACACCTTATCCCCGACTTCCGCTTTGCGCTTGCAAACGGTGTTGAGCCTATGATGGAAAAGGCTGCCGAGCCAATGAAAATCGCTCTTGAAAGTGTTCTTATTCTTGCAAAGCGTTATGCCGACCTTGCAAAAGACCTTGCAAAAGACGCTACACCTGAGAGAAAAGCACAATTAGAGCTTATGGCAAACACACTTGAAACTGCCCCTAAAAAAGGTGCTAAAAATCTTTACGAAGCTATTCAGGTATTTATTTTGCTTTGGCAAATTATGTGTTTAGAGCAAACCCCAAACCCGTTCGCCTTCTCGGTTGGTAATGCCGATAGAATTTTTGAGCCCTTCAGAAACGGTCTTGACCGCGACACTGCCGCGGCTCTTCTTAAGCATTTCCTTGTTTTCTTTAACGTTGGTGACAGAAGCTGGGCTATCTCTCAAAACATTATTATAGGTGGTAGAGATAAAGACGGAAACGACCTTACCAACCCCACCTCTTACGCCCTTTTAGATGCATATTACGATATGAATATGCCTCAGCCCATTTTGTCGGTTAAGATGCATAAAAATACACCCGACCGCTTACACGAAGAGCTTGGTAGATTTTTCTTCTCTCCCGGAATTCTCACCCCCTCTCTTTTCAACGATGACGCTCTTTTCGCTATGCTGAGCGCGAACGGAATTGATGAGGATGATATTGTTGACACATCTATTGCAGGTTGTCAAGAACCTCTTATTATGGGCAAAGACAACGGCAACACAACAAATAGCTGGCTCAATTTACCCAAGATTTTAGAGCTCACCCTTACAGGTGGCGAGTCGCTTATTACAGGCGAAAAACTTGCCGACCTTAAAAAAGCCGACCTTAAAAATCTTCGTGAAGAATTTTATAAAAACGTTGAATTTTACGCTAAGCGTATGACCGACAGTGCAAACGGCGCATCTAAAGCGCTTTCAAACCTTAAGGTTCCCTTCCTTTCCTGCTTTATGGGTGGCCTTGAAAGCGGAATTGATACAAGAGACACCGAAAAGCAAGGCACAAAATACAATGGTAGTGGTTGTCTTATCCACGGTGTTTCGGTTATCGCAGATAGCCTTGTTGCAGTTGATAAGCTTTTAAAAGAAAAGCCCGAAGAAGCAGACCGTTTGGTTGACGCTCTTAAAAACAACTTTAAAGGCTATGAAGATTTAAGAGAGTTTTTACTTTCCGCGCCCAAGTTTGGCAACAACATAGACGAAGTTGACAATGAAGCTGTAGAGGTTGTTAACAAAGTAACCGACATTGTAACCTCAAAGAAAAACTACCTTGGCAACCCCTTCCGCGCTGACTACGCCAGCCCTTCAACCCACCTTACATATGGTTACTGGGTAGGTGCAACACCTGACGGCAGACTTTCCAGAGAAATGCTTGGCTACGGTGTTGACCCACTGTTTGGCGAAGCAACAAACGGTATGGGATTCCGTATGCTTTCAGCTTTAAAGCTACCTTATGAGCGTATGGGCGGCGGCTACGCTTCTCACCTTGGTATCGACCCCAAATACTTTAGAAGCGAAAGCTTTGAGGGTAAGGGCCTTGAATTTAAAGAAAAAATTGTTAACCCCTTATTCTTTAGCACACCCGATAAAAAGGTTTCTCCTTTCTACCTTTATGTTAACGTTACAACTCCTGAAACACTTAGAAAAGTTCAGGCCAACCCCAAAAAATATGCACCAAGCGGTGTTTATATTATGAGAATTCACGGAACTTTTGTTAACTTCCTTGACCTTTCTCCCGCAATTCAAAACGATATAATTAAACGTTTGGACCTTAAATCTACAACCTTGGAGTGCTAGTAAATGAAAACTATAGGAATTGATATTGGAACAACCTCTATTTGCGGTATCTTGCTTGATACCGCAAATGGTGTTATCAAAAAAATCGAAAAGCCTAATGACACCTGGATTGAGACCGAAAACGAATGGGAGAAAATTCAAAATCCCGAAAAAATTCTTTCAACCGCTTTTGATATTTTGAATGAGCTCTACCAAGACGACGTTCACTGTATTGGTGTTACGGGGCAAATGCATGGTATAGTTTATATCGACAGCGAGGGCAACTCTGTCTCCCCTCTTTACACTTGGCAGGACAGACGTGGAGAGCAGCCCTTTAAAGATACAACCTATGCAAAGTATTTAAACAGCTTTGTAGGATACGGCTACGTTACGCATTTTTATAATAAAGAAAAGGCGCTTGTACCCCAAAATGCAGTTTGTTTTTGCACAATTCACGACTATGTTGCAATGAAATTTGCGGGTAAAACATCACCCATAGTTCATAGTAGCGATGCCGCCAGCTTCGGTATGTATGACCTAAAGACAAATAGTTTTACCGTAGAAGATAAGCTTCTACCCGAAATTACTACTGATTTTAAAATTTTGGGCGAATTTAAAAATGCGAAGGTTTCGGTTGCTATTGGTGATAATCAGGCTAGTTTTATGGGCTCGGTATGTGGCGATAAAAGTGTTCTTGTAAACGCCGGTACAGGAAGCCAAATTTCAGTTTCAGCCGATAAAATTTCAAATGTTTCGGGCATTGAGACAAGACCTTATGTTGAAGGCAAATACCTTTTAGTTGGCTGTTCGCTTTGCGGCGGAAAATCCTTTGCTGTTTTAGAACAGTTTTTGCGTTCGGTAGCCGAGCTTGTTACGGGCAAAAAACAAGGTAAGGTTTATGACCAAATGCTTAGTGCCATTGAAGGAAAAACTACAGGTTCACTGACTGTTGATACTAGGTTTATGGGAACAAGGGTAAATCCCGAAATCAAGGGAAGTGTACAAAATATAACTCCCGAGAACTTTACACCTGCAGAACTAATTTTCGGTGCAATCGAGGGTATGACCACCGAGCTTTATGATATGTTTGAAACATTGAATGTTCCATTTGAAAATCTTGTTGGCTCGGGTAATGGTATTAGAAAAACCCCCGCCTTTGCAGAAAGCCTTTCTCGTAGGTTTGGAAAAACGCTTAGAATTCCCGCACATAAAGAAGAGGCATGTTTTGGCTCTGCCATCTTCTCTCTTGTAGCTTGTGGAGTATACGAAAAAGTTTCTGACGCACAAAAAATTATTAAGTACGAGGTGTGATTTATGTTTTACGAAAAACCCGTCTTTTTTGAGGCCAATAGAGTATTTAGGGTTTACACAGGCGGTAAGCTTTTAGGCAAATTCGTTGGCAAAGATTATGTAGACGATTTTTACCCTGAAGAGTGGGTTGCCTCTTCGGTTACTGCCCTTAACGAAGGCTCTACCGACCCGTTTGAAGGTGTTTCCAAAATTGAAGGCACCGACATTTATTTAAGTGCGGCTTATAAAACCTACAAAAAAGAACTTTTGGGCGACAAAGAAAGCCTTGGTATTTTGGTAAAATATCTCGATAGTGCTATTCGTTTGCCTGTTCAGGCTCACCCTGATAGAGAATTTTCTAAAAAATATCTTAATTCTACCTACGGCAAGGAAGAATGTTGGTACATTTTAGATACAAGGGAAGGTGCTTCAATTTCTTTCGGTTTCAAAAAAGGCGTTACAAAAGAAGAATTTGCAAAGGCTATCGACGAAAGTGAAACCGATAAAACCGCTATGGAAAAGCTTATTAAAAACTTCCCCGTTAAAAAAGGTGATGTTGTTTTTATCCCCGCAAATACAGTTCACGCAATTTGCGCAGGTTGTCTTATTTTAGAGGTGCAAGAGCCTTCTGATTTCACCATTCAGCCCGAACGCTGGTGCGGCGATTACCGCCTGTCCGACAACGTAATGTATTTAGGTTTGGAGCCTGAAATTGCTCTTAAATGTTTTAAGTTTGAAGAAAGCGAAAACCCCTTTATTGAACCTATCGTTATAGAAAATTCAAACGGAGTTTTAACAGAACTGCTCATAGGTGAAAAACAAACGAACAATTTTTCACTCAGACGCTTTAAATTTAGCGACGGTAGACTTTCACTCGACAAAAACGCAATTTACATAGTTGCAGACGGTGAAGGCAAAATAGTTGGCGACGGTTATGAAAGAGCTCTTAAAAAGGGTGATTATTTCCTTATGCCGGCGTGTGCGAAGGGCAAATTTGAGGTTGAGTCGAAAAACCTCGAACTTCTTGCTTGTTACTAAACTTCAAATTTAATATTTATTAGAAAAAACCCGCAAAACGGAGACACTTCGTAAAGAAGTAGTCTCCGTTTTTCTATATAAAGAAAAATGACACTTTCTGTTTTTGAAAGTGTCATAGTGGGTTACATACTTTGAGAATGGTAAATACTTGCCGAAAATAAAGAATATCTTTCTCGGCAGGTAAAGTGATATTGCAAACTATCGTTTGCGGCGATATTTTTGCCAAAAGGCAAAAGCGATATAAAAGCCTTTGGCTTTTGCGATATTATATTCGTGCTTTTTTTACACGGCGAAAGCCGTATATCGCGCGTTATACGCATATCGCATCGTAGATATATCGCTCGTGCGGAACACGAATATAACTGAGGCACCTTCCTTACGGAGGGTGCCTCAAGCGGGTTTTTTATTTTTTCGACTTTTTCCACTTGTTGTAGAAAAAAGACTATATTTTTTCTCAAAAAAGTATATTTTTAGATAAAACGATATTGATTTTTTTATATAAAAGAAGTATAATGTAAATGATGATTTTATAATGCGGGAAAATTGGTTTTTTCGTATTTTAAAGTTTTAAAAAATCCCTTATTTCACGAGCGGAGGTGTGAAAATGTTACCTTTAAGCCTTAGTGCTTCGGTACCGAATGACCTTACTGTTTGTATACTTGGTGTAGGTATTGTTTTTGCAGGACTAATTGTAATAATTCTTCTTTGCAAAATTTTAGGTGCCGTATGTAAAATCTCAGAAAATCTAGGTACAAAAAAATCAGAAGCAGAGCTAGTTTTACCGAGTGCCCCAATACCGCAAAGTAACGCACCGGTACAAATCGCCAATAGAGGCGAGGTGGTTGCGGCAATCTCTGCCGCTATTGCAGAAGACCTTGGTAAAGATGTTTCTGCTATTAGAATTGTTTCAATTGAAAAAATGTAATTTATACTTTTAAGGAGAAATACTTATGAAAAATTATAAAGTTAATGTAAACGGAACTGAATATAAGGTTTCTATTGAACTTATTAGTGAGGAAGAGGCAAAAGCCGCACCCGCTGCTGCTCCCGCAGCAGCTCCTGTAGCTGAACCTGTTGCTCCTGCTGCTCCCGCTTCGTCTGCGCCAGCAGGTGGCGAAAAGATTGTTTCCCCCATGCCCGGAACAATTCTTTCAGTAAGCGTTAAGGTTGGCGACAAGGTTTCTAACGGCCAAATTCTTGCAATTTTAGAAGCAATGAAAATGGAAAACGAAATCCTCTCACCTGTTGATGGTACCGTTACTTTTGTTGGCGTAAATCAAGGCGCTTCTGTTGAATCCGGCGCTACAATTTGCGTAATTGAATAACTTTAAAGAGGTATTTATATGCTTACCCCTATTATCAACTTTTTAAAGGATACCGGCTTTTATTATCTTTTATCCGATTGGAAATGCCTTATAATGATGGCTATTTCTTGTCTGCTTTTATACCTTGCTATAGTTAAAAAGTTCGAGCCGCTCTTACTTCTTCCTATTGCTTTTGGTATGCTTCTAACAAACCTTCCGGGCGCAGAAATGTTCCACGAAGAGCTTTTCGCAGGTGGGCACGTTAACTGGAGTCTTTTTGGCGGCGCCGACATTGTTGATTCCATAAACCTTAAAGACCCCGCACTTTTTAGTGTTTTGCAGTCGGGCGATGTTATATTAAACGGACAATACATTTTTGGGCATATTAGCGGCATTACCCTTGACAGTGTAGCAACCTTCAACAGCTCGGGCGCTTTAACCGACCTTATGGGCAACGTTATTAAAGAAAACGTTGGTATCGTGCTTGAAATGAAGGGACTTACCATAACCGAAGGCGTACTTTCGGTTAACGGTCTTGTTCTTGCTGAAGGTGTTCGCACAGTTTCCGCAGGTCTTTTGGACTATTTGTATCTTGGTGTAAAGCTTGGTATTTACCCCTGTCTTATCTTTATTGGTGTTGGCGCTATGACCGATTTTGGTCCACTTATCGCAAACCCAAAATCACTCATTTTCGGTGCTGCCGCTCAAGTTGGTATTTTCGCTACATTTATAGCCGCAAAATTTATGGGCTTTATGGGACCTGAAGCATCTTCAATCGGTATTATAGGCGGTGCAGACGGCCCAACCGCAATATTTGTTACAAGCAAGCTTGCACCCCACCTTTTAGGCCCTATCGCCGTTGCGGCATATTCATATATGGCTTTGGTTCCGGTTATTCAACCGCCTATTATGAAGCTTCTCACAACCAAGAAAGAGCGTAGAATTAAAATGTCTAACCTTCGCTCTGTTTCCAAAACCGAGAAGATTGTATTCCCCATTGTTGTAACTGCATTTGTTTCACTTTTAGTTCCTTCGGCCGCTCCGCTTATCGGAAGCTTAATGCTTGGTAACCTTCTTCGTGAATGTGGTGTTACCGAAAGGCTTTCAAAAACAGTTCAAAACGAGCTTATGAACATTGTTACCATCTTCCTTGGTGTTACGGTTGGCGCAACCGCAACTGCCGACACCTTCTTAAAACTTGAAACTATCAAGATTATTATTATGGGTGTTGTAGCCTTTGGTGTTGCTTCTGCCATGGGTGTTTTGTTTGTTAAGTTTATGAACATTTTCCTTAAAAATAAAATCAATCCCCTTATCGGTTCTGCCGGTGTTTCGGCAGTGCCTATGGCGGCTCGTGTTTCACAGGTTGTGGGACAAAAAGAAGACCCATCAAACTTCCTTCTTATGCACGCTATGGGTCCAAACGTTGCGGGTGTTATCGGCTCCGCAATAGCTGCAGGCGTTTTGATTGTTATCTTTGGTTAATCAGTCTTGGAGGATTTTAAAATGTCTACAAAACCACTTTATATTACTGATACTATTTTACGTGATGCTCATCAGTCTCAAGCCGCAACAAGAATGAGGGTTGAGGATATGCTCCCCGCTTGTGAAATGCTTGATAAAATGGGCTATTGGTCGCTTGAATGTTGGGGCGGTGCTACATTTGACTCTTGTATGCGTTTCCTTGGCGAAGACCCTTGGGAGCGTCTTAGAAAGCTTAAAAAGGCTATGCCTAATACAAAGCTTCAAATGCTTCTTCGCGGCCAAAACATTTTAGGCTATAAACACTATGCCGATGATGTTGTTGATGCTTTTATTAAAAAGTCCATTGAAAACGGCATTGATGTTATCCGCGTTTTCGATGCTCTTAACGATACCCGCAATATGGAACAGGCTATGAAGAGCATAAAGAAATACGGTGCCGTTTGTGAAGCCGCTATTAGCTACACAATAAGCCCCGTTCATAATGAAGAGTATTTTGTTAATCTCGCTAAAAAGCTTGAAGAAATGGGCGCTGATACAATTTGTATTAAAGATATGGCTAACCTTCTTCTTCCTATTGACGCTTATAACCTCGTTAAAAAGCTTAAAGAAGCGGTTAAATGTCCTATTCACCTTCATACCCATAACACAACAGGTACTGGTGATATGACAAACCTTATGGCCACTTGGGCAGGTGTTGATATTGTTGACTGTGCTCTTTCTCCCCTTGGCAACGGCACATCTCAACCCGCAACCGAAGCCTTGGTAGCAACCCTTAAGGGCTCTGAGCGTGATACAGGTCTTGACCTTGAAAAGCTTAGCGATGCAGCCGCTTATTTTAGAAAGGTTGCAACAAAGCTTAAAGAACAGGGCGACCTTGACCCCAAGGTTTTAAATGTTGATACAAATACCCTTTTATATCAGGTTCCCGGCGGTATGCTTTCTAACCTTATTTCGCAGTTAAAACAAGCAAATGCTGAGGATAAGTATTATGATGTTTTAGCCGAAATTCCAAGGGTTAGAGAAGATTTTGGTTTCCCTCCCCTTGTTACTCCCACAAGCCAAATTGTAGGCACCCAAGCCGTTTTAAACGTGCTTTCAGGTGAGCGCTATAAGATGGTTACTAAAGAATCTAAGGGTCTACTTCGTGGCGAATATGGTCAGGTTCCGGGAAAGGTTAACGAAGAGGTAAGGAAGAAGGCAATTGGCGACGATGAGGTTATTACCTGCCGTCCTGCCGACCTTATTGAACCTGAAATGGATAAATACCGTGAGGAAGCAAAAGACCTTGCAAAGAGCGAAGAAGACGTTTTAAGCTACGCTCTCTTCCCACAGGTTGCAGCAAAATTCCTTGCAGAACGCAATAAACCCGAGAAGGCCGAAGACGAAGTTCGCACACTTTATGTTCAGGACCTTTCAATTTAATTTCAATGCTAAATCCCCGATGGAGAAAATTCTCCTTCGGGGATTTTTATATATAAATTTTATTAAATATTTTTATCGTGCAAAGCGGGATTTTCAATAAGTTCTCCCTTTTCCGTAAATCTCGACCCATGGCAAGGACAGTCCCAAGTGTGTTCCTGCTGATTATATTTAAGTGCGCAACCCAAATGCGGACATCTTGGTACGGTTGGCGTTAGCAAATTAACTGTGCTTTCTAAAACGTTTTTTATAAGCTCTGTATGAAATATGCTTCTCGATGGCGAAAAAACTTCGGCAAATTTATTTTCTTTTCCCGTTATCATATCCCTTAAAACAAGTGCTGATACCATCGAAGATGTCATTCCCCACTTGTTAAATCCCGTAGTAACATAAATGTCAGCTATACCTTTTGAAGCCCTGCCGATATAGGGCATAGAGTCAAGGCTCATGCAGTCCTGCGTGGCCCAATGCAAAATTTCTCGACTTTCGGGGTAATATTTTTTGGCAAACTCCCTTAGTTCCTGCCAATTACCACCCTTTTTACCCGTTCTGTGACTTCCGCCACCTAAAATAAGTTTTCCATTATACTCTCTGAAAGATAATCCCTTGTTATTTTCATCAACATACATTCCTTTTGGAATCGGCGCATTTTCCAGCGCCAATACGTAGGAACGGTGCTGATACATTTTAAGAAAATATCCGCCCCGAAATTTTAAAATAGGAAAATGTGTTGCAATAATAATTTTTTCGGCAAATATCTTTCCCCGATTTGTTATAACACCACCCTTATTAATCTCTAAAACCTTTGTTTTTTCATAAACAGGTATATGCTCTGATAGTGTAAAGCAAAATTTAAGTGGGTTAAATTGAGCCTGATTTTTAATTCCCAACGCACAAGAAATATCTACAGGCAAATCTAGCTTTTCACGAAAACAAAAATCCACTCCAAGCTTCTCATAAGCCGCTGCTTCATTTTCGATTTTTTTAGGATTATTCAAAGAATAAACATACGCTTCTTGTGTCTTGTAATCGCACTCGATATTGCCGCAAAGCTCTTTATAATAATCCAAAGCTGTTTGCTGTGCACTAAGATACATTTTTGCTGCCTCAAAGCCATACTTGCTTATAATCTTATCATATATAAGTCCGTGCTGAAGTGTAATTTTTGCCGTTGTATAACCCGTTACTCCGGCCAAAATTCTGTCTGCCTCAACTAAAATACAGTTAACTCCGGCTTTTTTTAACATATAACCGCATAAAATTCCCGCTATACCTCCGCCTATTATAAGTACGTCGGTTTTTACTTCGCCGCTTAACGCGTCAAACTTTTTCCGCTTCGCTCCACTTTCCCATATAGATTCCATTTATATCTCTCCAAATTATAAAGTTAAACTTATTATTCCCCTTTTAACTTAAATGAGAGATATATTTTTTAAAATTTAAATAAAAAATTGAAAAAGAAAATCCCACACACTTAAAGTGAATGGGATTTTGTGGTAATTTGAACTTAATGACACGAATGAAAAGTGCATGAAAACCTGATTTTACCGAGTTTTAGTTTTGATTTTTTTAAAAATGTCATTGATATAATAACTAAAATTATTAATATCGAAATAGTCTGAGCTGGAGATATATTAATCAAAACGCTCCCTCTATCATCCCCTCTTAAAAACTCAAGAAAGAACCTTGAAATAGAATATAAAATCAAATATGATTTAAATTTATTTTTCAAAACAAATAATATTACCATTAATATAAGTAATAATATTATAGCCTCAAAAAGTTGCGTAGGATATCGTTTTAATCCATAATGAAAAATATTCTCTTTTGCATTATTGGGAAAAGCAACCCCTAATTTAGAAGTAGTAACTTTACCATAACAGCACCCTCCTAAGAAACATCCTATTCTTCCAAAAAAATGAAAAGTCACAACAGGTATTGTAAATATTTCAAACCAATTTGAAATAGAATATGTTGTTTTCTCTCTTGAAAATTTCAAAAGTATATACATGCAACAAATTGCACCTATCAAGCCACCGTAAAATGTAATACCTGAAAATTCAAACTTCCCATACTCTAAAAACTTAAAAAACGAATCAAAAATTGAAGAAGAGGCAAATGCTACCATTCCACTAATTAGTATTTTAGGAAATATAAACAATTCTTCATCTTGACAATTCGGAAATTTTCTTAATTGAATATGTACTGTTAAAAACAATGAAAGTATGCCTACAGTTACAAGTATAGCAAAAGCTGAAATTTCTCCAAAGGGTGTATGTATATAGGGAATCATTTATTTCTGCGTATTAAGAAAGAATATATAACACCGATAATACCTGCAAATAATAATAGTACAAATCCAAAAACCGTTAAAAATTCAGCACCCTTACTATAAGCATGAATTATCATCATAACAGCACCCAACAATTGTAATAATGAGCCTATTTTTGATTTATTTAAACATAGACAGGTGCCTATCATTCCAACAATACTTCCTAAAAAAATAAGTAAAAAGGCCGAATTACTGCTACTACCACACGAACACATTGTTGTACATAGTCCACCAAACATACCTAAAATTGAGCCTATCAAACCAATTATAAAAGATGGCAAACATTTTTCTTTCTTTTCGACTGATAATTGTGCAGAACTTTTTTCGTCGGATAATTGTTCAGTTCCACAAACCGGACAAAACTTGCAATCATCCTTAATTTCTTTTCCACATTTTTGACAAAAATTCATAAATTGTCACTCCTTTCGTTTTTTGTCGAATTTCGACTATCCTATTTTATACTACTTTATACTACTTGTCAATATTTTTTCATATTTTTTCTTATAATATTTTCAGAGGTGATAAAAGATGAAACCCTTGAAAGAAAAAATAAGCATAACAATTGATAATGATATTTTAGCAAAATTAAAAGAAAGAGCAGAATATGATGACCGTTCCCTTTCGCAATATATAAACCTTATACTAAAACAGCACATTAAAGGATTAGAACAAAAATAAGCCGTGAAATTCACGGCTTATTTTTGTAGCATAAAAACAGTGCTAAATCAATGCGGAGCATTGTATGTAATCCGACGAAGTCGCAACATAGTTTTTGCCAACGGCAAAACATCGTTGATGCGAAGCATCACATCGTTTACAGCGTTAGCCGTAACCTCGTTTTGTGTCCGCAAGCGGAATGATGTTTTTGCTTTGCAAAAAATGATGTTGACCGCAAGCGGTCAAACGATGTTGTGTCCTGCGGACACAAACACAAAAAGAAACACTTCCTTTAGCCGAGGTGCGATAACGAAGTATTTATGTAGTGTGGCGGTACAGCGATAAGCTGTACCGCCATTCTGCGTTATTAGGCGGTTTTGTTCTTTTGCCAACGCTCTTTCCTACCATCCTCAGCAATACAATCATCGGAATAAATATTGATGATTCCGGCAGCCTTGTAGTAAATTTCAATCTTTTGTCTACGTTTCCCGCTACTCTTGTCGGGGGCGTGTATCACGATTTTGTCAACCAAGTCATTCAGTAGTTCTGCGGTCAGTTCTTTAGGGTCAGTGTATTTACGGACATTTCTGAGAAATTCTTTTAAATCAAACTCACTCTGCTCACCGCTGTCGATAAGCTTTTGGAGCTCGATGATAGTCCGTTTCACTTGTCTTTGTTCTTCCTCATACTCCGTAGATAACTTATCAAAACGTTCTGCAGATAGCCTACCCGATACCATATCTTCGTAAATACGCTTAAAGAGGGTGTCTAAATCCTCATCACGCCGTTTTAAAGTTACAATATCCACTATCGCCTTATCTACCGACATTCTGTGCTGTTTATCCGCCTTTTCTCGTTCTTTCCTAACGAAAGTCGATTCGAACTGTTGGATATATGACAGCACATTTTTTGTGTGCTGAAACACCATTCGATTAAGTGTAACATCTCGGATATAGTGCCCTGTGCAAGTTCCCGTGTTACTGCGATAATTAGAACACACAAAGAAGTCTTGATTATTTTTAAATCCGTTAGCGGTGCAATAGTGGAGTTTTGCTCCGCAATCCGCACAGAAAACCTTTCCTGCAAAAATACTGATTTTACCCGTAGCGGTAGGTCTGCGCTTATGCTTTCGAATTTCCTGTACCGTATTAAAAAGAAACTTATCTACGATAGCAGGGTGAGTATCTTCAAATAGTTTTCTGTTTTCCTTGTCGTTCCATACTCGTTTTTTACTACGGTAATCCTTTGAGGTGGTTTTGAAATTCTCGGTATGCCCGATATATTCCACTCGCTCCAATATTCTTGCCACAGTGTTTTGCGCCCACTTGAACGGATTTGGTGGCAATAACTTTCCACTTTTCTGTAATTGATATGCCGTAGGTGTCAGTACCTTTTCATCCTGTAACCGCTTTGCAATTTGAGTGGGGCCGAGACCATCCGCACACAGCTTGAAGATATACCGTACTGTTTTTGCGGCTTCTTCATCAATTAACCACTTGTTTTTATTTTCCTTGTCCTTTTCGTATCCAAAGGGCGGGATGGTGGTCAAGTGTTTTCCACTTTCACCCTTCATTTTAAGGGTGGATTTTATTTTCTTTGCGGTATCTCTTGCATAAAGCTCGTTACAGAAATTTCGGAGTGGTGTCATATCAAAGTCTGTCTGTACGGCGGAGTCCACGTTGTCGTTAATAGCGATAAATCGCACATCGTTTTCGGGGAATATAATATCCGTGTACATACCGACCTGCAAATAGTTTCTGCCAAGACGTGACATATCTTTGACGATAACCGTTCCTATCTCCTTGTTTTCAATCATTTGCTCCATTTTTCGAAAACCAGGGCGGTCAAAGTTTGTTCCCGAATACCCGTCATCTACGAAAAATTGCAAATTTTTGAAACGGTGTTTTCGTGCATACTCGTTCAAGAGTGCCTTTTGGTTGACTATACTGTTACTTTCGCCCTCACGCCCGTCATCTTGGGATAAACGGCAGTAAAGGGCGGTAATTTTGTTCTGTTCTGATTGTCTATTATTCAAAATTTTCTCCTTTCCGACAATCGGATACAGTATATTGCTGTAATCATTATACCATATCCTCTCATCTGATTCAACGCTTTAATGTGGTAAAGTTTAAGTTTCTTCATAGAATTTATACCCGAGTTTTCGTACAATGGTATCAATTAAATATTCCTCGCTTTCAGAATCGAAATATCCAACCACTTCGTATTCCGTGTGTCCGTCTTTTTGAACAAAATCCGCATCGTTGGGAAAACGGCAAAGTTCTTTCGGTTTTCTGCCGGTATCAATGATGGTAGAACGGCGAAGTATTCTATCAATTTCAGGTTGTTGCTCCTCTAATTTTGCAAGTAGTTCTTCTAATTCTCTTTTAACGCTACTCATCTTTCTCTACCTCCTCTGTTTTTCTTTTTGGTTTTTGTTTGCTCAGGCGTTTTTTCGATTTTGCTTGGATTAACCGCAATATTCCAAACACACGGATCGGAAAGCACCTTTTTCTGCGGTACGGGTTTATATCTCGGTTTAATAATTCTCTCTATAAACTCTATGACCTTCTTCGGCGCAAGTGCTAATGCTTCTAAAAACGGTTTGCATTTTGATTTCAATTCTGCGAGCTCCGCCTTGAGTTCTGCAATTCTGTTTTTGTAACCACGCACACTGCTTTCGAGAAAATATATATCCCTGCGGTTCACAAGACACTCTTTGGCCAAGTTGGTGAGATAGGTATAATCTTCGCCCGACATTTGAATTTTACCAGTAAGCGTTTTCTTACCCATATTGTCTATGAGCTCGGCGCTTGCTTTGACGGGGAGGATGGTGGACAGTTCTTCGTTAGCTTGTTCGATCTTTTCTTGGATTGCCTCAAGCCGCTTTTTGTCTTGCTCTGCTTGGAAACGTGCATTGGTTTTGTTTTGTGCGGTACTGCCGCGAACACCTCTGTCAAAGTTCTTAAACCCCGCTGCTTGCATATGCTCGTAAAATTGATCCTGTAAAATGCTGTAAGAGGGCACAAGCACCGGCTTTCCTTTATCGTTAAACTCGGGTTCGCCGTATTCGTTTAACTTTTGCGGAGATTTCCATTTCTTTGAGTGGCTAATCTGCTGCACAATTTCTTTAACCGTACCAATCAAGGATTTATCTTTGCACCGCTTTGACCATAACACCTTCTTTTCCACAATCGGCAAAGCCATAACGTGCATATGGTAGTGGTAAACGGGATGCCCATATTTATCCGATAAACTCAGGTTGATTTCATCGGCATGCATAACAGCGGAGAGGATATAGTCTTTCCCGTATAACCTTTCCGCAAAGCGGAACGCTTCTTCGTAAAAGGTTTTGGCAAAATCATAACCGCCGTGTTCTTCAAAGTATTTAGAGTTAATATCAAAGATAAGCTCATCAAAAACCTTAGCATCTTTCCTAAGCCCTCGCATCGACACCTTACCTTCGTCCACCAACCTTTGAAGCATTTCATTGTAGGTTAGTTCACCGCACCCCTTATACTGCACATTCATTGGTGCTCTTTCCAAATCCACATTCATATTGGCATAATGCTCGTTCTTGCGTTCAATATGCCGTTCAAACTTTCCGACCGATTCTTGTGTTCGGGTTTTCACCCTTGCAACGCTGTAATTTTGTCTTGACATTCACATCACTTCCTTTCATTTTTATAGTGATTTTTCTTTTCTTCGTTACACACCTTTTCAAAGTGTGTAACCCACTATGACACTTTCACGGATACTCCGTGCAAAGTTGTCAGTGGGCTCTCCGAGAGGGTGTGGGGCGTTGCCCCGTTATCTGCGGATAACTCCCCACAAAACGTAATCCGTTTTGCCGTTACACCCGATGTCGTTCCTATCCCGGAATCTCACCGCAACGTTATTTCGCTCGCTTTGATTCAATTCAAAGGTCTGCGCAAAATCGTATCTCCATCGGACGGCTATTCAGTTGTCAAGGTGCTTTCACTTAAGGTGGAGAATGTTGTATAGCGTATCTTTCTTTGAAGACAAAATAAAAAAGCCGATACATAGGTAACACGAATAAGCGGGAGCACTGCTCTCGCTTAAATCCGATGTTCTATGTATCGACTTTGAAATTCAAAGACGAGGACTGTATGATCAACCTTCTCTGCCAACAGACCCGTAGCATTTGTGAAGGCGGTGGCATAAGCCACGAATGTTATGTTTTAACACATCTTCATATTAAGTTGTAAATGCCGATAATTCAGCATTTTACATTATAGCAGAACAAACGTTCACTTGTCAAGAGTTTTTTAGAATGTTTTTGAAAATAATTGAGAGGGCTGTTTTAACAACCCCCTCAATTATATAACGAGCTAAGTATATATAAAATATTCCTTGAATTTCAATTTTTTAAATTTGAAAAATCCAACATGACACCACATTTACTTTGGGAATTCACTCAATTTTTGAAATCATACTTTTATAGTCATTTTTATTGCGTTTTGCACCTAAAAGTGTTATAATATATTGGTTAAAATAGTGTAGCTGCAACATAATGTCGATTATGTTGTAACTACAAAAAAGAAAGTAGGAAAATTTCATGAAAAAAGTTTTATCTATTTTTATAAGTTTAAGTGTTGTACTCAACATTTTATTGATTTCTTTTTTTGTTATGAGAGAAGAAAAAAGTAGTGTTGAAGTAATTAAAAATTACGATTCTTTTGGCACGTCTGAAGCTTTAGCTAGAGCCGTTGATTTTGAGGCGTTAAAAGAAGCTTTGTTTAATGCTTTTACTACATGTGAAGAAATGGTCGATATTTCATCCTTTAACATTAGTAAAACTACTGAAAATATTAACGCTCTACAAAGTTTAATATCTTATGAAATGCCAGAATGTTTTCATGTCGAAAAATTCAGCTATTGGTATTCTTCGGATAAACTTACTAAGATTCAACCTACATACACTGTTTCTAAATCAGAATATCAAGAAATGTATTCAAACTTAGTAAATAAAACAGATGCGTTGTTACAAGATATAAAGAACAACAATGCGCTAAATGATGTTCAGAAAGCCTTACTAATTCACGATAGATTAGCATTAGTTTGTGAATATGATTATAACAATGGAAAAAACAGGCACAGCATTTATGGTGCAATTGTAGATGGAGCTGCGGTTTGTCAAGGGTACGCGTTTGCATATCGATATTTGTTAGATGAAATTGGAATTGAAAATTATTATTGTAATTCAGAAAAACTTAATCATATGTGGAATATTGTATACATAGATGATACACCTTATCATGTTGACGTTACTTGGGATGATTATCCGTGGGATAATGGCGAGCGTGGTGCTGTTGGCAAAGTTATGCATGATAATTTTTTAAGATCAAGTGAAGGTATATATTCCACTGAACATTATGCTGAAGATTATGATACTACGCCAAATGACACAAAATATGACAATTATTTTTGGCAAAAATCTGAAACAGCATTTCAATTTATAAACAATGAACTATATTATATTGACAACACATCTGCCAAATTGAAACGATATAGCGATGGGAATGAGCTTTGTAGCGTGTCTGCTCAATGGAGAGAAGGTTCATGGGGAAATAATGCGTGCCTTTCGAGCGACGGCAGATATCTGTATTACTCATTGTCTAAAGCTTTATATAAATTTGATGTTTCAGCAAAAACATCCGAAGAAATATTTAAACCGAGTTTATCTGGATACAATTGCATATATGGATTTGAATATTCAAATGGATATTTGGTTTGCGATATAAACGATACTCCTCCATGTTCAGGATATGGAATAGATAATTTATATCAATTAAAAGAACCATACAGTTCACAAAAACCAATAGAAGTCACAAGTATTAAAATATATAATTTACCCACAAAAACGACTTACTATATTGGTGATACTTTAGATACAAGTGGATTGCAATTAAAACTAACATATAGCGATGGTTCTACAAAAACTGTTACAAGCGGGTTTACTACGAGTGGGTTTAGCTCAACCTCTGCCGGAACAAAGACGGTAACAGTATCTTACGAAGGAAAAACTGCGACATTTAATGTAACAGTAAAAACTCCGACTATCACTCTTTCTCCAACAAGTAAAACACTGACTGTCGGTGATTCGAGCAATATAACAGCTACTACCATGCCTAGCGGGCAAAGTGTTACTTGGGTTTCTTCTGATACAAGCATTGCTACCGTTTTAGGGGGAAGAATAACTGCAAAAACGGAAGGTTCGGTAAAAATCACAGCAAAATTCACTTACAATGGTAAAGAGTATTCTTCTGCATGTGCAATAATTGTTGAACCATTTACAATTAAGCTTACTGGAAATATTACTAGTTTTTCTAATGATACAGCTACCACTATCAAAGTCTTAAGTGGATCGAAAGAATGTGATAAATTCATTACGACTAAATCTACGTATGAATTCGATATTGAACCAGGAACTTATACCCTTGAGGTTAGCAAGTTCAATCATGTTACTCGTAATTATAAAATCTCAATAACAGACAAAAATGTAGTTCAAAATATAAAAATTCATTTATTAGGTGACATTACGGGCGATGGCGAAATTGATAGCAACGATATATCAAAAGCTAATGAGCACACCAAAAAAGTTATTACATTATCTGACTATGAGTTCGATTGTGCTGATATTAATGGCGATGAAAAGGTTAACACGACCGATGTTGCAATGGCAAATGCCCATGCCAAAAAAACATCTTTGCTTTGGTAAAGGAGAAGTGAAATGAAACGATTAATATCAATAATATTAGTTTTTGTTATATTATTCACGTCACATTCAGCTGCTTTTTTGGTGAATGCTGCGGGAACTACAAGTAATAATTATACCTTTACTTCAATTGATGAAAAAACTGTATATATTAGACCGCACGAATCAGAAGTTACTGTTTTGATTTTTGGAGTTTGTTATTCGACAAATACTAAAAAATTATTAAACGAGGTAGCTAATAGTAATTGGGTGAATTGCGATAATATTAGAACAATATTTGTGGACTGTAGTGATACTTATCGTTGTTCGAAATCCGATATTCAAAATTTTGCAAACACCATTGATAAAAGTGATATAACTTATTGTTATGATTCGAACGGTGGTAATCAATCATATAGTGCTGTTTCACATTATTTTGGTTCAACCATAACACCGCCTATGGTTGTTCTTTTAGATTACCAAAATAGTATTCAATACACATCACAAAATGTAAGTTCCCAACAAGTTATTATAAATAAAATACTAGAATTTGCGGATGTTGATTATGAAAATTCAACGGCAAATATTAAAATCTCTGGGCAGGAAGACTATGATTATGCTTTTGAAGTTTTAGAACATATAAACGCAAAAAGACAAGCCAAGGGATTGTCAAAATTAACAATGGACTCTATTATGATTGAAGGAGCCATGCAAAGAGCTGCAGAAGCTTATATTTATATGAATCCTACTAGGCCAAATGGGGAAAAGTATCATACTGTCTGCAATTGGAAAGGATCCATTTATGGAGGTCTTGGTTATCCAGGGAATAATACAACCAATGAACTAGCTGCTTCTTGGACAAATAATTATAGCGACTTATTAAGCAGTCAATATACATCTATTGGAATTGGTTGTTTTATTGATGAAAAGGGGTTTGTTTCCTGTAGTTTTTTGTTAAATGATCAAGTTGCTACCACGGTTTCAAAAACCGGAAAAAAAGCGGTCATTAAAACAATAAATATTACTAAATCAAAAATTTTATTAGAAAGTGATTTATCTAAAACATCTATTAACGCAACTGGCTCAGATAAATCGCAAATGGATGTATATTTATATCATACCGACGCTCAATATGATGAGTTTGCAAAACTACATCCATCATCATTAAATTATACAAGTAGTAATCCTTCGGTTGCGAGTGTTGATGAAAACGGAATTATAACCGGTCATTTAAACGGTACCGCAACAATCACCGCTGCTTTAAAGGATGATAATAGTATTTCTGTTTCAAAAACAATCACTACGACCGGCGGAGTAGAAGAAAATATACAGTACGGTTTAGATAGATTTAGCTTTGGTCAAGACATTACCGGCTATGTTGGTGATACATTGAATACTCTGCTAGTGTATACCTCGTCAACAGAAAATATCGCTTCACTTAACATTACTTCAAGTGATTCTAATGTTGTGGAAATTGGAACAGTCAATACAGGTGTCGGTGAGTACATAACAGGTGAAAATGAGCATATGGCAACTATTCCTCTTAAGTTCAAAAAGGAAGGAACAGTAGTTATAAAAATCAAAACCCCTAATGGAACTAGCAAAAGTATTACAGTGACATCAAAAAAAGTTTCATATGAAATAAAAATGTATTGTGAAATTCCGACCGTGGTTGTTGGAGTGGATAGAACCATCGGAGCTGTTTTACAACTTGAGAAGAACGGAATGTTCGTTGAAGAAGTTTGTCAATATTCTTTTGTTAGCTCCAATACTGAAATTGCAACTGTTTCTAACATTAGATATGAAAAAGATGGTGTGTACTTCTATATAAATGGTCATAAATCAGGGGTTGCAAAACTTACCGTTACGGAATCAAATACAGGGGCTATATATAGCACATTGATTCAGGTAAATGATGGCATAATTACATATAATGCAGAAGCATTACCAACCTATTATGATAGAGATGCTCAATGCAATGGTTTTGTAAATGGCATGTATATGGATGAATTCCAAAGTAAGAAAAAGAATGACAAAACCTTATCTGTTTCATTTAATGTATATAATACAACAAGCTTAGTAGGCGTTGTCGATGTATATGATAGAAACAATAAGTTGGTATCCACTTATCCAATTAAACGATATGACGGGGGAATTGTATCGAGTTTATACGAAACAATCAAAGAGGGTTACTATTTAATCAAAGATGTTGTAACTGGTGATATTCTTACATATAAACAATCATCTTATTCTCAAAAAACAGAAATTAAGGATATCGATGTTCCTATAGGCGGACATATAGAAATAACAAATGATATAAACCATTCTGATTCTTGTTGTGTTCTAAATGTGACAGAATTGTCTATAACGACAATATTAACTGTTGGCGATACTATTAAAGGCTTGAGTAGTAGTGAAATAAAAAAAGTGGCAGAAGAGTCAAGTCTTACTATATTTAAAAATGAAATTGGAAGTAAATTACCTGAAATTGCGTCAGACTTTAGGGAAAAAATCATTAAATCAATTGCAAAAGATGCTGGGGATGTAATTGTTGCAGATGCGTTAAATATTGCTTCAGAAAATGCTCTAAATGTTTTCGAGTCTTTTGATATAGATTTTACCAAATTAGTAGTTGATTCTGCTGCATCGCTTGGCGTTGGAATTGCAGAAGATGCTTTTGTTGCGGCAACCGCCTTTATAGGTGCCACCTTAAAAGGTATGTTTATCGTAGCAGATTACTTAGAGCTTTCGTGTTTCATAATGCAGATTGCTATTCCGCGTTCAGATAAAGCAATGAGTATATATTTTGATGACGAAAATGGTTGTCTTGTGAATAACGGAGTTTCTATAAAAGCTCAAGGTGGCACCACAAATTTATCTGATAGCAATTTTGTTATGCACTCTATTGTGCTTTCCAACGAGGAAGATTTGACAAGTGAAATTAAACAATCGCTTGATGATATTTCAAATGATTATGTAGTTAGAAATATTTATTTGGAACGAGATGGTGTTGTTTCACAACCCGGTCAAACGGTACAAGTATATATGCCCATACCTGATAACTACGATCCCAACAAATGCAAATTGTATTGGGTTAAGGATGACGGCACATTAGAGCAGAAAGATTTTACTGTTGTTGGCGATAATATCATGTTTACAACAGACCATTTTAGTTATTGGGCTTTGGTTATTGACGACAATAATGAAATCTCATATACAGTTGAAGCAGATAAAAACATTGCACATCCTGGAGACACCATAACATATGCTGTATATTTACAGCAGACTAGTACTCAAAATTCGCTGGAATTTACCATCAAAGTTCCCGAAGGATTATCCTATGTTGCTAATAGTGCTGCGATTCCTTCAGGGATTAATTCTATACTTAATTGGACCGGTGATGGCGAAGGAGTATCATGGACAGAGCAATCCATGATTTATAATGGCTTTGGTTCAAAATCATTCACAGGAACCGAAAAAGTAAAATTACTCACATTCAAGTGTGTTGTGGATGATAATGCGGCGTATAAAGATTATAATGTCGAGTTAATTGACCTTGTAGCAGATGACAGTTATTATAAAACTAAAAATCCGATTGCATCTCCTGCAACAGTAACTGTTACTAAGGAAACTGCCACTCCGAGTTCTGTTACAGTTGTTTCTAATCCAAGCAAAACAACATACTATATCGGAGATACGCTTAACACTTCCGGTCTTAATTTAAAACTTACATATAGTGATGGTTCTACAAAAACAATCACTAGTGGGTTTACTACTAGTGGGTTTAGTTCAACCTCTGCCGGAACAAAAACAGTAACTGTGACTTACGAAGGTAAAACTACAACATTTAACGTGACAGTAAAAACTCCGAGTATTACTCTTTCTCCAACCAGTAAAACAATGATTGTCGGTGATTCGAGCAATATAACTGCAACCACTACACCGAGCGGTCAAACTATTACTTGGACTTCGTCCAACACAAGTGTTGCTACCGTTTCAAATGGCACAATTACAGCAAAAGGCACCGGTACAGCAACCATCACTGCTAAGTTTATCTATAACGGAACCACTTATAGCAAGACATGCAGTGTAGTTGTCAATAACAGAGCGATCGTATTGGAGAGCATGTCCATTGTTAGCAACCCCACAAAAACCACTTATTACATCGGCGATTCTTTAAACACTTCTGGTTTAAAACTATTGGCAACATATAGTGATGATTCGACCGAAACTATAACTAGTGGTTTTAGTGTAAGTGGTTTTAGTTCTACAACGGCTGGAACTAAAACAGTAACAGTATCTTATGAGGGTTTCATAGATACATTTACTGTAACAGTTAAAACTCCGAGCATTACTCTTTCGTCGAGTAGTAAGAATATGTCGGTTGGAGATTCAAGCACCATAACAGCAACCACTACACCAAGCGGTCAAACTGTTACTTGGACTTCATCCAACACAAGTGTTGCAACAGTTTCTGGTGGAACAATTACGGCTAAAGCATCCGGCTCGGCTACAATTACGGCCAAATTCACTTACAATGGAATCACCTATAGCAATATTTGCAGTATAGTGGTGAATGAAGGCATTGTATTGGAAAGTATTTCCATCATTAGTAATCCTAGTAAGACAACTTATTATATCGGTGATGCCTTAAATACCGATGGTTTAAAACTGTTGGCAACATATAGCGAGGGTTCAACCGAAACAATTACAAGTGGATTTACAACAAGCGGATTTAGTTCGACAACAGCCGGAACAAAAACGGTTACAGTATCGTATGCAGGATTCACAGATACATTTACTGTAACAGTTAAAAAGCCTAGTTTAACTCTTTCGAGAAATGATGTGTCATTAAAGAATGGAAATACTGTCACACTTTCTGCTGTAACTGATCCGAATAATGAAGATGTTAATTGGACATCTTCTGACACGAGTATTGCAACCGTTTCGAATGGTGTGATAACGGCAAAAAAAGCAGGAACAACTACAATTACCGCTAAGTTCACTTATAATGGTATAGCGTATTCTGATGTATGTACTGTTACATGTATAGTCCCAGTAGGTTTAGAAATAGATAAACTTCCTGATAAAATTGTTTTCTACGTTGGCGATTGCTTTGATCGACGCGGTCTAAAAACCAAAATGCTCTATAGTGATGGCTCGTATGAAAGTGATTGGGGGGTCACTTCGACAAGTTTGGATCAAGTGAGTGTGTTTTTATCGGAAGGAACAAGAACTGTAATAGTATATAATGGCAGTTATTCAACGAGCTACACTATTGAAGTTAAACCGCTTGTTGCAAATTTGCTCACGAACGAGCTGAGTTTGAATGTAGGCAATACTCACCAAATTGAATTTGAGACTTCGCCCGGTGACATGAGCCAACTTGTAAGTGCTAAATGGACTTCCTCAAATAGAAATGTCGCTACAGTTGATGAAAATGGTGTGGTTAAAGCTGTTGGAGTCGGAACTGCCGAAATTACATTAAAAATTGTAAATGGTGGTTGTTCCACTACAAGCAATACATGTATGATAACCGTAGATAATCCGATTGAAAGTATATCTATTAAATCAAACCCTGCAAAAACGGATTATTATATTGGTGATTTGATGGATGATTCCGGTCTAGAATTGTTAGTTACCTATGAGGATGGTTCAACTGAAACTGTGACTAACGGTTTTATAACAAGCGGGTTTAGTTCAACTTCTGCTGGAACAAAAACAGTTACAGTATCTTATGAAGGTTTCACAGATACGTTTACTGTAACCATTAAAACTCCTAGCATCGTTCTTTCATCAAACAGTATGTCTATGGAGGTTGATGGTTCTAGTACCATAACGGCAACTACTACCCCTAGCGGTCAAAATGTCACTTGGGTATCATCTAACACTAGTGTTGCAACCGTTTCAAACGGTACGATCACAGCTAAAGCATCGGGTTCAACTACAATCACAGCAAAATTCACTTATAATGGTAATACCTATAGCAAAACTTGTACTGTTATAGTTGCAGAAGAACCTGTACCTACTTCTATAACCGTTAGTAGCAAACCTACAAAAACCACTTATGAAATTGGCCAAAGCCTTAACACAAGCGGTTTGAAACTGAAGCTCACATACAGTGATGGTTCTACTGAAACAATTACAAGCGGATTTACAACAAGTGGATTTAGTTTTACAACTACAGGAACAAAAACAGTAACAGTAAAATACAACGGATTAACTACTACATTTACAGTTACAGTAGCACACACCCATGATTATACTTCAAGCGTAACCGAGAAACCCACTTGTACATCTACTGGAATTAGAACCTATACCTGTTTCTCTTGCGGTGATAGCTATACAGAAACTATTTCTGCAACCGGACATAATTGGGATAGTGCAACTTGTGATGAACCTAAAACTTGTACGAAGTGTGGAATTACTTCTGGTGATGCTTTAGGTCATGAATATAATGCGAGAACGACTAAGAATCCTACTTGTACAGAAAACGGAATCAAGACACATACCTGCATAGAATGTGGCCATGTATACACCAAGAGCATTCCTGCATTAGGTCATGATTACGATTCTGGCAAAGTGACCAAGAAGACCACTTGCAAAGCAGCCGGCGTTAAGACCTATACATGTGAGGATTGCGGAGCAACTAAGACTTCCACGATTGCAAAACTTACAACACATACCTATAGCAACAACTGCGATAAGTCTTGTAACGTCTGTGGTAAAACCCGCACGGTTGGCGCGCACAAGTATTCCAATGCCTGTGATACTACCTGTAACTACTGCAACGCGAAGCGCACTATCAAGCATACCTATAGCAATGCTTGTGATACCTCTTGTAATGTGTGTAAAGCAACGAGAACCATTACTCACACCTACAAGACCACTACTACTAAAGCAACGCTTTCAAAGAACGGTAGCATTGTTAAGAAGTGCACGGTATGTGGCAAGGTGGCAAGCAATACCGCTATCAAGTATGCAAAAACCTTTAAACTGTCGACAACGACTTATACCTACAATGGTGGTGTAAAAACACCGACAGTTACTGTCAAGGATTCGGCGGGCAAGACCTTAAAGAAGAATACTGATTATACGGTTACTTATGCAAGTGGTCGCAAAAATGCGGGCACATACAAAGTTACCGTAAAAATGATTGGTAAATACAGTGGTACCAAGACCTTAACCTTTAAGATTAATCCGGCGAAGATCAGTTCTTACAAGTTGTCTGCCACATCGTACACCTATGATGGTAAGGTGAAGAAGCCTACCGTGACTGTTAAAAACAGTAGTGGTACGAAGTTAACTACATCTTCCTATACGGTGACATATGCGTCCGGTCGTAAGAATGTAGGCACTTACAAGGTGACTATTAAGGGTAAAGGTAATTACACCGGCACTAAGACCTTGACCTTTAAAATTAACCCCGCTAAGACAACGGTATCCAAGCTTACCGCAGGTAAGAAGAGTATCACGGTAGCAATTACCAAGAAATCCACACAAGTTACCGGGTATCAAATCCAGTACTCAACCTCTAAAACGTTTAGTAAGGCAACAACGAAGACTATTTCAAGTTATAAAACAACGAAATACACGTTAAAGAGTTTGAGTGCTAAAAAGACATACTATGTCAGAGTTAGAACCTATAAGAAGGTTGGCAGCACCACCTATTATTCCGGTTGGTCAACTTACAAGTATGTAAAAACTAAATAACATAACAAATGGGGCAAGGAGAATTTTCTCCTTGCCCCTAAGTTTATGCGTAAATCAAATTTTTGTTTACAATTTCTGTTACCCTTTGTCGAATGTTATTCATCCGACAAACCCATTCCATCTGATTTGTCGCTTTGAGCTGTTCGGTAATACCCTCTGCCTGTTTGAATTGCTTGATTAAAGTATCAAACATTTCTTCCGCTTGCTTGTTAACATTAGCAAGGTAGCGGTTCAATTTACAGCCGATAGCTAATGAGGTGTAGAAACCTTTGCGGTGATGCTTGATATACTCTAAATGCCTTTGACCCCACACTCCAATTTCAACTTGTTCTTCATCAGGCAAAGTTAAATTAGGAATAAGATAACCATTTTCCTCACGATAAGTGCCACCCAATTGTTCAAATAATGATTTCATTGCAGTTTCCTCCAAATATAATTTTTAGATTTTCTGCAATATACCGTACCGATTGTCTTTACCACTTATTTTCAAAACCTTCGTTACGGCACCTCATCATTTGGGAAGTGTTTTCTTTTTGTCATTCGTGTCCGAAAAAGAACTGGTCAAAAACCCGATTTTCTTTAGTTATTTAATAAATAATTGAAACAATGAAAATATTATTCCTATAGAAAATAGAACTATTTCAATATTAGAACAAATTCTTATAATTTTATTTGCAAAACATTTTGCGCTAACAATTGCAAAAGGCAGTCCTAGAACAGAGGTAATTAAGATTGTACCCGCATGTACCAATATTATAATCGTTGCATCCATAACATCTTCACTGGTTTCTAATACAGGATTTTGAATTAAAGTGACAACAAAACCAATGAATACTATTAATAGATAGGTGAACAAAATAGTAGAAATAATAAAAGAAATAACGGAAATTATTTTCCTCATATCACCACCGCCTTTAAGTGTATTATATCATAAAAGCGGCAAAGTCGCAATAATTATTCATCAGCGTAAGCGACTTCATTTTTCATTATTCATTTGAAAATCCGTTCACTTCTTTAATGAATAATGAATGATGAATATTGAAGAATGAATAATACAAACAAAAATCCGCCCACTTTCGTGAACGGATTTTCGTTTGTCATTCGTGTCCGAAAAAGAACTGGGTAAAAACCGAGGATTTTCTTTATTCAAACCTGTTTTTTCTTTGTTCTATCTTTTCTTGGATATTTGAAATAACAAACGCACCTATAGATGTGAGCGGAATAAATATCCAAAAGAGAATACCCCAAATATTACTTATTTCCCATAGTATTTTTGACACTTCGACTACTTCAGCGTGATCACGAACAAAAAAACGACCATTTTCCTGATAGCCAAGACCGGCACTTCCGCCAATTATCGCCGAAAACACAAAAAAACCTAAAATAACTATAACAC
>JAZSOH010000001.1:0-29387 GCA_045536815.1 Acutalibacteraceae bacterium | reverse complement strand
ATTGTTTGTGTTACAGTTTTCATGACGAATGGTTGATCCTCCTGTCTGTTTTGATTCAGCAACTTAACTGTAACACAGGATCTTCCATTCGTCACTTATTTTTTATTAACTACTGTAACACATCTATTGTAAACCTACAGTGACAGGTTCAAGTCCTGTCACACTAACCTTTACTTTAAGAAAAAAATATGTTATAATTTTTGTAGTATATTTTTAATTGAGGTGATTTTTTGATTATAGATATTTTAAAATCAATAGTTTACGGTATTGTTGAGGGTATTACCGAGTGGCTTCCCATTAGTAGCACAGGCCACCTTATTTTGTTCGAAACCTTTCTTCCTTTTAAAAACGTTGCGAACACCGAAAGCTTTTTCTCTATGTACGAGGTTGTAATTCAGCTTGGCGCAATTATTGCAGTGTTAGTGCTTTTCTGGAATAAGCTTTGGCCTTTTAAGAAAAACGAAAGCGGTGAAAAAGGCCTTTCGCCATATCTTAAAATGGATACCATAAATCTTTGGGTTAAGGTTATCGTTGCTGTTTTGCCATCGGCATTTATCGGCCTTTTGCTTGACGACTGGTTCGATGCCCACCTTTATAATGAAACCACTGTTTCCATAATGCTTATTTTGTACGGTATTTTCTTCATATTGGTTGAGGGTTGGAACAAAAAAAGAACTCCCAAAATTGAAACACTTGAAAATCTTTCATACAAAACTGCCCTTATGGTAGGCGCCTTTCAGGTTTTGGCGCTTATCCCCGGTACATCGCGTTCGGGCGCTACAATTTTAGGCGCAATTTTACTTGGCCTTGCGCGTCCCGTTGCAGCAGAATTCAGCTTTTTCCTTGCTATACCAACAATGCTCGGCGCAAGTCTGCTTAAAATGGTTAAGTATTTCCTTGACGGTAATGTTTTCTCCTTAGGAGAGGGTCTTGTTCTTTTGACGGGTATGGTAGTTTCCTTTATTGTTTCTATTGTCGCAATTAAAGGCCTTATGGCTTATGTTAAAAAGAAAGATTTCTCTTTCTTTGGCTATTACCGAATTGTTTTAGGTATTATTGTTTTGGCCTTTGTTCTTTTCTAAATAAATTTTAAAAAATTTAAACGGCTTGGAAAACCAAGCCGTTTTTTATTTTAAAATAATCTCTAAAAATTTTTTAGGCATTTCTTTAATATCCCAGTTGTTTAAAAAGGCAACCTCAGAATAAAGAATTTTCTCTGCCTCTTTAAGTATTCGCTCGTCGATATTTTTAAGCTTTCTTCCCTTTTCGTGCTGGCTTTTTTGATGTAAAATAAGTGCCTTTATAATAGAAAGATGAACTGCCCTGTCGTTAGACAAAAGCGCCTTTTTATATTCTTCAAAACGAACCCTGTCATCGTTATACCAAAGGGGAGAAATTTCGTCTACCTTCGAAATAAGTTCGCTTACCTCTTTTAGACTTAAAAGCGCCCTCATACGAGAGGTTAGAAGCTCATTCTCTATCGGGACCATAACGGTTGCGTTGTTATCAAAAACGGGCCTCAAAATGTAAAAGCTTTTAACTTCTGCGCCGATTTCTTTTTCAGTAATTTCAGTGATTTCACAAACACCTGTAGTAGAATAATTTACAACATCGCTTACTTTAAACATTATCTCTTCGCTTTCTGTAAATATGTAGTTTTTGCCTTAAAAAGCCCTATAAACCAAAAACTACGGTCCCATTGCCTTCGTTTATATTATACCATTTTAAACCAAAAATTGTTATAGTCAAAATTCACAATAATTTTAAATTTAACAAGTTTTTTTGTGGAAAAAAGTCGACCGCTCTTAAAAAACAGGCAAAAAACACCAAGTAGTAAAGCGCTCACTACTTGGTGTTTGATTATTATTCTACACTTTCGGTGTCAACAGAAGATGTTTCATCATCTGTTATAATATTTGCGTTGTAATACAAAATAACCGAACTGTCGGGCGAAATTTTACTTCCAAGCGAGGGCAGGGCTTCTATAATAACCTCTTCCTCGGTTGCGGTTTCACCCATTTTTGCCACAAATTCGATTTGCGACGGGTCAAAGCCCATTTCCAAAAGGGTTACATATGCCTTATCCCTACTCATGCCTTTAAGCTTTGCAGGGAAAGTAACTTCGGCAGGTCCTAAGCTTATTGTAAGCTTTATCTCGGTATCTCTTTTGGCACTTGTACCAACAGCTAAAGACTGATTACAAATTTTACCCTTTGGTACTGTGTCGTTATATTCCTTTTTCTCTACCGTAAATACAAACCACTTTTTATACTCATCGTTTGCGGCCACTTCCGCAAAGGTTTTATTTGTAAAATCGGGAACAGAGAAAAGAGGGTCGGGTTTTGAGGAGTTACCTATATCACCAACCGAAACAACGCTTGGAAGTGAAAGCGTTGAAGAGGTATTTGGCTCTTCGGGCTCCTTTTGGGTCGCAAAATAAACAATAATTGCGAGCACCGCCAAAACAAGCGCAGTAACAATCGCCGCTATAACGGTATATTTTTTTGTGGATTGTGGCTTTTGTGGCTCTTTTTGTTTTAAAAGTGCTTCTTTTTCTTCCAAAATTGTCATTTCGAAAGAGCTTATATCCTCCCTAAAGGCTTCCATTGAAGCTGTACGGTCATCAGGCGAAAGCCTAAGTGCGTTTGCAAGAGCAACCAAAACTCCCTTTGGAAGTGTTTCTGCCACCGCCTTTGAAAAAGCAAGGTTATCCTTTTCAAGCCTTGCGGTTGCCTCTGCCGGAGGATTGCCAGTAAGAGTTCTGAAAATTGTTGCGGCAAAGGAGTAAACATCGGTTGCGGGGGTTATTTCACCCGACTGATACTGTTCAATAGCGGCAAAACCGGGGAAAAGATGTGCGGTCATTTTGCCGCCAACCGTACGGCTTTCGGGGATAGCAAAATCTGTAAGCCTTATCTTTCCGTCTCTACCAACTATAAGCGTTTCGGGAGAAATTCCACCGTGAACAATACCGACTTCGTGTAGGTCGGAAATTGCATTTATAAGGGGCAAAAACAAAGGTCTTATCTGCTCCCATTTAAGCATTCCGCCGTTTCTGATTAAAAACTCTTTAAGAGTAATTCCCGGAAGATACTCGCTAACACAGTAAACTGTGCCACCGGTTTCAAAAATATCTAGGATTCTGAAAAACGAAGCACCATCGCTAACCGTTGCAAGTTTTTTATAAAGCTCAATGAACTTTAGTTTGCCTTTAGAAAAAAGCTCCTCGTTTTCATTTAAAACCTTAATATTATCTTCGTTTCTGCTTGCAATAGGTGTGGGGAAATATTCCCTTATTCTAACAATTCGGTTTTCTATTTTATCGTATCCTAAATAGGTAAGACCTTCTCCGTTTGATGAAACAAGTTTGCCAACTATATAACGGTCTGCAAGAATATGGCGAAGCTTTATTGCCTTTTCCTCTTTATAATTTGCCTCGTCAAAGCCACAAACGGCGCAAACCTGACTATCGGCAAGCTCTTTCATACATCCCATACAAAGTTTTTCTGTGTTTAGCATATTATATCTCCTTTCACATCTGATGAAAACTGAAATATTGCATTATCTTTATCGGACAAGATGGCATTTTTAAGCTCTGAAAGTGAGGAGAATTTCTTTTCCTCTCTTAAAAAACTTAAAAGACTTACTTTTGCCATTTTGCCGTAAACATTCTCGCTAAAATCAAAAATAAAGGTTTCGGCCGTAACAGTTTTGGTTTCAAATGTCGGCCTTAGTCCTATATTAGTAATAGATTTATAGGTTTTTCCTTCTATTTCGGTTTGGGTTACATACACCCCAAACTTTGGGCAAACAAGCTCGGTTGGATATATCTGATTTATTGTAGGAAACCCTATGGTTCTTCCCCTTTGGTCGCCTTTTTTTATTTCACCCTCGAAAAAGAAGGGTCGACCAAGCATTTTGTTTGCCAAAGCTATATCGCCCCCCTTTAAAAAGGCGCGTATATTAGAGCTTGACGCAACCAAGCCATTAACTTTAACCTGGCTTAAAACCTTGCATAAAATTCCCTTTTTATCGCAAAAGGCTTTAAAGCTGTTTTTATCTCCACCGGCATTTTTACCAAAACGAAAGTCGTCGCCTATAGAAAAAAGCGATGGCCCGAACTTTTCATTCACCTGCTCTAAAAACTCTTCGGGCGGTATGTTTTTAACCTCATTAAAGTCCATAAAAACAGGCGTGGTTCCCATTTTTTTAAGCTCGTTTTCCTTGGTTTTGGGCGTCATAATCAGCATACCATCGGCACTGTCAAATCTCGGTGGAGTATCAAAGGTGAGAACTATGGTTTCGTACTCACTTGAAATTGCATTTTTTATAACAGCTGTATGACCGATATGAAGTCCATCAAAAGTACCAAAAGCTATTGCTTTCTTTTTCAAAGAGCCTCATCCTCTTATGTCTTATTTAATAAAATTCAAAAGTGCCAAAACTTTAAGAGAATTGTTTTCCAAACAAATTTTTCCAAGTCCTACAAATTTATCTTTAAAACATACCCTTAAAATTTCATCCTCTTTAATGTCGCCAAGATCCGAAATTCTGTCAAGCGAAAGTTCGCCGCCATTTGAAAAACGAACCGCCTGTTTAAAAGAGACGAACACTTTTTTGTAGCCCCTTACAACCTCTTCCTCGCTTTTTAAAAAGCTTTCGACATTTTCCTTTGTAAGCTCACTGAGTGCTACGGCATCTTTAACATCAAACCCTGCCGTTTTTGTTCTTCTAAGAGAAGTAAGAGTAGCCCCTGTTTTAAGCCTTTCGCCAATGTCGGCGGCAAGACTTCTTATATATGTTCCTTTTGAGCAAAGCACCCGCATATTAAAGCTTATGCCGTCAAAGTCGGAAATTTCCAGTTCTTTTATAGTAACAGTACGAGCCGCTCTTTCGACCTCCTCGCCCTTTCTGGCAAGGTCGTAAAGTCTGACCCCATTCTTTTTTATTGCCGAGTACATTGGTGGAACCTGAGAAATTTCCCCCAAAAACTCTTTTGCTACGCTAAGAAGCTCATCCTTTGATATATTAACAGGCTTTTCTTCTAAAACTGTTCCCGTAATATCTAAAGTGTCGGTTGTTTTGCCAAGACAAACACCGGCTACATACTCCTTATCGGCATCTAAAAGATAGTTTGACAGCACAGTTGCTCTGCCAACCAAAACAGGCAAAAGTCCCGTAGCCATAGGGTCTAGGGTACCTGTATGGCCAACCCTTTTTGTCTCAGTAAGCCACTTAACCTTGGCTACTGCACCAAAAGAGGTAATGTCCTTTTCTTTATCAATTAGAAGTAAACCCTGCACAGTCTTCCTCCATTACAGTTTTTACTGCATCTAGAATTTTTTGCTTTGCCTCGTTTAAGGTATATTTTTTGTTTATCTGACAACCTGCGGCGCGAATATGCCCACCGCCGCCCAGAAGTCCACAAATTTTTGAAGCGTCTACAGGCGGATATGTTCTAACCGAGATTTTGTAGCCGCCGTCTTCCTTTTCTCTAAGGGTTATACCTGCCAAAACCCCCTCAATACTGCGGGGAATTGTTGTAATGCCCTCAAGGTCTTCGTCCTTTGCGCCGGTTTGCTCGTACATTTGTCTTGTAACGGTAATAAGAGCGCATTTGTCTTCAAAGAAAAACTCCATACCCTCTAAAGCGGCCTTTTCGGTTTCAATTCTAACCCTGCTTTTCGTTTCAAACATAACGCGGTTTATTTCGGCTGTGTCTATGCCCGTTTCCATAAGCGCCGCGCCAATTCTAAGCGTGTTTGCCGTTGTATTTGAAAAACGAAAACATCCCGTATCGGTTGAAATGCCTGTATATAGGCAAAGGGCAAGTTCTTTTGTGATTTCTACAGAAAGTTCTTTTGCTATATTATAAATACATTCGCAGTTTGCGGCTGCATCGGCATCAAGATAGGTTTTCTTTGCGAAAAGGGTGTTAGACCTATGGTGGTCTATTGCAAGGTCCACCACTTCGCCATACTTTTCTTTCAAACTGCCTAAAAGCTTATTATCTGCAACGTCAACCGCAATAATTGTTTGCTCGTTGTCCTCTAAATTACCCTCAGTAAGATTTGTAAAATAACCATATTTACCCGGAATTTCATCGGGACAAACGACTTTGGCTTTTTTAGAAAGCTTTTGTAAAATCATTAAAAGCGCAAAAGCCGAACCCAAGGTATCCCCGTCGGGACTAGAGTGGGTCAAAATTAAAAAATTGTCGTTTTCTTTTAGAAACTTGCAAACCTCCGCAAGAGTGCAAAGAGTATTTTTATTTTTTTCCATAGGCTTTACCTACTCTTCGCCCTTTTGGGCATCGCCTTTTTTAAATGAACCGATAATATCCATAATCTCGGCGCTTTTTGAGATAGAATCATCTGCGATAAAGCGAAGCTCGGGAACTTTACGAAGCTTAAGACGGCTTCCAAGCTCTCTTCTTAGATACCCTGCGGCATTTTTAAGACCCTTAACCGACTCTTTGGTAGCTTCGTACCCCTCAATTGCACTAACATAAAAGGTGGCGTAAGAAAGGTCGCCCGAAACATCTACCTTAACTATACTTAAAAGCTTACTAACCCTTGGGTCCTTAACCTCGCGAAGAAGTTGTGACATAGCAAGTAAAACGTCCGAAGTTATTCTTCCGATTTTCTTATCTGCCATTTATTTTTCCTTTCTTTACTGCGGCGCTTTTTTACTGCGCCGCATCTTAAAAACTAGTCTCTATATTCCTCAATAATGAAGGCTTCGAAAATGTCGCCCTCTTTAACGTCATTATACTTCTCAAGACCGATACCGCACTCATAACCTTGAGCAACCTCTTTAACGTCATCTTTAAATCGACGAAGTGAAGCGATTTTATCCTCGGTAAGAACTATACCATCTCTAACTACGCGGATTTCGGCATTTCTTGTTACCTTACCGTTTGTAACGTAACAACCCGCAATAGTGCCAACGTTAGAAATTTTATAGGTGTCTCTAACCTCAATTTGTCCAAGGCTAACTTCACGGAATTTAGGTGCCAACATACCCTTCATAGCGGCAGTTATCTCTTCAATACAGTCATAGATAACGCGATACATACGCATGTCAACACCGTCGCGCTCTGCCAAATCTTTAGCAACAGCGTCGGGGCGAACGTTAAAGCCTACAATAATCGCCTTTGAAGTACCTGCCAAAACAACGTCGGATTCATTTATTGCACCAACGCCACCGTGAATTACCCTAACTCTAACCTCTTCGTTAGAAATTTTCTCTAAGCTTTCTCTAACCGCTTCAACCGAGCCCTGAACGTCGGCCTTAACAATAATATTAAGCTCCTTCATTTCGCCCTCTTCAAGATGCGAGAAGAGGTTATCAAGAGTAACCTTTTTAGCGGAATTAAACTCTTCTTCTTTTGCCTTTTGCTTTCTCTGTTCAACAAGCTGACGGGCAAGACGTTCATCAGAAACGGCATCGAATGCGTCGCCTGCGGCGGGAACCTCTGCAAGACCTGTGATTTCAACAGGAACGGCAGGTCCTGCCTCTTTTAAGGCTTTGCCGTTTTCGTTTGTCATGCTTCTAACCCTACCAACAGAAGAGCCGGCAACAATTATATCACCCGCTTTTAGTGTACCGTTTTGTACCAAAAGTGTTGCAACAGGGCCACGACCTTTATCAAGACGCGCTTCAATAACAACGCCCTTACCTCTGCGGTCGGGATTTGCCTTAAGCTCCATCATTTCGGCAACCAAAAGAACATTTTCCAAAAGCTTATCAATACCCTCGTGGGTATGAGCCGAAACAGGTACGCAAATAATATCTCCGCCCCACTCTTCAGGAACCAAAGAGTGTTCGGTGAGCTGTTGCTTAACCCTGTCGGGATTAGCTTCAGGCTTATCCATTTTATTTATCGCCACAATAATTTGAACCTCTGCAGCTTTGGCGTGGTTAATTGCCTCAATAGTTTGTGGCATAATACCATCATCGGCGGCAACAACCAAGATAGCAATATCGGTTGCCATTGCGCCACGTTGACGCATTGAAGTAAAGGCAGCGTGTCCCGGTGTATCAAGGAAGGTTATGTCGTGGCCTTCGTGATTAACCCTGTATGCGCCGATATGCTGAGTGATACCACCCGCCTCGGTTGAGGTAACCTTGGCATTACGAATAGCGTCCAAAAGCGATGTCTTACCGTGGTCAACGTGACCCATAACAACAACGATAGGACTTCTTTCCTTTAGATTCTCTGCCGTATCCTCGGTGTCGTCCATAATTTTTTCTTCAATTGTAACAACAACTGCCTTTTTGATTTTGCAGCCCATTTCTAAAACAACAATCTCTGCAGTATCATAGTCAATTGTTTGTGTAACACTTGCCATAACGCCAAGCTTCATTAAAACCTTAATAACCTCTGCGGCAGTTTTCTTCATTGCAGCGGCAAGCTCGCCTACTGTAATTTCTTCGCCAACAGTAACGGTTATAGGAGTTTTCTTTATGCGTTCAAGCTGCATTCTGCGAAGCTTATCGGCCTCGGTTTCCCTCTTTGCGCCCGAAGGACGACGATAATCTTGAGATTTTTGCTTGATTTTTTGTTTTCTTTGCATATTATCGCGCATTGTGTTTGCGGGGGCAATAGACTCGTACTTTTCGTTATATTTTTCAAGGTCTAGGTTGTTTGCCCTTGTATCAACACGGCGAATTTGAGCAGGACCGCGATTAGGCTGAGGTCCGCCAACCTTTTCCTTTTTGGGTTGAGGCGGAATAATAATCGGGTCGGATGCAGGAGTAGGCGGAGTAAGGGTTTCCTTAACCGAATCTTTTTGCTTTGGAGCCTTTTTAGGTGCCTCTTTTGCCTTTGGTACAGGTTTTTCCTCTACCTTTGGCTCTACCTTTTTAGGAGCAGGCTCGGCTTTTGCCTTGGGAGCCTCTTTTTTAGGCTCTGCTTTAGGCTGTTCTTTTTGAATGTTGGCAGTCTTTGCCTCTGCGCCCATACGTTTTTGGCGCTCTGCCGCCGCCTCTTTCTTAATTTGTTCTAATTTCTTTAGCTCGTTCTCACGCTCTTTTTCCGCTCTTTGACGCATTTCGTTACCAATAGCGAAATATTCGTCGAAGCTCTTTACCTCATGCTTTTTTGAGAGCGTGTTAAAAATAAAGTCAAGCTCGTTTTCAAGAAGAGACTGCGAGCTCTTCTTTGGTTCTGCCGAAATCGGCTCTAAAATTGCTATAATATCCTTAGATGACAAAGCAAAGTCTTTTGCTAAATCACTAATACGGTACTTAATTTCCATACTTAATTTCCTCCCTCTAAAATGGCTTTAACAAAGCCTTCGTCAGTGGTGGCAACCACCCCTGCTTTGATACCTATTGCCTTTGAAACTGTTTCGGTATCAAAAGGAATTCTCAAAACCTTACCATTTTTCTTTGCGGCAAAAAAGCTAAGTTCTTTTTCGGTTTTCTGCGAAATGTCACTTGCGACTATTACAAGACTGTTTTTCTTTTGAATAAGCTCTGTAACCCGCATTGTTCCAACAGTAAGTTTCCCTGCCTTACGGCAAAAGCCTAACAAGGTCAGTATTTTTTCATTCAACCGAGTCCATCTCCTTTTCTAAAGAAGAAATAACCTCGCTTGGTATTTCGGTACTAAAGGCGCGGTTAAGTTTTTTTGCCTTTACCGCCTTTAAAAAACATTCCTTATTTTTACAAAGGTAGGCGCCTCTTCCATTTTTCTTGCCTGTTGTATCAAGCGAAATTTCGCCTTCCTTACTTTTAACAACGCGTATAAGCTCTTTCTTTGCCTTCATTTCCATACACCCTATACACTGTCTGAGTGGCTCTTTTTTCATTTTGCCTACCCCCCTTAATACTTTTTTATAAATTTAGTTTTTAGTCGTCTTCTCCGTAATATCCGCTTTCGGGTCGAATATCAATTTTCCAACCGGTAAGCCTTGCGGCCAAGCGAACGTTTTGACCCTTGTTGCCGATTGCAAGAGAAAGCTGCGAATCGGGAACGGTTACTTTACAAGCCTTGGGGTCTTCGCTTAAAATTTCAACCGACAAAACCTTTGCGGGAGAAAGTGCTTCAGAAATAAACAAAACCGGGTCTTCGGAATATTTAACGATTTCAATCTTCTCGCCTGCAAGTTCATCAACAATTTGGTTAACGCGAACACCACGTTGACCAATACACGCGCCAACTGCATCAATTTCTTCATTTGCGCTATAAACGGCAAGCTTACTCTTGGCGCCCGCCTGACGAGAAACCGCCTTAATTTCAATAGTACCATCAAAAATTTCGGGTACATTTGTTTCAAAAAGACGTTTAACAAGACCGGGGTGTGTACGGGAAATAATTGCCTTGGGGCCCTTTTCGGTTTCCTTAACATCAACAATGTATACTTTTATATGGTCGCCCTCTCGAAGAACCTCGTCGGGAACCTGTTCGCCCTTAAGCAAAACTGCTTCGCCACGGCCAATATTAACTGTTGCGTTACCTGTTTTAAGGTCAACCCTTTCAACAATAGCGGTAACAAGCTCGTGGTTTTTGCTCTGGAACTCGGCAAGAGTTTGACCCTTTTCTGCCTCTTTAATACCCTGACGGATAACGTGCTTGCAGGTTTGAGCCATAATTCTACCAAAGTTTTTGGTGTCAAGCTTAATATCAACAGTATCACCCAAAGAAGCGCTCTTTTTATAAGTTTTTGCCTGTTCTACAGTGATTTCAGAATATACGTCTTCAATTTCCTCTACAACTGTTTTACGCACATAAACCTTAAGCTTTTGCTTTTCAAGGTTAATATCGCAAAAAACTATATCCCTACCGCCATATTCCTTTTTAACGGTGGTGATAATTGCTGCCGAAATTTTTTCAGCAAGGGCTTCGGCGTTTATACCCTTTTCTTCTTCCATTTGCAATAAAGCAGCAAAAAATTCTTTTGTATCCTTACTCATTTTTCCAAAATACCTCCAAGTATATTATTTATATTATTCGTCGCAAAGATGCGCTTTTGCAACATCTGATGCGTTAAATGCATATTCAGTATTGTCCACTAAAATAACAGGACCGTCTTTATAGGCTTTTAAAATACCTGTAAATGTTTTTGTTCCAAGGGTCGCTTTATAAAGGGTTACGGTTATCTCGCTTCCAATAAACCTTACAAAATGCTCCTCGCTTCTAAGCTCCCTTTCTATGCCTGGAGAGCAAACCTCAAGATAATAAGAAGCGTCAATAGGGTCGGCTTCGTCTAAAATGGGGTCAATAGCGTGAGAAACGTTGGTACAATCATCTATTGAAACGCCACCCTCTTTATCGATAAAAATACGAAGATACCACGAAGCGCCTTCTTTTAAAAACCTTACGTCCCAAAGCATTAAACCTAAATCTTCAATAGGCTTTTTAACAAGCTCCATAACGCGGTTGGTAGTGCGGTTACCTGCCATTTTTCTTTTCTCCCTTCAAACAAAAAGTAAAGAGCGGGTCGCCCCACTCTTTGACACTACACATCTTAACTGTTTGCATTATAACATAGCCTACCGAAAAAATCAACCTTTTTTTCGGTTTTACCGCGAAAAAAGCTACTAATTAAGCCTTTTGTCCTTATTTCTTGCAGAAAGAGGGGTTTTGTTTCCCTTTTCATCAACAATATAAGTGTTTTCAAGCTGGGCAATAAGGCTTCTTTTATAGCTTTCTATATACTCTTTTCTAAGCTCTGCCTGTTCGGTCAGCTCCTCATCTGTAAGGCCCTCTGCCTTTTTCTTTCTGGCAAGCTCATTTATTCTTTTTATCTTTTCCTCAGTCATTTATATCTTTCCCTTTTAGTCTAATTTGCCAAGCTCTTCAAGACGTTTTTGTTGTCTTACATCTGCGCCCTTAAACTGTTTAAGGTTGTAGCAGCCAAAAATTCTCGAAGCAACCCTTGGTGTGTACCTTTCGCCAATTTCTTCAGGAACAAGGTTTGTGCTTATAATTGTAGGTTTTCCCGAAAGAATTCGGGTATTTATTATGTTATATATAAGCGCACCCGTAAAGCTTGTGGAAAACTCAGCGCCCAAATCATCTAAAATCAGCAAATCGCACTCCAAGGCATCGTCTAAAAGAGGGGTCTCTGAACTGTACGAAAAATGCTCCTTTTCAAGCTTATGTAAAAGGTTTTGCACCGGCGAATAAACAACGCCCATTCCCTTTTCGGTTGCCGCAAAGGCAATAGCGAGTGAAAGGTGGGTTTTGCCAAGTCCCGTTCCCCCGAAAAAGAGAAGGCTTTGCGACGAAGCAGAAAGATTTTCTGCATATTTAACGCAAAATGCCAAAATCTTTTCCATAACCGCTCTTTCCTCGCCCTTATAATATTTAAGGTCGAAATTGTCAAAACGGCTTTCGGCTATTGGCATTTCCTCCGAAAGAGCCTTGAATGAAAGCTCCTTGGCTTTTTTAATTACACACTCACAAAGATTTGTTCCAACATAACCGGTATCGTTGCACTTTTCACAACAAGGACTAAATTTCCCTACTCCCGAAGCGCTGAGCAATAGTTCCTTTTCCTTTGCAAGTGCAGAAGATTTTTCCTTTAAAGATTTAACTCTATCTTCATAACCGCCAAGGGCCGAAATTCCAAGCATTGGACCTATTTTCATAAGCTCTGCATCAATTTCGGTAAGACGGGGAACCTGTTTTTTTACTTCAGTTAGCTTTAAATCATAAAGTCGACGCGCTTTTTCGCCCTTTTCCTTTACCTCGGCCAAGGCGACGGCTAAAAACTTTTTATTATATCCCATAATCAGTCTCCGTTAATCATTTCACTAAGTTTTGAAATATCATAGGTTTCGTAACTGTTTTTCTTCTTTTTGGGTTCTTCCCTTACGGCATTTTCCTCTAAGTCCTTTACTGTGAAAATGCCTTTTTTATGCCACGCGGTTAAAATGGTTTTAATATATGACGCTTTATATTTTCCTATTTGGTCAATACATATATCGTAAGCCTTTTTTAGAAGAGCCTTTTCCATCTTCCACTCGCCTACGGTAAGGTTTGCGAGTTTTGCTTCGCTTTCACTTGGGGCGCGCATATCAAGGCCAAATGCCGAGCGCATAAAATTCCAACAAAGGCGCTCGTTACCAAGCTCGTGTATCTTATTTTCGGCCGCCATAATAGAGTCAACGCCGCTTTCGGCCCAATTTTTGCCAACCTTTTCAATATACCCAACGTTACACTTGCCCGCCTGACGAGCATACTCAATTACCATTAAAATAACTGCGGCGCTAAGACCTAAATCGTCGTGAAGCCAAACCAAAACCGAGCTTTCGCTTTGCTTTAGAGTTCTGCCAAACTTTATTTGCGCCTCACTTAAAAGGAAAGCTACCTCTTTCGATTCAAGCCCTCGTCTTGCAACCTCGCCCCTTGTTGGCTTTACGGCCTTTGGCGGTGGCGGCAAAATTTCTTTTGCTGTAGGCTTATTTGTGGGTGCAGGGTTGTCCCTCTCCAAAACTCCCAATTCGCACCAAAACAAAAGTGCATCTATTACATCTTCCTTAGAAACTAAAAGAGCCTCGCTTATTTCTTCAGGTGTAAAACCATCTGCAATATGGCGGTATGCATAAAGCACAACCTTAAGCTGCAAAGCCCCTGCAAGTTTAATGTTTTTATCAACTATCTCGGACGGAAGCATAAATGCCGTACCAAGCTTTTCAGGTTTTATACGAAATTCCACAAGACTCCTCCTTTCTAGATTTGAAGTTTAATTTTATTTTTAAAGGTATGATTAGTATATCAAAAATTTTTCGGTTTGTAAAGACACTAAAACTATACAAGCCTTAGCCCCTTTGGATATTTGTTTTTAAGCTTTCCGCCCGAAACCTTTCCAAAGCCAAGCGGTGCGCCCTCCAAAAAAACTGCCGTATATCCATTTTCAAAATTTTCTGCCGAAATTTCAAGGCCCTTTAAATAGTCAACAACTCGTTTATCGTCAAAGTCGAGATTTAAAACCCTTTTCGGCTTCACTGCCGCCGCAGAAAAAAGGCTATGCTCAGGTATAAGCCTTTGCTTTCTGATTTCGCCTACAAAAAGCCCCTGCCTTAAAATGTCGCCTTTTATTTGCGGCATATCCTTTGGTACAAGGTAAACAAATCCGTTTTTTTCTACAAAAACTCCGCTCGGAACAAAATCGAAGTTTTCCTTTAAAAATTCCTCTACCAGCTTTTTGTCAGTTTTTCCAATATTTTCTTTTACAGTTTCGCCGCAAAAGAAGTTACCATCATTCTCCCTTTCAAAAAGGGCAATAAAATGTCCTTCGCCTAGGTCTTTAGGGCAAATTCTTTTAACCTTTTCGTCAATTTCCTTCTCTCCTAAAAGGCCGCCTCTACCAAAATCATTTGTAATTTTTTTAAGAGAAAAGTTTTTAAAGCTTTTTAAAAACCTAAAAACAGTTTTTTCGTTTTCTTCTAAATTAAAGGTACATGTGCTGTAAACAAGCCTTCCGCCCGATTTAACGGCTTTTGCGGCAGAAGATAAAATTTCAAACTGCCTTTCGGCACATTCCTTTACATACTCCTCACTCCACTGCTCTTCGACCAAATCGTTATGCCGCCACATTCCTTCGCCTGAGCAAGGGGCATCAACCAAAACTATATCGAAAAATCCTTCTAATGCGGTGCACAAATAATCTGCCGAAAGAGAAGAAACCGAAGCGTTATGTATACCCATTCTTTCAATGTTTGAAAGAAGCGCGGTTGCTCTTTTTCTAACATACTCATTAGACCATAAAATTCCTTCTCCCGAAAGGTCGGCACCAATACCGGTAGATTTTCCGCCCGGCGCGGCGCAAAGGTCTAACACCTTTTGCCCCTTTTGAACATCTAAAACCGAGAGCACCGATGACGCCGAAGGCTCTTGCACATAAAATGCGCCCCCATGGTGAAGCGGTGAGTTTCCTATCCCTTTAAAATCAAAAGGTATATAATACCCGTCTTTATGAAATTTTGTTTTTGTAAGGGGAAAATCCAAACTTTTTTGAACTGTTTCAAAATTTGATTTCAAACTGTTTATTCTAATGCCTCTAAAGCTTGGGGCAGAGTAAATTTCATCGAACTCTTTTTCGCTTATTCTAAAAAGCTCTATAAAATTTTGCTTAAATTTTTGGTTCACTTTTCCCTGCCTCCTTTTAGTATATACTTGTTTGTTTAGGCAAAACTATTGTTGCAAAGGTGGTGAATTTCATGGAAAACAAAAACTACAAGAACAACTCTAATAAAAAAGAAAATGATATGCAAAATAAAAACGACAAGCAGTCAGAAAACAAAAAGGACTGTAAAAACGAAAAGAACAGCAAGTAATTCTAACCCCATTTTTCGGGTAGATTTAAACGTTTTGGTTAAAGAAAGAAGGGTTTTCGCCCTTCTTTCTTTTTTAAAAAACTACATATCATATTTCTTTTCAAAGCCTTCACCAAAAACGCCACCCGTAACGGTAACCACCGTAAAGGCTTCAGGGTCGGTTTTCTTCACGGTTTTAATTGCTTTGTCTACCTCTTGGTTTCTAAGGGCGCAAAGAAGCAGTTCTCTATCCTCTTTTTTATAACCGCCCTTTGCGGGTAAAATTGTAACACCTCTGTCGGTTGCCGCAAAAAGCGCATTCGAAACCTCTTCGGCCTTGTTGGTAACAATAAAAAGAAACTTTCCTATATCTGAGCCGTATAAAAGTGCGTCAAGCATTTTTGCAGATGTGAAAAGCGCAACTACCGAATATAAAGCGGTTTCTAAATCCTTATAAACTATAGCGGAAATTACAACCACCACGCCGTCAAGAATCAGTACCATTCTTCCCATCGAAAAGTAAGGGAATTTTGTCCTGAAAACCTTTGCCAAAACATCAGTGCCGCCCGTTGTGCCACCGCGAAGCATTACAAGAGCAAGGCCGATGCCAACCAAAACTCCGCCAAAAAGCGCGGCAAGTAATCTTTCCCCTTCATAAACGGGTAATACGCTTTCAAAAAAATCAATCGTTACCGATGTTAAAACAGTAACAAAAAGGGTTTTAATAATAAACTTTCCACCAATTTTTATAAACCCTAAAACTATAATAGGAACATTAAGAATAAAAAGGGCAACACCGGTTGGTATAAATTCAAATAGATAGCTTATAACCGCTGCAATACCCGTCATCCCACCGGGAGAAATTTTATGAGGGTCAATAAAATAAACAAAGCCAAAAGAAAATACTGCCGCGCCAACGATGAAAAAAATCAAATCGAAAAACAAATCCTTCGGCGAAGAATTTTTAAGTTCTTCTTTTATTTTAAGCACCGATTTTCACCCTTTCTTTTTTAAAAACACATTTGAAAATAGTATTTTTCCTTATTTACTCTTTATCTTAATTATATCTTTCCCAAATCAAGTCAAAAAGCTCGTACATTCTTTCAGTCTTACCTGAAAGGTACAAAAAGCCAAAAAGCGCTTCAAGTCCTGTTGCGGTATGATAGGCGCCAACACTTGAATTTTTAGGTACATTATTTGTATGCAAATTTCTTCCGTGTTTGAAAGCGGTCGTTTCCTCTTCGGTTAATTCTTCCTTTATTATTTCAAAGGCTTCAGCCTGTGCATTGGCGTTAACATATTCAACTGATATGCTGTGTAATTCCCCTAAAGGTCGGCTAATTTGCGAAATTTTTTCGCGAACTAAAAGACCGTACACTGCGTCGCCCACAAAGGCTAAATTTCCACCGCTTAAAAGCTTTACGTTATCCATTTTTTACCTTAGCCCCATTTGTTTTTAAGAAACATAATCAAATTCAATATCATAAACGCTTACTGTATCTCCGTCGGTAACACCGGCTTTAATAAGTGCATCAACAATACCTGTATTTTGTAAAACCCTTTGGAAATACTGAAGTGACTCATAGTCCTCTGGGTCCACAGTTTCAAGTATCTTAAGAAGCCACTCGGCCTCGATAATATAAACGTCGCCCTCTTTTCGAAGGGTGAATTTTCTGTCCGTCGGTTTTGAAAAGTCCTCTACCGGTTCAGGCTCTACCTCATAAATTTTTAAGGGGGGAAGTTTTGCAAGTTCACTTGCGGTGAAGTTTATAAGCTCTTTTGTGCCCTCGGCAATAGCCGCCATAATCGGAAAGAAAGCATATCCTTTTTCTTCGAAATACTGTCTATACTCCTCTACCTTTTCCTCTTCTATAAGGTCACATTTATTGGCAACAACTATCATAGGTCTTTTTGAAAGCTCTTCACTAAAAACCTCAAGCTCTGCATTTATTCTATCAAAATCTTCTATAGGGTCTCTGCCCTCGCTACCCGAAATATCAAGCACGTGCAAAAGAAGTCGACAACGGTCAACGTGTCGCAAAAATTCGTGACCAAGACCCGCGCCGCTACCTGCGCCCTCAATAAGACCGGGTATGTCGGCCATAACAAAGGAAGAGCCTTCACCCATTTTTACAACACCTAAAACAGGTGTAAGGGTTGTAAAATGGTAGTTAGCAATTTTCGGCTTTGCCTCGCTTACAACCGAAACAAGTGTTGATTTTCCAACATTGGGGAAGCCAACAAGCCCCACATCTGCCAAAAGCTTTAACTCTAAAACAACCTCGGCCGACTGACCGGGTATACCGTTTTTAGAAAAACGGGGAACCTGACGTGTTGAGGTAGCAAAATGAGTGTTGCCCCAACCGCCTTTGCCGCCTTTAAGCAAAACTGTAGGCTCGTCATCAGAAATATCTGCCATAATTCTGCCCGTTTCGGCATCCTTAACCAAGGTGCCTTTTGGCACCCTTATAATTAAATCATTACCTTTTTTACCTGCACAGCGGTTTGCCCCACCGTTCGCACCATTCTCGGCAATATATTTTCTTTTATATCTAAAGTCGGCAAGGGTGGAAAGGTTTGTGTCAGCGACCAAAACGATATTACCACCTCTGCCACCGTCACCCCCGTCAGGGCCACCCGCTGCAACATATTTTTCTCTATGAAACGAAACGGCACCATTTCCGCCGTCACCCGCTTTTAAATAAATCTTCGCTATATCAACAAACATAAAAATACCTTTCTGCCAAACGCTTGGCACAAAAATAAATACTAGACAAAAAATGCCCCGGCAAAACCGGGGCTAAGCAACTTATTCGGCAACCTGGATACTAACCTTTTTGCGGTCACGACCCATACGTTCAAATTTAACCTTACCGTCTTTAAGTGCGAAAAGGGTATCATCAGAGCCCTTTCCAACATTTTCACCCGGATGAATATGGGTACCTCTTTGACGAACAAGAATATTGCCGGCCAAAACAAACTGACCGTCTGCACGTTTAACACCAAGTCGTTTAGACTCACTGTCACGACCGTTCTTGGTAGAACCTACACCTTTTTTATGTGCAAAAAGCTGAATATTTACCTGTAACATGAATTACACCTCCGTAGTTAATACAATATAATCTGGATATTGCTTTGAAAGTTCAGTTATGTGTAACATAAACCCCGAAAGAATGGGGAGAGAACCTTCAAACTCGTTTTTTACCTTAAGTAGCATCTCACCATCCGAAACGCTAATCTCTGCCTTAGCGCCTACGATTTCAGTAATCGTATTTGCCGCCATAAAGGCTGCAGAAGAAACTGCCGAGCAAACTAACCTACCCTCTTCGTCGCTAGCGTCTTTTGTGGAATGGCCGTTGATACCAAAACCTATTAAAAGCTCACCTTCAAAATAAAAGCTGACCTTAGTCATTTTTACTTTTCTTCTTTAGCTGCTGTAGCTTTTACGATTTCGATATTCTCAATTTGTACCTTGGTATAGGGCTGTCTGTGGCCCATTTTACGGGAACTGCTCTTCTTCGGTTTGTAGGTGAAAACTGTAATTTTCTTACCCTTACCGTTCTTAAGAACTTTACCGGTAACAACAGCGTTTTTAACGTAAGGTTTGCCAACCTTGAAAGCGCCCTTGTCGGGAGCCATAGCAATAACCTTGTCAAAAGTAACTGTCTCTTCTTCAGCGACACCGAGTTTTTCGATGTAGATAACATCACCGTTTTGTACACGGTACTGTTTTCCGCCGGTCTCAATAATAGCGTACATTTTGTGGCACCTGCCTTAATATAAGTCTCGCTAACGTGGGCGGTGTTTTTAGACACACTTAAAATAAGCCTACATTACGCGGCTTTAGCATTATACTACTTATGCACCGAAAAGTCAAGCACTATTTTTACTATTTTAAAATTTTTCTTGCAAAAATAAAATATTGGTGCTATACTTTTTATATACTGTTTTTTGAGAATTTTTAAAAGAGGTGAGAGCATGGACTGCGACAGTAGTTATCCCGGGCGAGTTTTTACATCTTACAAGGTAATAGGCGGTCTTTGTTTCTCATTGTTTGAGGGGTAGTTTTTCCTTCCCTTATTATAATGTGTAATTTTTGCCGCCTTTAAAAAGGAGGCTTTTTTTATGTCAATAGAAAATTACAAAGAAATTGCAGAGCTTATTGAAAATAAAAAGTTTGTAACTCTAAAGCAAATGTTTGCGGATATGAACACGGTTGATATAGCCGAGCTTATTGACGAAGCAACGGCGGCTGAGGCTATAGTTATATTTAGGCTTTTGGGTAAAGAAGCGGCGGCCGAGGCATTTTCGTATATGGACCCTGACACAAGGCAGGCTCTTATTAAGGTTTTTACCGACACCGAGCTTAAAGGCGTTATCGACGAGCTTTACATCGACGATGTTACCGAGATTTTGGAAGAAATGCCGGCAAACGTTGTAAGGCGAATCTTAAAATCGGTTTCCCCTTCCGACAGAAAAACTATTAACCAAATTTTAAACTTCCCTGAAAATAGCGCTGGTAGCCTTATAACCACCGAGTTTGTAGCGCTTAAATCCAGTATGACGGTTGAAGAGGCTATTGCCTATATCAGAAAGCACGGCCCCGATAAGATTACTATTTACACCTGTTTTGTTGTCGACTCCAGACGCCGCCTTCAAGGCGTTATAACCGTTAAGGACCTTTTACTTGCCGATGGTGAAGAAATTATTGGCAACATTATGGAAACCAACGTAATCTCTGCTTTTACCCACGATGATAGAGAAGACGCGGCCGACACCTGCCAAAAATATGACCTTACCGTTTTGCCGGTTGTTGACACCGAAAACCGTCTTGTTGGTATTATTACCATCGACGACATTTTAGACGTTATTGAGGAAGAAACCACCGAGGATATTGAGAAGATGGCGGCTATTTCGCCCGGCGACAAGCCCTATCTTAAAACGGGTGTTTTTGAAATCTTTAAAAACAGAATTCCTTGGCTTTTAATACTAATGATTTCTTCAACCTTTACAGGTCTTATTATAAATTCTTTTGAATCGGCACTTGCAAGCTCAATAATTCTTACCTCCTTTATTCCAATGCTTATGAATTCGGGCGGTAATTCGGGTAGTCAGTCCTCAGTTACGGTTATTCGAAGCCTTGCCCTCGGCGATATTGAGTTTAAAAATATATTCAGAATTATTTTTAAAGAATTCCGTGTTTCGCTTGTTTGCGGCGTTGTTTTAGCCGTTGTTAATTTCGGCAAAATCTTTTTAATTGATAACCTTATTTTCGGCGAAGAGGTTACTGTTATGATTGCTTTAGTTGTCAGCCTTACCCTACTTCTTACTGTTATCATAGCAAAAATAATCGGTTGCGCTCTTCCCCTTTTGGCCGAAAAGCTCGGCGCCGACCCTGCGGTAATGGCCAGTCCCTTTATTACAACTATTGTTGACGCCGTTTCGCTGCTTATCTATTTCAAAATTGCAACCGTGCTTCTTGGGATTTAAAGTTTAATTTTTATAAAACAAAAACCGATCAGTATTTTGCTGGTCGGTTTTTTTGTATAAAACTGCCGTTATCGGCAAAAATATATGCCGCACGCGGTATAACGGCGTTGACATTTTGCCGATAACGTAGTATACTAATAATAAGTTTGGAGGTGGGAATATGAGATATCTATCTGTTAAAGAAGTTGCTTTGCTTTGGAACACATCTGAGCGTAGCGTTCGTAATTATTGCTCTACAGGTCGTGTCCCCGGGGCTTTCCTTACAGGCAAAACTTGGAACATACCCGAAAATGCTGAGAAGCCCGAAAGAAGTAATAAAAGCAAGTCTGCACCTCAGACGTTGCTTGATATTTTGAAAGAGGAAAAGCGCAGTCAGACCCACGGCGGAATTTATCACAAAATACAAATTGAACTGACCTACAACTCCAATCATATCGAAGGCAGTCGCCTCACCCACGATCAGACACGCTATATCTTTGAAACCAATACCATTGGATTAACCGAGGAAGGAGTTCGTGTTGACGATATTATCGAAACAGCTACCCACTTCCACTGTATTGATAAAATTATTGAAAATGCAAAATCGCAGCTGAGCGAAAAGTTTATAAAACACTTGCATTTTATTCTCAAGACCGGAACAAGCGATGCTAGAAAAGATTGGTTTGCCGTTGGTGATTATAAAAAATTGCCTAATGAGGTCGGTGGTATGGAAACCACCCTACCCGAAGATGTATCTGCGGAAATGAAAAAACTGCTCAGCCGTTATAACGGCAAAGAAAATGTGACTCTCGAAGATATTATTGAGTTTCACGTGCAGTTTGAGCGTATCCATCCGTTCCAAGACGGTAACGGCCGTGTCGGCAGACTCATTATGTTTAAAGAGTGCCTCAAACACGGTATCGTCCCGTTTATTATCGAAGATAAAATAAAAATGTTCTACTATCGCGGTCTAAAAGAATGGAATCAGGAAAAGGGTTACCTTACCGACACCTGCCTTTCCGCACAGGACACGTTTAAAAATTATTTAGATTATTTCCGTATAATCTACGACAAGAATTAAATCAAATATAAGGACAGTTATCAATGAAAAAATCATTAATTGCAATTTTATCGTTATTTTTCTTGGCATTGCCTTTTATAGCATTAAGTACAGTTTATTTAATTTTTAAAATCAATATTTTTGACAATCCGGAGTTTTGGTATGGCTATATGGCATACTTTGGAACCGTTGCTTTAGCTGCTGTTGCCGTCTGGCAAAATAGAATTATTAAGGAAGAAAATGATAAGTCTCAAGAAAGGCTTGAAAGATTGACAATTCAAGCAAATGAATTAACTGTTATTAGCAAGATTATCGAGAATGAATCACAGAACCTTTTAAGACTTAAAATAGCATTTGATGAATTTTCATACGCATGTGATCCACAAGTATTATCAACGATATATGCCAATTCTACAACCGCTGCTGTACCGACTATAGCAATACAATCTGGAATGGCAACCGCAGAAAAGCGTATGGATGATAGTTTTTTTGCTTTATCTCGTGAATTAAGAATAGACCCCCAATTTATTATTAAAGATGAAAGCCCTTTTAAACTTGCTATTGCAAAATACTATTCTGCCGCAAAAGATTTGGTCGAAAAGGGCAGAACGAATCCGACACAAAGCTACAAAGAGGATATTGATATACTAACACAGGCGAGAAATGACTTCGTTGCTGTTAGGGAAAAATATTTGATAGAAAAAGAAAATAAGCTCAATAGAGTCATCTATGGTAAAATGACTCTTGATGAAATTAAAAATTTATACAACCATAGTAATTGAAGTGTGAGGATTAAACTATGAAAGATACAGAACGTCGAGCAGCGGCGAAAGCCTTTGCTGAATATTGGAAAGACAGAGGATATGAAAAGGGCGAAAGCCAACCGTTTTGGCTCTCGCTTCTTCGTGATGTTCTGGGCGTAGAAGCACCCGAAAAGTTTATTACCTTTGAGGAACAAGTGCGCCTTGACCACACAAGCTTTATTGACGGATTTATCCCGGCAACTCATGTACTCATTGAGCAAAAAGGTCGCAACAAGGACCTTCGAAAGCCCATCAAACAGTCGGACGGCACCTTGCTAACCCCCTTCCAACAGGCACAGCGTTATTCTGCTGTTCTGCCGTATTCGCAGCGTCCTCGTTGGATTATCACCTGTAACTTTGAAGAATTCCTCGTTTATGATATGGAGAAGCCGAATGGCGAACCCGAGCAGATCTTCGTTAAAGACCTTGCCAAAGAGTATTACCGTCTCATGTTCCTTGTGGACACAGGTGATGATAATATTCGTCGCGAGATGGAAGTTTCCATTCAGGCAGGTAACTTGGTCGGCATACTGTATGATGAAATATTAAAGCAGTATCACGACCCCGAAAATGAGGAATCTCTTAAAAGCCTTAATAAACTCATTGTTCGCCTTGTGTTCTGCCTCTATGCAGAAGATGCCGGTATATTCGGTGGACACTCCAAATTCCATAATTATATTAAGTCTTTCTCTGCCCGTGATATGCGAAAGGCTTTGATTGAGCTGTTCAAAATTCTTGACACGAAACCCGAAGACCGCGATCCGTATGAGGACGAGCAGCTGAGCTCCTTCCCGTATGTAAACGGCGGTTTGTTCGCAGATGAAAATATTGAAATCCCGCAAATGAACGATGAAATACGTGATTTGCTCCTCCGTAATGCAAGTGAGGACTTTGACTGGAGTGATATCAGCCCCACAATCTTCGGTGCAGTTTTCGAAAGCACCTTGAACCCCGAAACTCGCCGTAGCGGTGGTATGCACTATACCTCTATCGAAAACATACATAAAGTTATCGACCCGCTATTCCTTGATGAACTGCGTGAAGAATTGGAAGAAATCAAGGCTATAAAGGTTGCCAAAACAAGAGAAACAAAAATCAATGCTTTCCGTGAAAAGCTCGGAAGTCTTACCTTCTTTGATCCTGCTTGCGGCTCGGGCAATTTTTTGACCGAAACCTATATCTCGCTGCGCCGTTTGGAGAACGAGGCTATTGAGGTTATTACGCAAGGACAGATGCTCCTTGATTTTACAGGCATCATCAAGGTTTCCATCGGTCGATTTTATGGTATTGAAATAAATGATTTTGCTGTTACCGTTGCTAAAACTGCCCTTTGGATTGCCGAAAGCCAAATGATGAAGGAAACAGAGGTTATTGCACACATTAACCTCGATTTCCTACCTCTCAAATCCTATGCCAATATTGTAGAAGGCAACGCATTGCGCATCGACTGGGAAACCGTTGTGCCTAAGAACAAACTAAACTACATTATGGGCAATCCGCCTTTTGTTGGTTATTCGTTACAGACAACAGAGCAAAAACAGGATATTCTCTCAATTTATGTGGATGAAAAAGGCAAACCTTATAAAACTGCCGGAAAGATTGACTATGTTGCTGGTTGGTATTTTAAAGCTGCCCAAATGATTGCAAACACAAATATCCGTGTTGCGTTTGTATCGACCAATTCTATTACACAAGGTGAACAGGTGGCTGCTGTATGGAAACCACTATACGACCGTTTTAATATTCATATTGACTTTGCTCACCGCACATTCCGTTGGGATAGTGAGGCAAGTGTTAAAGCGCACGTTCACTGTGTAATAGTTGGATTTAGTACCGCCTATAACCCACGTGAAAAGCAGTTATATTCTTCTGAAAGAATGCAACTCGTTAAAAATATCAATGCTTACCTTATAGAAGCACCCGATGTATTTGTAGAAAGCAGAACAAAACCCCTAGCAGATGTTCCCGCTATGAGTAGTGGCGGAAAACCCGTTGAGGGTGGTAATCTGATTTTCACTGAACAAGAAAAGGAAGAATTCTTGGCAATAGAACCTAATGCCGATCTCTATTTTAGACCTTTTATGGGTTCAGACGATTTTATAAATGGTCATACTCGTTGGTGTCTATGGTTGTTAAATGCCTCTCCAAAAGACCTTCGCTCTTTGCCGCATGTGATGGAAAGAGTCGAAAAAGTGCGTGAGTTTAGAGAAGCCAGTGTCAAAGCGGCAACACGTGAATATGCAGCATATCCTACTCGTTTTATGGAAATTAAGCAACCTAACTCTGATTTCCTAATGATACCTGCAACATCTTCCGAGAATAGACGTTATGTACCAATAGGATATCTTGATAAAAACGTAATAGCAAGTAATGCTGCATCATTTGTACCGGATGCAACAATTTATCATTTTGGCGTTTTGACTTCTAATGTTCATATGGCTTGGATGCGTGCGGTTTGTGGAAGATTAGAAATGCGTTATAGATATTCGGTTAATATCGTATACAATAATTTCCCCTGGCCGACTCCTACCGATGAGCAAAAAGCAGTTATTGAGAAAACGGCTCAAGCAATTCTTGATTCAAGAGCAAAGTATCCCGATTGTTCTCTCGCAGATTTGTATGACGAAGTTGCTATGCCACCCGAACTGCGCAAAGCACACCAAGAGAATGATAAAGCCGTTATGCGTGCCTATGGTTTCTGGGGCAAACTCAATACCGAATCCGAATGTGTCGCGGAGTTAATGAAGATGTATCAGGAGTTGGTTAAATAAAGGTGGTAACAGCAATTGCAAGAGCATATCACGAAAGATAAATTAACAGAAATTATTGATGGCCTACATCTTCAAATGGTGTGGGTATGGTTAGCTATTGATTCATTAGACGCCATCAAAACCATTGACAAGGTAAAAATCAAACGAGCTCAAAATTTTATGTATATAACCCATAGCTCGTTGATTTATCGCTATTCAATGGAGTTAGCGAAACTATTCGATCAAAAAGATGGTCTATCCATATATCAAATTAGAAATATGTGTTTACAAAACCAAGGATATTTTGATGCGTCTTTTGATATTGCAGAATATTGTAAAAACTTCAAAAAAGCATTAGGTCAATACAATTCTCTAATAAAAAATATTACAGAGCGAAGAAGAAAAACCTATGCTCATAATGATAAGGACTATTATTTGTTCAATCAAAAGGCTATTGATGACTTTCCTTTGGACATGCAAGAAATCAAGGATATGGCGAACATTATATATAGTTTTGCTAAGACAATGCAAGAAAAAATCGGGAGCAAGCGTACTAATCTCGGATATCCTGCAAATTCTGATGATGTAAAAAGGTTATTTGGTGAAAAAACCGATACTGATATATGGTTAGAAGAAAACGATGATTTTTAATATGGAGATGAAATATGAATACTTTTTATAATCAAATGTTTAATCCGCAATATGTGAATTTGCAATATTACCGCCAAATAGAGCAATTACAATATGAGGCAAAACAAAATGAGGAGATAGTAAAGGCGGTTAATGCAATTCATGATTTATGCGAAGCTGTAAAGAAGTTAGACGATCATCATCAGCAAATTGCATTTTCCGCTTGCCTTGCAGAGATGGCAAGGGAATTTAATTGGAGATAAACAAATAATATTTTAGGGTGAAAGGTTATGCCACTTGAAATTGTAAGAAACGATATAACGAAAATGACGGTGGATGCCATTGTAAATGCCGCCAACTCCTCTTTGTTGGGTGGCGGTGGTGTAGATGGCTGTATTCATCGTGCTGCCGGAAAGGGATTGCTCGAAGAATGCAAAACCCTTGGCGGATGTGAAACCGGTAAAGCAAAAATCACCGGGGCATATAATTTGCCTTGTAAATATGTTATTCACGCCGTCGGCCCCCGTTGGCTCGGTGGCAAGAGAAACGAAAAAGCATTACTGGAGTCTTGTTATAAAATATCTCTGCAGCTTGCGAAAGACCATAATTGTGAGACTGTTGCTTTTCCGCTGATCTCTTCGGGTATATATGGTTACCCAAAGGATCAGGCATTAAAGGTTGCTATTGATGTAATCAGTGATTTCTTGCTTGAAAACGATATGACTGTCTATATCGTTATTTTTGATAAGGCAGCATATAAAATTAGCGAGAAATTGTTCTCCGACATTGCCGAATACATAGACGACAATTATGTGGATAGATCTACCGATTACCGCCGTGAGAGTATGCGGATGAATACACCTATTCAAGCATCTGTTGGTTTATTTGAGGCTGATCTATGCGAATGTAAAGCAATGTTGTCTGATGACGACCTTGACGCCAAACTTAAACAAATCGACGAGAGCTTTTCGCAAATGCTCCTGCGTAAGATTGATGAAAAAGGTATGACCGATGCCGAGTGCTACAAAAAAGCTAACATTGACCGTAAACTATTTTCTAAAATTCGCAGCGACGTGCATTATAAGCCAAGCAAGCCAACTGCAATAGCTTTTGCTATCTCGCTTGAACTCACACTTTCCGAAACCGAAGATATGCTCAAAAAGGCTGGGTTTGCATTATCTCACAGCAATAAGTTCGATATTATAATCGAATATTTTATTAGCAAGGGTAATTACAATATCTTTGAAATAAATGAGGCATTATTCGCCTTCGACCAAAGCCTACTGGGTGCTTAATATGAACCGTGAATTTGTTTTAGGTCTGTGCAAAGAAAGATACGGCACCGAACCCGATTACCCCTTTAACGATAAGTACAACTCCGCAGTATTGCGCCACGGCGATACTCGCAAGTGGTATGGTATTATTCTGAATGTTTCGCCAAAGGTGTTTGGGCTTTCGGGAGAAGAAAAGGTTGACGTTATCAATCTTAAAATTGACCCGCTTATGATGGGCTCGTTTTTACAGGAAAAAGGAATTTTTCCAGCCTATCATATGTCAAAAACTTGTTGGATATCTGTGTTGCTTGACGGAACTGTCAGTGAAGAAACCTTGTCTTTTTTGATTGATATTAGTTTTGAACTTACCGATAAAAAGTGCAAAAAATAGTTTTGGAGCAGTAAAATGAGTGAACTTAAACGCTGTAAATGGTGCAACCTTAAAAATCTCATATACATAAAATACCACGACGAAGAGTGGGGTGTGCAAAATTTCAATGAGCATTATTTATTCGAAATGCTGATTCTCGAATCCTTTCAGGCGGGGCTTTCGTGGGAATGTGTGCTGGGTAAACGTGAGGCTTTCCGCAAAGCCTTTGATGGCTTTAATGCCGAAAAAATTGCTAATTATGACGATAATAAAATCGCCGAGCTTCAAAACAATAAAGATATCATCCGCAATAAACTGAAAATCAGGGCGGCGGTAAATAATGCGAAAATATTTTTAGAGATTCAAAAAGAATACGGTAGTTTCCGTGAATATCTGAAAGGGTTCACTAACGAAAAGCAGATTATAGAAGTGGACAAAACCACGTCACCTTTGTCGGATGCTTTGTCAGCAGATCTTAAAAAGCGCGGAATGAAATTTGTGGGCAGTACCATAATTTATTCCTATCTGCAGGCAATCGGCGTTATTTTCTCGCATGAGAAAGAATGTTTTATGTATAAAGGACGTAAGTGTCAATGAAAAATCTATATGAAAAAAGCAAAATCAGGTTTGCTCTTACTTGGATTATTAGTTATGTAATCGGCGCAAGCTGTACCGATGAATTGTCAAGACTCGTTAATATGGAGAAAAGCATAACTGTCATTTTTCTTGGTATTATGACGGCTGTTGCTCTTATTTGGATGAAAAAGAATGATTTGTTTCGTGAGTTCGGTCTTTGCAGAGCAGAGATTAGCCCTAAAAGACTACTATACTATATTCCGCTTATCGTTATTTCTTCCTGCAATCTGTGGTTCGGTGTTACTCTCAATTACAAGTGGTACATAACAGTTTTTTATATTCTCAGTATGCTTTTTGTGGGGTTTTTGGAGGAGATTATTTTCCGCGGTTTCCTATTTAAGGCAATGGCGGAGAATAATTTGAAATCAGCAATTATAGTTTCAAGCATAACCTTTGGTATTGGACATTTTGTGAACCTTATAAATGGTAGCGGTGCTAAACTTTTGCCTAATATTTGTCAGGTTGTATCTGCCATTGCAATAGGTTTTCTGTTTGTGGCTTTGTTCCATAAAACTAAAAGCTTGTGGGCCCCGATTATCGCCCATGCCGTTATCAATTCGCTTAGTGCATTTGCTGTAGATATTACGAACACACAGCAAATTATCACGTCCGCCGTTATCTCGGTTATTGCGGCAATTTATGGAATGTTTATCTTGAAAAACAGAGGGAAAGTATATGAATAAAATTAAGATCACCGTAATGCGAAAAGCACGGTATGATGATTTGATTGAAAAGTATGAAAACCTGATAGAACACGCTTGTGATATGAAAATCGGGGACGAGTTTATTTCCGTAGACGGCGTTAAGCCTGAAGGATTTTGCGATAGCGCTTGGGAAAGTATGGAAAAGTTCGTTAAAGAACTTGCAAACGGTGGCGGTAATTTTTTTGACGGATGGATGAAAAATAAATATTCCGCAATGATTTCTTGCAACGACGGTTTTCGTCCTGTGAGCTTTTTGATTGAGGTTGTTGAATAAGGAGATTACTATGTTAAAATTTATTTGTTACCCCAAATGCACAACCTGCCAAAAGGCGAGAAAGTGGCTCGATGATAACAAAATCGAATATGAATTTAGAGATATAAAGTTCGACAATCCTACGCTTGATGAGCTGACAGAATG
>JAZSOH010000030.1:0-49406 GCA_045536815.1 Acutalibacteraceae bacterium | reverse complement strand
TTTTTTGTATTATACACCCATTTTAAAGATTTGTCAACACATAGTGAAAATTTAATCCTTTTACAAAACTGCGAAGCGCCGTTATCCTAACGGATTACAAGCGACAAGGCAACGGCAAACGGAAATTTACCTTTTGTAAGGCATGACAGGTTAAAGTCCCATCACACAAAAATATATTTACCAAAAGGAGAGAATAAATGCATAATTTAGTTTTTAGTTGTGCTTCCAAAACCGCCGTTTCTAATCTCTGTTACCTCGTCGTCGACAGTTATTCCAAACGGCATAAATATTCCTTGAGCAAAGCCTTCGCCCTTTTTTACGGTAACCGTTTTATCGTTAGAACAGTTAGTAAGGCGAACCATTATGTGCCCCTCGTTGTCGGAATAAAAATAATCGCTATCAATTACGCCAACAGTATTATTAAGGGTAAGCCTATATTTAAAGCCTAAACCACTTCTGGGATAAAGCATTAAAACATACCCGTTTTGAATTTCACTTCTTATTCCTGTTGGAATTGTTATTTCTTCCCCCGGCGAAAGAGTAAAATCTATCGGAGCGAAAAAGTCATACCCTGCCGAGCCGACTGTTGCGCGTTTTGGCAGTTTTATGTCTTCATAAATTTTAGTGTAATCTCCCTCACCAAAGTTTTTTTCGGCGGCGGATATAAACTGACTATCAGAAACCTTTAAAAATCTTGCTATCTTTTGCATAATTTATGCCTCCACAACATTTATAGGTTTTTTATTTATAAAACATTCCAGGTTCTTGGCGCCAAGGGTTACAAGCCTGTTCCTTGTTTCTACAGGGCCCCAAGCCACGTGGGGAGTAAAGATACAGTTTTTGGCCTTAAAAAGTAATGAAGCTTTCTCAATAGGCTCTTTTGTGGTAACATCGGTTGCGGCACCCGCGATTATGCCATCGTTTAGCGCATTAGCCAAGGCGTCTTCATCAACAAGACCGCCCCTTGCCGTATTGATAAAATAAGCCGTTTTCTTCATTTTTGCGAATTCTTTTTCGCCAAACATTTTGCTTGTTTCATCGGTAAGCGGCGCATGAAGGGTTAAAAAGTCACTTTCCTTTAAAAGATTTTCAAAATCCACCTGAGTTGCATACTGCGACTCATATTTTTTTCTTGAATAGAAAATCACCCTCATACCAAAAGCGCTTGCAAGCTCGGCTACCCTTTTGCCGATATTTCCAAAACCGAAAATGCCAAGCGTTTTACCCGAAAGCTCGTGAGTTTCAAAGGGGAAACAATCGGCGCCCGGTGCAAAACTCCAACCGCCTGACTTGACGTGATTATCGTAATCAACAAGCCTTAAACAAAGAGCAAGTAAAAAAGCGAATGTATGGGTAGCGACCGCCTCGGTTGAATAACCGGGGACATTAGTAACGGTAACCCCCTTCTCTCTTGCGGTAGCCATATCAATATTGTTATAGCCCGTAGCAAAAGAGCCAATATATTGAAGGTTTTTTGCAGATAAAATTACCTTCCTTGAGATGTTAACTCGATTAACTAAAATAGCCTCGGCATCCCTTACAACCTCGCAAACCTTGTCTTCAGGCAAAACGTCGTAAACCTTTAAATCGCCGAATTTCTTAAAATAATCGGCAGAAATATCACCGTTTGTAATGGTTGACCAACCTAAAATTACTACATTCATACAAGTTCTCCGTAAAACATATATTTATATTAAAATTATAACTTATTTCCCCTCTAAAATCAACAATCTTTCTTGCCTTTTTAAATACATAACATATTTTTAGCTAATCTTTATACAAACATCTTGAAATTTAACTCAAAATATAATAAAATAATTTTAAAATATGTTTAAAATTAAGGGCGGTTAGTATGAAGCTTTTAGAACAACGAATTGTAAAAGACGGCAAAATTAAAGAAGGAAACGTTTTAAAGGTTGATAGTTTTTTAAATCACCAAATTGACGTTTCTCTTTTAAACGAGCTTGGTAAAGAATTTAAAAGACGTTTCGAGGGCGAAAAAATAACCAAAATTTTAACTATTGAGGCTTCAGGAATTGGTATAGCCTGTATAGCAGCTCAGCACTTCGGTGTTCCGGTTGTTTTTGCAAAGAAAACTCAGACCAAAAACATTGCGGGCGATACATACAAAAGCCGTGTTGAATCTTTTACACATGGCAGAGTTTATGACATTATAGTTTCTAAAGAGTTTTTAAATAAAGACGACCGAGTTTTGATTATTGATGACTTTTTAGCAAAAGGCAGTGCTCTTAATGGTCTTGCCGAGCTTGTAACAAACGCAGGTGCGACAATTGTTGGCGCGGGTATTGCTATAGAAAAAGGCTTTCAAGATGGCGGTGAGCTTATCAGAAACAGGGGCATTAGAGTTGAAAGCCTCGCCATTATCGACGAAATGTACGGCGGTGAAATTAAGTTCCGCGAAAATAACTAAAGGTGTATTTATGGGTGTTTTTGAACTAATTGCGACTGCTATCGCTTTAGCGATGGACGCCTTTGCAGTTGCAATTTGCAAGGGTTTATCTGTACAAAAAATAAAGCCTCGTCATCCTTTGATAACGGGGCTTTATTTTGGTGGTTTTCAGGCTTTTATGCCTCTTGTAGGCTTTTTTCTCGGAAAAGCCTTTTCATCGCTTATTATAAAATATGACCATTGGGTAGCATTTGTTCTTTTAGCTATTTTAGGGTTTAATATGATTAAAGAGTCTCTTAAAAGAGATGAAGAGGAGGATTGCTCCTGCGGTTTTTCACCAAAAGATATGCTACCTATGGCAGTTGCAACAAGTATCGACGCTTTAGCGGTCGGTGTTACCTTCGCCTTCTTACAAACTAATATTTGGGTGGCAGTTTCGCTTATTGGCGTAATAACCTTTATACTTTCCGCCATCGGCGTTATTATAGGTAAACTTGTTGGAGATAAACTTAAATCAAAAGCTGAATTATTCGGCGGTATAATTCTTGTTTTGATTGGTGTTAAGATTTTACTTGAACACCTTGGTATTATTTCTTTTTAAATCAGTTTAAAGAAATTTTTATTACTTCTAAAAGCTCGGCGCAAAATGCGGCGAGCTTTTTTATATCCTCGCTACTATTTTCAAACTCTGTAGCATCAAATTCAAGTGCTTTAATGGGTAGTTCCATTACCCTTTCCTCCTATATTTCACATAAATACCGCTTATTTGTACATCCCCTGTGCCCTCAAGCTTAATGCAAAATTCATTACACACAGCACCAGGCAAGGTGGCGGATATAAATTCTTCGCCTTCAATATAGAACGATTTTAGACTTTTCAGTTCGCCGCCATCCTTTGAAATCAACACCTTTAGTGTCGCTTTGCTTTTTGAGTTAATCTTAAATCTAACGCTCATAGGATATATTTTATTTTTCTCAAAAAAGCTGTGAGTTGTTAGAGAAAAATCAACCTCGTAATCAGCCCCCTCGGCAATATAAATACCCTCTTTTTCAAGGTAACAACGCTTACCGTTACAGTTGAAAATTTCTTTAACGCCCTTACCGTCCTCGCAAGACCAGTTGCCGCTATCACAAGAATATACCCAAACTCTATCGCCATTTAAAATATAGTATTTATCCCTATTTACAATAGCGGATATGCTTTTTGAATAATCTATTTTAGAGGGTATAAATTTTAGAAATAATCCACCAAATTTGTTCATTCCCGAATAGGAACAATAGATAAGGCTATCGCCGATAATTCCCGCCGTCTTTTCAAAGGAGGAAGGAATTCCGCTAATGCCAAGCTTTGTAACAGTAAAATTTGAGGCATCATTTCCGTAAACCTTAGTACAATCACTATCGTGAAAACATAAAACTTGATTTTTAAAATTCAGTAAAGCGGTTGCGTTTTGTGTTAGCTTAAAACTAAATGTATCGCCTACACTTTGTTTGCTAATCAAAAAAGGCTTATTTTTAGCAGAAGCCCATAACCGTTTTTCCTCGTTGCTGACAAGCCAAAGCCTGTCGCTGTAAACAAGGGCAAAATCTACCGTTGGTAATACGGGGCTAATAACCAAAATGTCGTCGTCGTTAGATTTTTCCTTAATAAAGACTTTATCAAAAGAAATACTATCCTTTGAAACCGAAGTTACGGTTGCTTTTCCGTAATTTTGAGTTCCGCCCGTATTTCTTATATATACCTCTTGCCCCTCATACAAATAGTCGCTCGGATAATCGCTTATTATAGCACCGCCCTTATTAGTAGAAAGCTCTATTTTATTTCCGTTAAATGAAAAGGTCATATCCCCATAACCAAATCTAAAATCGGTTGCAATAGGCTTTACCGACGGTTCAAAATAAACGGCGGTCGCATCTGACGGTATATTGTTTAAATCGGGGACTTCTTTACTAAGCCAAATATAGTAACCCTTTAAAACGCACTCGGTCTCGCTCACAGTTTCCGCTCTTTCTTTTTTTAAAACCTCAAATTCCTCATCAGGACACCACGAAAACCTTAGTCTGTCTCCAACCTTAAGGTTAATTCCATCATAGCAAATTTTCGTATCATCCTCTACAGTAAAATACATTCCGTTTTTTGCAATAAAGGGGAATTTTATTTCACTGCTAAGCCCCTTGCCAAAGCTTTTTTCGATATCTATCCCAAGATTTATTGCTATATTATCAGGAAAAACATAAATTGTTTCACCGAACTCAACTATTTTTCTGTTTGACTCGGTATCACCATTTGGCAAAACAATATCTTCGGAGAATTCAAAAGTATTGTCTTCTGCGCTAACTATTTCCCTTAAAATATTTCCAAATCTCGCAAAGCATCTATGGTTGGCGGTAATAATTTGGTCGATATTTTCAAAAAGGGGTAATGCAAGACTTCTTGCTTTTCTAGTACGGCACCCATCTTCAAATTCAAGATTTATTGCATCGCTCAAATAGTCTTCACTATTTTTAGCAATATCAATTCCTTTTGGAGAGAAAAAATATTCCGCAGTATTATAATGCTTTAACTGGGGCAAAATCATATATTTCTTCCCCCTAGTTTGACTGATTTTTTGGGGCAATTATTCTTTCTGAATTTTAAAGTAAATTCAGAATATTCTATATGAAAAAGTGACGAATAGTTTTCATACGCCTCTATGTCAGAATTTAACGCACTTAAAACCGCCATTATATAATAAAAATATAAATCAATAAACTCCTTTTCAAGTAAAAGCTTAGTGTCTTTGTCGCTGTCTTTATCTAACCATTCTATGTTGGTTTGTATTTGACAAGGCTCGAAAACACTGGAAATCAGTTTCGCTTGCAAGGTATTGATAATGCCTATAATCTCGGTTTCACTTGACTCTTCAGCTTTTTCTTTTACCTTTATAATTACATCAAAAAGTTTCAAAAACATCACCCTTCACAAACAAAATATATTTTTCCTTCATCAATTTCTCCCGCATCAAATTTTGCGGTGTACTCGGTCATGGTAATGGTTTCAAATGAAAAGTCACCCAATCTGTTATTTATTTCCTCTTTAGTGCAATAATCACTCAAAAAGGGCTTTTCTGCGCCAAGCGGATGAACAGTTTCGCCGTCCCACCAGTAATCCGGAACGCCGAGCTCTACAATATAAATATTATCTCCCGAAACCAAATCTTTCACGGTTTTGCCATCAGGCCTTGTATAATTTTCAATATATGGCTTAAATGCGGTAGCTTCTTCACCCTTTTCAATTTGAATGAAGATATTTTCTTCATTTACTGCCGTTTCTGAGAACAACACAAAGCTTATTTCACCCGGCTCATCTAAAACTACTGTCTTTGGTAGTTCTTCACCACCGCTTAGTTTTATTATGTTACTGTTGGTAGAAACGGTATAGGTCCCCGCATCAAGACTAACGCTTAAAAACTGTGCCATATTTTGCGGGTCATTTGTGGTTGGAAGAGTTATATCAAACTTGCCGTTTTCCTTATTTGTTACGACAAAATTTTCGTAACCGCCAACAGAAAAGGTTCCTTCGCTAGGCAAAGGACAAAGATTACCTTTTCCTAACCAATAAAACATTTGAGCCTCATTTTCAAAGGTGATTGAGGTTGCTTTTCCCTTTGCGATGCTTACTGCTTCTTTGATTTTGGTTCTTATGTCACTATGAGCTTGTGATGCCGAATTGTTGTGTTTTTCCAAAAGATCAAAAGTAATCTCTCTGGCTCTTGCAGCGCTTGTTTGCGCGATTTCACATGCCCTAGTGGCAATACTTGCATATTCATTAGATTTTTCGGCATTTTCTAGTACTTCATTTGATTTTTCAACTACAGTACAAGTATTATTTTCAACCTGTGCCGCAGATGTAAGCACCAAATTTTTCGCCTCACAAACTTCGCCGGCAGCTATTTTAACCTCTTCGGTGTTGCTTTCTACTTCTTCTGCCATTCCCCTTATTGCCTCAAACTGATTATCAACAAGCATTAAATATGTGTCATATGGGTCGGGGGTCGGAAGCCTTGACTCACAAACTGTATAGCCGCTTTTTTTAATATTAATTGAGGTTTCGACTGTAGTTGCCCTTACCCCGTCGGCAAGGCCAAACACCGAAACAGTAACTACACCTTCACTTAAAACCTCGTGAGGAAAATCACATTCATTATTCCTTAAAACAATATGATATGCGTGTTCCCCTTTTCTGAAAACGGCGGTTTTCAACAAGCCTTTCCAACTATCATCGAAACGAAACGAGGCTTTTACATGACCGTAACTATCGGCAGAAACAAATTTTTCCATCGACTTTATATTACAACCTTCTACATAAAAGCTTACAATATATTCCATTAGTTCTCCTCCTATTTCATAGCGGAATTTTTAACATAGTCGTTGCTTAAGCGTTCAACCAAAGACGCTACATATTCATCTTGTGAAAGGGAGTTTTTAAGAGCCTGCTCAATATATCTAGGTACGGTTACCTCGGCGCCTCTGCGAATAAGATATGACTTATCGTTAACGGCAACATAGACATCGTCTTTGTATTTTCCGTTATCCTTAAAAAGCTTAATGGTAACCATTTCTTTCATATACTTTTCATTCTCTAAAACGCCTTTATCTTTAATTTCGGCCATCTGTGCCTTATCTGATAACTGTTTTTTTAGCAGCTTAATTTCTTCTTTAAGTTCTGCAACTGTTTTTGCCTGTTCCATAATATTCTTCCTTTCTTATGTTACTGAGGCGGCTTTGCCGCCTCAGTTTTTTATATTAGTTGGAATACTCGTCTGCAAAGGTGGAACAAGATTCAATACGAATCATATAGTTTTCCACTAAACGCTCAGCAGTTTTTGTTGCTTTCCAACCGGCAGAAGCTCTTTGGTTAAGCGGGTCTGCAGTACCGGCAGAGCCAAGTTGTTTTACAATGTGCTCAAGTCCGCCGTTTTCAATTTCGGTTACACCGTATGCGTTTGCACCAATAACAAGTGTTGAATAAACCGAAATACCATTTTGACCACCTTCACCGGGATAAACCTTGGTACCATCGGCACAGGTAATCATCTTATCAAGAACAAGTGCGCCATCATTTGCCGAAACAACCTCAGCCATAACACCGCCGATAATAACCTTTCGACCAACAAGCTTTTCTGCATCAGTAGCAGAAATTGCTTCTTTAACAGCAACTGTTTCAGTAGCATTCATACTACCCGAAACAGTAAGCTCTCTGGCCTCTGCGGTAAGGTCATCACCGCGCCAAATTTTAGCCTCGTTAGACTCAACAAAACGAACATTGCCGATTTTGCCGATTTCACCATTGAAAAGATTTTCAGGAGCCGCATATTTGTGTGCCTCCATCCATTCGCTGCTACGCATAAGGTCGTATGCAACAAAGGGGTGAATAATGGCAACATAGCTACCGTCAATAGTTTTTGCAAGGTTGTTTTTAAGCTTTGCGGCAGCGCGAAGAATAATATCAACGCTAAGCTTTGCGTCCTCAGTAAGTGAAGAACGTGCAGTAACAGGGGTTACAGTGCCATCCTTCACAATGGGAGCATACATAACGTTTGTTCCTCCGTTTAAAACCTCCCTTGTAACTGTATCAAGAGTTCTACCCGCTTGGTCGCCCAAGATTTCGGTTGCCTGTACCATATTGTTATCAATAGTAGTAAGCTTGAGCATATCGGGGATACCAACCCAACCGCCATACTGTGATACAGTAGACGAAACGGTTGAAACCTTAAGCTCCTGTCCATCGGGGGTTACGCCCTCGGAAAGAGGTTTTGTAGCCTTCGGAAGAGGTGAATATTTTCTAAATTCAATAGTTTTACCGCTTCCTTCAGGGATGGGATGTTTTTGACCAAACTGGTCATGTACAAGATTCTCGTTTGCGTTGTCGCAAAGAAAATCTTTATAATAGGTTTTCATTTCGCTGGAAAGTGTTTTTTCTGTATTTTCGCTCATTTTAATTTCTCCTAAATTTTATTTTTAAAAACCTACATTTTCGCCCATAAGGGCTCTTCTTGCAAGTTCTCTTCTTTGCTTTGGGGTAAGCGAGGAAACTCCTTTTCTTGTTCCAAAGCCCGTTCTATCATAAAGTCCGTTTTCACTTGGTCTTGCCACCTTAAAGCGTATACTGTCAGCCATTTGCTTTGCGGCTTTTTCTGCTCCAAATCTAACCGAAGTGTCCATAATTTCATCAATATGAAGCGCTTGATATGCGGTAAGCAGGTCAACTCCGCCATCTAAAAGAGCTTTAAAGGTTGGGTTTTCCATTTCTTTTTCTAGGTGAAAGTCTTTATATCCCATAGCAACTATTTCTGCCGCCTCTAAGGCGTAATCTGTATCCTTATTAGCCTTAATCTCGGTGGGGCTTAAACCTTCCTTTGAAGCGGGGGCAGACGGACGTTTCTCTGCCTTCGCTTCGCTTTTTTTAATTTCTTTGAAGCGCTTATTTATAATACTTTGAACCCTTTCGTCAAAGGCTTCCTTATATTTGCCTTTAATAAGTGTTTCAAACTCCTTTTTGCTGTCGGCGGCACAGCCTTCATTTTCGCCCGATAGGTTGCTTATATTTTGCTCTGCCGAAATACACTCGCCTCTATCACTTTCGTTTTCCGAGGTTGCTAACGCAGAATCTTCTAAAGCAACCGCTTCTTCAAGATTTTCTTTTTGCACAAAAATTCTCCTTTCATCGTCTTTCCGAAGTGTCATACAGTATTGCGCGCTAAACCGTATGGCATAATTATAGTAAGTTTTTAAAATTAATTCCCCCCACCTTAGTCAAAGCGTTTCTGCCGCCGAATTTTTCGTGCGGAGAAGCGCGTGTTCGCCGCAAGGCTGTCGCCTATATGCGACAAAGAGCCAAAAGACACCTTAAAACCGCCCTTTTAGGCTGGTTCAAGTTTAATTGCTTTGGCTAAAGTTTGACAAAGAAAATGCCGTATGTTATACTTTATTTAAAGTTTCTATCCTGTTTTAAAGGGGGATTTTAAAGTGGCAAAAACCGTTTTCATTACCGGTGGAGCTAGAGGCATCGGCGCCGATATTTCAAGGCTTTTTGCAAAAAAAGGATATAATGTTTTTATAGGTTACAATACTTCCTTTTTGGAGGCGCAAAATCTAAAAGAAGAACTTTTGGCTCAAAACTTAAGTGTAGAGATTATGCAGGTTGATGTTTCAAATAGCCTTTCGGCAACCGACTTTATTCAAAAAGGTGTTTCTGTTTTTGGTAAAATAGATGTTCTTATAAATAATGCAGGCATAGCCGAGCAAAAACTTTTTACCGATATTACCGATGACGATTGGAATAAAATGTTGGCCACAAACCTTAGCGGAGTATTTTTTACCTCCCGCGCCGCAAGTAAACACTTTATAAACAAAAAAAGCGGCTGTATAATAAACATCTCTTCAATGTGGGGCGAGGTAGGCGCTTCTATGGAGGTTCATTATTCTGCCGCCAAAGCAGGTGTAATAGGTTTCACAAAGGCTTTAGCTAAAGAACTTGGCCCAAGTAATATTCGCGTTAATGCCATCACCCCGGGTGTTATCGACACAAAAATGAACGAAAAGCTTGACGCCGAAACCTTAAAAGCTTTGGCAGAGGATACCCCCCTTTGCCGAATAGGTGAGGCTAAAGAAATTGCAAAGGCCGCTTACTTTCTCGCCGAAGACGGCACCTTTATTACAGGCCAAATTTTAGGTGTAAACGGTGGTATGGTAATTTAGCAAAATCAAATCTTTCTAAAGGAGGTGACCCTTTTGGATATAAATAAATTAAAAGAAAAAGCAAATTCTCTTCCCCTTTCGCCCGGTGTTTATATTATGAAAAATAAATTGGGGAAAATCATTTATATAGGAAAAGCAAAAAAGCTTAAAAACAGGGTCAGCTCATATTTTAGAAATGACGGAAGACATTCTGAAAAAGTTCTAAAGCTTGTTAGCCAAATTGATGATTTTGAATATATAATTTGCGATAGCGAGTTTGAGTCACTTATTTTAGAATGTTCAATGATAAAACAACACTCCCCAAAATATAACATTCTTCTAAAAGACGATAAGGGCTACCACTATATTAAAATCACAAAAGGTGATTGGCCAAAAATTAGTGAAGTAAAACAAAAATCAAGCGATGGCGCACAGTATTTAGGCCCTTATAATTCGGGTTGGATTTTAAAACAAACTATAGATGAGGCGGGAAAAATATATAAACTACCCACCTGTAATAAAAAGTTTCCTGAAGATTTTTATAAAGGCCGCCCCTGCCTTAATCACCATATTGGAAGGTGTATGGCGCCTTGTAGCGGCAAAATCAAAAAGGAAGATTATTTAGAAGCGGTAAACTCGGCGATTGGGTTTATTAAGGGCGGTAGTTCTCGTACTGCTGAACAAATGGAAAAAGAAATGCTACTAGCAGCCGATGCCCTCGACTTTGAAAAAGCCGCGAAACTCCGTGATAGAATTTCTGCGTTAAAACGCGCAACCGAAAGGCAAAAGGTTATAACCTCTTCTTATAAAAATCAAGATATTATCGCCTGTGCCCGTTTTGAAGAAAACCTTTGCTTTGCAGTAATGAATTTTAGAAACGGACATCTTACTGATATTAAATTTTTCGTTATAAATAAGTCTGACAGCCTTTTGGACGATAGAACAGAATTCTTAGAAAGATTCTATAGTACAGAAAAAGAAATACCGCCCAGAATTGTTTTGGACGGTGAAATAAATGATAAAGAACTGTTTGAAAAGTGGTTGGAGGAAAAAACCGGCAGAAAGGTTACGACCGTTTTGCCACAAAAGGGCGAACAGTTTGAGCTTGTTAAAATGTGTTCTTTTAATGCCGCAGAACACCTTAGTAAGCTTAAATCCGGTGATACAAAAAGTACCGCCGCGTTGGATGAACTTAGCCGTTTACTAAACCTTAAATCTCCGCCAAAATATATTGAGGCTTTCGATATTTCCCATACTGCAGGAAGCGAAAACGTAGCAGGAATGACGGTTTTTTATATGGGGAAACCCTTAAAATCAGCATACAAAAAATTCCGTATTAAAGGATTTTCGGGGCAGGACGATTATCGCTCTATGGCAGAGGTTATCGACCGTAGATTTACTGAGTATCATAATGCTGTTGAAAAAGGCGAAATTGAAGGCTTTGCAAGGCTCCCCGACCTTATTTTGCTCGATGGCGGTATAGGTCAACTTCACGCAGTTTTGCCCGTTTTAGAAAAGCACAAAATTCACCTTCCAATTTTTGGAATGGTTAAAGATTCGCACCATAAAACAAGAGCAATAGCGGCTTCGGGTGGCGATATAGTAATAAAATCCAACAAACGCGCATACACTCTTATAGCTACTATACAAGAAGAAACTCACCGTTTTGCAATAACCTATCACCGACAGCGTTCAACTAAAAAGGGTCTTTCTTTAGAACTTTTAGGTATTGAAGGCGTAGGCGAAAAAAGGGCGAAGCTTTTGCTTAAGACTTATAAAGATATAAATCTTCTGCAAAAAGCCACCGCAAAAGAAATACACATAGCAACAAAAATACCCCTGAATATTTGCGAAAATATTGAAAATTTTTATAAATAGCCGCCTTAAACTTTCTTTTAAGTTTTTGCGGCTGTTTTATTTTTATTTTTTTAAAAAAATGCTCTTTTTTCTATTGATTATAAAATAAAAAAATGTTAGAATATAGTTAGATATGTAGATATTATTAAAGAAAGCGAAGTGATATTAGGTGCCAAATATTTGGGATTCGATTGTTTCCTTTTTTAGACTGATTGTTTACGTAATTTCAGGCTTTCAGTTTCACGATTTACTTGATATTATCGTTGTAACCTTTTTATTCTATCAATGTATTAAATTTTTCCGCCAAACACGTGCGGCACAGCTTATTAAAGGCATTTTACTTATTCTTTTTGTTTTCATAATTGCACAGGTTTTTGAGCTTGTTATGCTCAAATGGTTGCTTAGCAAGTTTATTAACTCACTTTTAATTATTGCGGTTATTGTTTTCCACCCCGAAATTCGCCGCGCTCTTGAACACGTTGGTACAAAAAGGTTTGGCGGTTTTGGTCGTTCCCTTAAGGTTGATAACGAAACACTTGCCCTTCAAATCGAATCGGTTAGTAAGGCTGCGGGTATAATGCAAGAGCAAAAATGCGGTGCTTTAATTGTATTTGAGCGTAATACCCAGCTTGGTGATATTGCCGCAACAGGAACACAAATTGATGCCAAAACCACCTCGGCTTTGGTTTGCAATATTTTTTATCCCAAGTCTCCCCTGCACGACGGCGCTATGATTTTAAGGGATGGCAAGGTTCTTTCGGCAGGTTGTATATTGCCGCTTACTCAAAATAATGACCTTAACAAATCTCTTGGAACAAGGCACCGTGCCGCAGTTGGTATGAGTGAAAATTCCGATGCCATTGTAGTAGTTGTTTCTGAAGAAACCGGTACCATCTCACTTGCTGAGGGCGGAAAACTTGTACGCAACTTTGACGCAATAACCTTGCAGTCGGAATTAAGGTCCCGACTTCTTGCTGATACGCAAGAGCAAAATGAGAGTATAATCTCAAAGGTTTTAAGCCTTTTGAATTTCAAAAAGGAGGCTAAATAATGACTAATAATAAAGCAAAACAAAGTCTCCTTGAAAATAATAAATTTGTACTTTTCCTTTCTGTGATTCTTGCAGTAGTTTTTTGGGTTGTTTTGAACACAACCGCTACGCCGGAATCTGAAAAAAAGCTTTCCGATTTGCCTGTTAATATTCCTATCGCAAACTCGGTTGCAGGTGAACTCGGTCTTGATGTTGTTAGTAAGCTTGATACTGTTTCGGTTAAAATTGTTGGCCCTGCATACGTTGTAGGTAACGTAAGCGCAGAGGATATAACAGTTACCGCTAACCTTTCAAACGTTACTGAAGCGGGTAAGTTCACACTTGACCTTCGCGCTTCCAAAAACGGCACAAACGCAAGTAATGAATATGAAATTGCTTCGGTTAACCCATCAAAAATCAGCGTAACCTTTGACTATATTGATACAAAACAGTTCACCGTTGTAGCAAAAGCAAACGGCGCTTCAGCAGTTGAAGGTCTTTCGGCGGAAGATGCTATTGTTACAAATGCTACTAACGCTCAGGTTTCTGTTAAGGGTGCGAGAACAGAAATCGAAAAAATTTCAAAAATCGTTGCCGAGGCAGATGTAAACGCAGTTTTAAACAAAACCGAAACATTTTCAGCATCCTTAAAAATTCTTGACCAAAATGACACCGAGCTTTCACTTGAAAATTACACTATAACAGGTGCGGATAACGAGCCTGTTGATAAAATAGAAATAACTGTTCCCATTTTTAAAGAAAAGGTTGTTCCTATTAAGGCACGTTTTAGTAATGCGCCTAAATCTTACCTGGAAACTCCAATCAGTCATACTCTTAGCGCTAATTCTATAGTAATAAGCGGTCAACCCGAGGCGGTAGACCTTATTAAATCAATTTCGCTTAGTCCTATAGATTTTGACGGCATTTCAAACGAAAACTATTCTTTTGATGCGGCGGTTGTTTTGCCCGAAGGAATTAAGAGCGTTGAAAAGGTTGAAACCGTTACCGTAACCTTAAACACAGTAAAGTATTATACAACTAAAACCTTTGACATTCATAATATATCGGTTATAGGTGGCTCATCTAAGGCTTCACTTGTAAGAACAATTAAAAATGTTAAAATAATCGGTCCTGAAAATATTATGAAAAATTTACCCGCCTCTTCTTTATATGCGGAGATTGATTTGACAGGTAAAGAAAAAGGTCAACACACCGTTGTTGTTAGAATTCGTTCAAAATCAAGCGACGCTGTATGGCAAATAGGCTCATACACCGCAACTGTAACGATTAAATAGTACAAAAACTTAATATTCACCAAATTCACCCCGCTTCATAAACTGATAGTGGGGTGATTACACATGTGGACAGTTTTTTCGGTTTGCACAGTTTTAATTTTAGCAATTTACGGCATTACTGAAATTTTAAAAAGATTATGGATATGGCTTTTAAATCCAAAAGATTCCCCTCCCACTTTTTTAACTCTTATTTTAAAAGATGATATATACAAAGAACAGCTTCGCTTTGCAGAAGAATATTTGTCGTGGGAAGGCGAAAAGCTTTTTTCGGGAATTTTGGTAGTAGATAAATTTTTATCTGATGAAAACAAGAGCACCTTAAATGACATTATAAACAAAAAACATAACATCTCAGTACTGACAAAAAGTGGTATTTAAGCTTTAGAAAGGAATAGAAAATGGAAGACGTTCAAAGCCTCTCTGCCGAAAAGGTTACACTAAGCGGCACATTAGAACATATAACATTTTCGAATAACACAAATGGTTATACAGTGGCCGTTTTAAAGCTACCCGACGATTTGATTACAATCGTCGGGATAATGCCCTTTGTATCGGTTGGTGATTTTCTCGAGGTTACAGGTAGATTTGATACACACCCTACCTACGGGCCTCAGTTTAAGGTAGAAAGCTTTGAAAAAACCTTGCCAAGCGGCTCGGCAGCAATACTACATTATCTTTCTTCGGGTGCAATAAAAGGCGTTGGCCCTGCAACTGCAAGAAGCATTATTGAAATGTTAGGCGATAACGCTTTAGAGGTTATCGAAAACGATTGGGAGCGGCTTGCTGATATACGCGGTATCTCTGTCGAAAAAGCAGAAAACATTCATGAGGAATATGTTAAGCAATTTGGCATAAGGGATATTATGATGTTCCTTTCACCCTTTAAGGTTTCTCCCGAAAGGTCGCTTAAGGTTTATAGAGCGCTTGGCGGCGACGCGGCAGAGATTATTAGACGAAATCCCTATGTTCTTTGCGACGAAGGGATTGATTTTCCTTTTGAAAAGGCCGAAGAGATCGCCTATACCTTTGGTTTTCCTAAAGACGGTGAGGAGCGAATAGCGGCGGGGATAAATTATATTTTGAAGCATAATCTTCAAAATGGACATACCTGCCTTCCAATAGAAAAATTAACTGCAACGGCGTCAAAGCTGTTGGAATGTGAGCTGAATGAAGTTAAAAACGTCTGCAACCTTCTTGTAAAATCAGGCATCTTAAAAAGAATGATAAATAAAGAAAAAGAATTCATCTTTTTGCCCAGGTTTTATGACGCCGAAGAATTCGTTGCCGCAAGACTCGCCGTCTTACTTAAATATGCGCCACCAAGCGAAATTATGGCCGATATAGAAATAGATTTTATTGAGCAAAAGGAAAACATTAAGTATGAGAAGCTTCAGCGTGAAGCAATTCATACTGCCCTTTCAAATGGAATAACAGTTTTAACAGGTGGCCCCGGTACGGGTAAAACAACCACACTTAATGCAATTATTAAAATTTTGGAGTCTAAAGGGCTTAACATAAGCTTGGCCGCGCCAACCGGCAGGGCGGCTAAAAGAATGAGTGAGCTTACAAATCACGAAGCAAAAACACTCCACCGTCTTTTAGAGGTAGAATGGGGCGAAGGCGATAAGCAAACCTTTGCAAGAAATGAGCGTAATCCCCTCACCTGCGACGTGCTTATTATTGATGAAATGTCTATGGTAGATATTTTACTGTTTGAGAGTCTTTTGAGGGCAATAAGGCTCGGCTGTAGACTTATTCTTGTTGGCGACTCAGACCAGTTGCCAAGCGTCGGCGCAGGAAATGTTTTATATGATATACTTAAAAACGGCAAAATCCCCTCTATAAAGCTTGATAAGGTTTTTCGTCAAGCGATGGAGAGCCTTATTGTTTCAAACGCCCATAAAATAATAGGCGGTAAGGGGCCTGTTTTAACCTCAAAAGATTCAGATTTCTTTATGCTTAAAACCTTTGACGCCCCCTCGGGCACAAGCCTTATTACCGATTTGTGTAGCGAAAGACTGCCAAAAGCATATGGTTTTAATCCCCTTACCGATATTCAGGTGCTTTGCCCCTCGAAAATGTTCGAGATGGGAAGCGTGAGCCTAAATAACCTATTGCAAGATAGGTTAAATCCGCTTAAAAAAGGGACAAAAAAAGTGTCCTTTAAAGGCTTTGAGCTTCGCGAGGGCGATAAGGTTATGCAAATTAAAAACAATTATGATATCACTTGGGTTTCGGATAGCGGAGAAAATGGTATAGGCGTTTTCAATGGTGATATCGGCATTTTAAAGAGTATAGATAAGAAAAACGGCATTTTGCTTGTAAGGTTTGATGATAAGGTTGCAACCTATCAAGGCGATAATCTGGGCGAACTGGAACTAGCCTACGCCATGACTATACATAAAAGTCAGGGCAGCGAGTTTGACTGTGTTGTTCTACCCCTTTTTGATGCCCCCTCAAAGCTATTGTATAGAAATTTACTTTATACTGCGGTAACTAGGGCAAAAAAGCTTCTTATTATTGTTGGCAGTGAAAAAACTGTTGAAATAATGGTCGAAAACGACAAAAAAACCTTACGCTATACCTCTTTAGAGCGTAGGCTGGAGGAAAACTTTGTTTAATGAATTTTTTGACACTTTAAGAAAACTTATTTTCCCGAACCATTGTATAGTTTGCAATATGCTTTGCCTGGATAAATATTTTTGTGATAGCTGTAAAGACACATTAAACCCCTTTTCGGTTAAACTGTGTACGAAATGCGGTGCTCCTTTAAAATTTTGCGAATGTAAATTTCATTTTCATTATTTTGATGGTATTTCAACTGTTTTCGAAAATGATGGTATTGAAAAAGAAAGCTTTTATAAATATAAGTTTGGCGGTAATGCTATCTCGGCAGAATATTTTGCTAATAAACTAGCCGACTCTGTTGTAGAAAAATTTGGAGATATCTCCTTCGACACCGTAACCTATGTTCCTATGCATTGGCAAAAGAGATTTTCAAACGGCTACAACCACTCTGAAATGTTAGCAAGAAAAGTTGCAAAAAGGCTTTCAGCTACTTGTCGCCCACTTCTATATCAACCCAAAAAATCGAAAATCCAACACACTTTAAGCATAAATGAAAGATTTCTTTCGGTTAAAAACAAATATAAACTTAAAAAACGTATTGATATTAAAGGTAATAATATCTTGCTTGTCGATGATATTATGACTACGGGCGCAACACTAAGTGAATGTTCGAGGTTGCTTAAACTCGGCGGCGCCGAAAAAGTTTATGCTGCCGCCGTGTTAAAAACAATTCGAAAAAAAGAAAATTCTGCAAAATGACTCAACGCTATTGAAAAATATTACTTAATAATGTAAAATAAATATAATATTCGAGAATGCCTCTCGGGAAAGGACCAGGATATGACAACTGATATAGCTATTGACATTGGAACATATAAAACCGTTTTGTCTTCGGGAAATAAAATTGTTTTGGAACTGCCAAGCGTTGTAACGGTTGATACCGAGACAAGAGAGCCTATATATTTCGGTGAAAAGGCCTTTAGCACAATTGGTCGAACTCCCGATAGCCTTACCTGTGTTTTTCCCATAAACCGCAGTGTTATTGCGGATTATGATATTGCAGAATATATGCTTCGTGAATATATGACCTCGGCTTTTGGTAATAGAATTATAAAGCCTAAGGTTATGGTTGTTATGCCAAGCGGCGTTACCGCTATGCAGCACCACTCGGTTTCAGACGTTGTTGAAGCTTCGGGAGGCAGAAACGCTTCTACTATTGAAGCGCCAATTGCCGTTGCAGTAGGTCTTGGTCTTGATTTCACACTACCCAGGGGTAGTATGGTTATTGACTTTGGCGCGGGCACTACCGACGTTGCAAGTCTTTCTATGGGCGGTATCGCCGCTTGTGATTCAATACCTGTCGCCTCAAGAGATATGGATGAAAGTATAATCAAATATGTAAGAAGAAATTATAATATTTTAATTGGCATTCCAACTGCCGAGAAAATCAAAAAAACCATTGGTTCGGCAATTGAACGCGATTTAGAGGTTTCGGTTACAATGCGCGGAAGACATTTACAAACAGGTCTCCCCACCTCATTTGAGATAACCTCAAGTGAAGTATATAACGCAATTTCAAAAAACTGCTATTCAATTATTAGCGGTATTAGAAAGGTTATGGAGAAAACCCCACCCGACCTTCTTGCCGATATTATGACCGATGGAATTTATCTTACCGGTGGCGGTTCACTTCTAAGTGGTTTTAGTACCCTTTTGGAAAGGGCCCTAGGCACAAAGGTACATATGGCAAATGACCCTCTTCACACTGCAGTAAACGGTGCTGCTAAGGCCCTTAAAAATCCGCGTTTTCTTGATAATTTTGATTATCAGTATCGCGCGATAAGAGAGTTGGAGGTTAAGCCATGACCTCGAAAAAATCCCCTACCCGTTGTGAAGACTGCGCATACAATGTTTACGATGAAGAGTATGAGGAGTATGTTTGTAGTATAAACTTGGATGAAGATGAAATGCTACGGTTTCTTTCGGGGAGCGACTATGCCTGTCCCTACTATAAGTTTTACGACGAATATAAAATGGTTCAAAAACAAAACTAAAAATACCACAATGGAAAACAGCTTCCATTGTGGTATTTTTTTTATATATTTTTATTACGGCGTCGGTATTTCCTTACCATTTATAATATTTTGAACATAATCTGTCAAATTATCATAAACCCTTGAAGTAACAATACCCATATCAACCGAGTCAACAGAAACTAAATATCTTCTGTCGCTTTGCTTTGTAAGGGTTAAGGTTTTAGTGCCTTTTGATTTATCGTTAAAGGTAAATACCGCCTTGTAGGAAGGCTCGCCCTTAATGTAGTTTTCCTCCGCCTTTGGAGCTATATCAACAATATGCTCATAATAGGCGCTGAATAAATCGCCGTCAACCTTTTTGCCGTTTGCATAAACAACAAATTTGTCGGCATCAACATTTTCGTTATATTCCGTTTTAAACTCGTACTTGCCATTTTCGGTAGTAATAACTACGCTTGAATAAACGTTGTAGTACTCAAGGAAAACATACTCATTATAAAACGAATTTTTAGAGAAGCCTATCATATCGAGAGCATCGGCAGACATTGCATAAATTGCATCTTTACCGTTTATTGTTACGGCATAGTAATTTTTCTCTTCATCATAAAGAGTGGCTTTTAAATCGAAAATGTTTGTTCCGTACTTTATTTTTACGGTATATTCAGGATCTAAAAGTCCATAGGTTTTAAGGTCATCATTTGTGGGAGAAAGCTTGTAAACCTCAACTGCAACCAAACCGTTTTTGAGTATACCAAAAACGCTTTCGCATCTCTCACTATTTGCAAACCTTGTTCCCTCTTTAGTTGTAATGTTATAGGAAGCCGCCGCGTTATCCTCTATGGGAGTTAAGGTGATTACCTCGCCGCCATATTTTGTACCTGAAAGCTCGGTAAAGTCGAAGGTAGATATATTACCGTCGCTATCGAAATACTTCTTATCTTCCTTCTTTGTTTCGTCGGTAAGCTTTACAGGGTCAAGCATTATAGCCTCTGACAAATCTTCAAGGGTGAAATTGATATAATCCGCCGTAGCGGCAGTGATTAAATAAATTTTTTCATCACCCGAAGCCTTTAGGTAATAACCTGTCTTATCGGGCGACATATTACCGATTGTAGCCTCAAAATTTTCTAAACCATTTTTGGTAGTTACCGAAATGGTGGCAAACGGCTTATCAAAACCGTAATCAAGAGAAGTATCCTTCATTTCGCGCGTAGCGTAAATATAAAGGCAGTTATCGGTAACTGTACCTACCATTGTTTCTGAAATAAGAGGATTATTAACTCCATCTATATACCAATGAAGCTCTTCCCCCTCTTCGCCCTCAACAGTTTTAGGAAGAACGGTGAATTCGCCATTTTGATTTTTAATGGTGATTTTACTAACATTTTGGTGCCCAACTGTTTTAACCTTTATAGAGGTGGGTTCTGTCCCTTCTTCCTCATCGTTTCCAACATATTTTGTAACCAAAAAAATCGAGGTGGCAATAACCAAAACTGCTAAAATCATAGAAACAACAGTTATTATCCTTTTCTTTTTAGGAGAAACTGACTTTCGAGCTTCTATGCTCTGAGATTTTGCAAAAACAGTACTTGATGATTCCAAAAAATCCTCTTCATTATCAGCCGAAACAGTAGTTTCTGCTTTCTCATTCTCCAAAGACTCGTTTTGGTCTAACGATTTTTTCTGAGTATCCAAACTAAAATTCCTCCAATCAGAACAACTACCGGAAGTAAATATAGAGTAACAATACGAACTGCGCTGATTTGTGCCTCTGTAACACTCATATAGGTTAAACGTGTTATTTTTGGGTCGAAATAAATTTGGTTTGAACGGCCAGTCGTATTGTTAGCAATAGTAAGCGCAAACTCCATATTTCCTGCGCCGCTGACATTTGCCCATTTGGAAGAAATAAAATCTTCACTACCGAAGTATCCAACATAGCTTGACATATCATTTGCATTACTGTCAAGCACTGTATCGTCGCTGAGCATAATTACAGGTACGGCATACAAGTCGTCTTCATTTTCAACCTTATAGTCCTCACCGGTTCCCTTTGGAGCAACAGTGCCATACTCGGTTGTTGTCATTAAAATATGAGTTTTTCTATTGCCCTTTTCTTCGTATACCTGGCTAAGTGCAATATTGTTTGAACTTGCGTAACCGCTTGAAGAATTGTTAATAGCCTTTGTGAAATCATCACCCGCATTTATAATATAAATGCTATCGTCAACCTTATAGTTGTTGTTGGTTTCATAGGCTATACCATCTTCTACACCAATACCCCATTCCTCCATAAAATCGTCAATATTTGGGGTAGCCGGAGAAGAAACACTGCCAAAAACAAGGAAGCTCTTGCCTTTTTTGCCGTCGTTTTCAAGGAATTTATCAACAACCCTTAAATCTTCGCCGGTAAGGTCCTTTGTAGGAGCAACCAAAAGCAACATATCAACATCGTCTAAGGAGGCCGAAGAAAGCATACCGCCAATTTCTGTTACCTCATAGTTATATGTTTTAAGATTGTTTATAAACTCGTCGGCAGCGCCGCTCTTAGAATAACTCTTAAGGAAAGCAACCTTTCGGCTTTCACTTGCTGCTACAGTATAAATTGCGCTTGAAAGTGCGGTTTCAAGATTTGAAGAGGTAATCGAATATGACTGATAACCGTACATATAAGAAGAACCGCCCGAATTATCTTGAAGATTATATATATCTGCAAAAAGCAATATATCGGTAAATGTTACCGCTTTTCCGTTTATATCACGTGTACATTTTACAATAATATCGCCGTAGGAAATATCAATGTCGCTTTCACTGTCAAGCTTTGAAAAGCTCGGCGACTGTGTATCAACATAGTCTACCGTGATATTGCTATTATACTTTGTACAGTTTTCAATAAGTGTAATTGTTTGGTTAAAATAGTTATAAGGGGTTGCGTTTTCCTGAACATAATAATTATTGTAGGCGAAATTGGACATTTCTGAGCCTGTGTACCCTTCTCTCGAAGCGCAAACAATAATTTGAACCTTTTCCTTAATACTTTTAATAAACTCAATATTATTATCGCTAAGAGTATTAGCGTCATAATCTGTAGCATCAATAGTAGTGGGAAGCTTTTGCGCAATAACAGTTGAAAGAACATTAACCAAAACCAAGATAGCAACAAAAATTATGGTGGTAATCAAAACATAGGTTCTGCGCTTTGCCGCGCCCTTATTTTTAAATATCGAAAGTCCTTTTTTAGAGGTTTTTTCTTTTTTATTTAGGAGTTTTTTGTTATCGTTCATTTTACACACCCTCCTTATGCAAAGCGTTTGCGGTCCATAGCAAGATTAGTAAGATATAGGAAAAGCGCCGTTATGCTAAGGAAGAAAACCATATTGGAAAAATCAATTTTTCCGCTTGTGAATGCATAAAACCTATTTATAAATGAAAAATAGGTGCAAATTTTACTAAAAATCTCAGAATCAACTGCAGAAGCAAAATAATCAATTTGCATTATAAAAAATGCAACCACCATACCAAAAATACCGGCAATAATTTGGCTTTCGGTCATAGACGAAATGAAAAGACCAATTGATAAAATTGCGGCACCTAAAAGAAGCATACCTGCTACATTGCTAAAATACATAACCCAGCTAACTGTAGCGGTTTTATTTAAGGCAATAATAATTTGGTAAAAAAGACTGGCAGTAAAGGGTAACATAAAAAGCGATAAAGCCGCGAAGAACTTGCCTAAAACAATTTTCCAAAGCTTTACGGGTGCAGTTAAAAGCACCTGATCTATCTTCTGTTTTTTATCTTCACTAAAAAGTCTCATGGTAATAATGGGTGAAATCAAAAGTGCGATACTTGATATACTCATAAACATAAAAGAAATATCAGCATATCCTTGAGCGAACATATAGGTAAAATAAAGACCCATTAAAAAGAGCATTACTGCAGTAACTATATAACCAATAGGTGAGGTGAAATACGCCCTCATTTCTCTTTTATAAACTGCGCCCATTATTTTTCCTCCTCCCCATAAACTGCATCAATTACCAAGTCTTTTTCTTCTTGGCTTAATTTTTTTGCTTTTTTACTATCAGTTTCTTCCTGCGCCAAATACTGCACGTCGGTAAGTCTCAAGAAGATTTGTTCAAGTGAAAGCTCGTTTGAGCTAAGCTCTAAAATTGTCCATTTACGGTCGCTAAGCCTTGCGAAAATGTCACGGCGAACATCTGCGCCATCTAAAGTTTCAACCTCAAAATCAAATGAGCCATTCTCAATACTACCGAGAGATACAATATTTTTAACACCCTTAATTGAAGAAATATTCTTCTTAACCTCTGCTTCGGGGCCCTGAACACGAAGATGCAAGGAATGTTTTTCAGAAAGGCTGCGAGATAGGTTGGCTGCAGTATCATCGGCAACAATTTCGCCGTTATTTATTATAAGTATCCTTTTGCATACCGCTTGAATTTCAGAAAGGATATGTGAGCTTAAAATAATTGTATGATGTTTACCAAGACCCGCAATAAGCTTTCTGATTTCTATAATTTGCTTAGGGTCAAGGCCAACTGTAGGCTCGTCCAGAATAAGTACTTCGGGGTTGCCAACAAGTGCCTGAGCAATACCAACACGTTGACGATAACCTTTTGAAAGGTTTTTGATAAGACGATTTGCCACGTGGTCAATATGAACAAGCTTGCAAATCTCATCAATATGGGCTTTTCTTGGGAACTTAACCTGTTTTAAATCATAAATAAAATTAAGATATTCCCTAACTGTCATTTCCTGATAAAGAGGTGGTTGCTCGGGCAAATAGCCAATATGCCTTTTTGCCTCTTCAGGACTTTCCAAAACATCGGCGCCGCCAACAGAAACCTTACCCGCGGTAAGAGAAAGGTAGCCTGTAAGGATATTCATAATAGTTGACTTGCCCGCACCATTGGGTCCCAAAAAGCCGACTATCTCCCCCTCTTCAATAGAGAAGCTTACATTTTTAACGGCAAGATTATTGCCGTAACGCTTGGATAGATTTTCTACTTTAATCATAATCAAAGCCTCCAAAGTTTTTAAAACCTTATCTGTATAATACCAAATATTTTTAATGTTTATGTAAACAAAATATAAACAAAAAAAGGCATCACTATAATCTATATTATTTTATCATAAAATAGGAGCAATTGCAATAAATTTAAAGATAGATTTTATGATTTAAAATTTTTTCTTGTGTACGTATTTTTGTACACTGAAAGGAATATAATTAAAACAGAAAGAAAAAAGCAATAAAATTAAAAAATTTTAAAAAAGCTATTGACAAACCGAAATAAAGGCGTTATAATAAGACCATAGCAAAAAGAACATTTGTTCTTTTTTGTAAAACCCCTTTATTTATAAGGTTTTCAGATAGCATTTTGGAGGAATTTAAAATGACACTTTCTAATATTCTTTTAACACTTTTTGAAATTTCTTTTGGCGGCTTAATCATCTGGGGCTTTTGGCACGAGGAAAAGGTTATTAAATTTGAAGATAAAATTCTCGCAAAACTCGGCTTCAAAATAAACCGCAAACATTCTGCTAAAATCACTCAGTTTAAACCGGGCAGAAGTCAACGAAAAAATTGCATTTAAGTTTTCATTCACTTTTTATCCTTTCTTTTTTTAATGCGAAAAGGGTAGCCTTATTGGCTACCCTTTTCGCGTGTTTAAAACAAGGCATAGCCAAAGCATTTAAACACGCCACACTGAACAAACGGAAAAAACCCCGTCTGAAATCAGACGGGGTTTTGGCTCCTAGAAAATACTCAACACATTATTCCATACTGAAACGCTTTTTAAATCTGTCAACACGTCCGCCGGTATCTACCAACTTCTGTTTTCCAGTAAAGAATGGATGACATTTTGAACAAATATCCAAACGGATATCATTCTTGGTCGAGCGAGTTTCAAATTCTGCACCACATGCACATTTAATAGTGGTTGTTTCGTACTTCGGATGAATACCTTGTTTCATACTGTCACCCCTTTCAAAATTAGTCAACGTTAGAATAATACCACAAATAACTCCAAATTGCAAGAGTTATTTTTATTTTTTTACAAATTTACAAAACTTTTAAGCTCTAAGCCCAAAATTTTAACATTCAACTAAGAAAATTTTGTTTTGGAAGCCTTCAAGTGTTTCCTTATCGGTAACACCGTTAAAGCTTTTTTCTACCTTGGGTCTGATTTGGTGAATTGTACCACCCTTAACAGTAAGTGTCCAATCAACCGCTTCATTTTTGCTAGTATTACCAACAAATACAAGAAGTTCCTTTTTGCCAAGGTTGTTTTCATACTCGTAGTAGCTAACCTTAACCTTATCGTTAGAGCTTATTACTACTCCGCCCTCTTTCCAGTAAGGATGCCAAGAAGATTTCTCAACCGGGAATTTATCTAAAATTGCCCAGATTTCAGAAGTCTTTTCAAGAGGCAGGTCCATATCGTTGGGTTTCGGAATAGTTCCCGAAAGGAAGCTCATAGCGTTGGACTTTTCAATATTCCAACCTTTTTCCTTATTCTCGTAGCAAAGCATAGCAACAGGTATACCAAAAAGTCTACCGTTATATACGCCCTCGAAAACACCCTTCGGCATATCACTAACAGTACCCTGCATAAGTAGTCCCTGAACTGCCTCGCCGTCCCAAATGGAGTGGCAAAATGCAAGTGCCGAAAGTGCACAACCCGAAGAGTTATGTGTATCAATCTCTGCACCATGTTTTTCAGCAACGTCGTAAAGAAGCTTCATAACCTCACGAATGCCCCAGAAGTCATATTCGCTCTTCCAGTTGCCCTCGGCATCTTTGTAACCACAACCGTGGTGGGCATTACCACAAGCGGCAGGATAGTTTGTTCCGTCAAGATAGAAACCGTCAAAAGGAATTTTATCCAAAAGGTGGTCAATACCATTTGCAAGCTCAAACCTATAGTCACTAGCGTAGCAAACACGATTATCTCTTTGGAAAGGAGTTCTGTTCCAACCCGAGCCGATATTTGAATCGGGCTTGTCTAGACAAGCATATTCCCTGATTTTTTCAGAGAAATTAGGAACAATAGAGGCAAGCTCATAACCAAAATACGGCTTAACCTTAATTCCGCGCTTATGACACTCGTCAACTATAAAGCGAAGTCTGTCGGCCGCCTTTTTAGAAAGCCCGGGGCCGTTTTGGAAAGTGTTCCATTTTTCGTGCAAATAAAGAGTATTAACACCAAGGCGAACCAAACGGTCGAAACCGTTTTCATCTAAAACAGTGCCGTCGTCTTTAATAAAGTTTCTCTTCAGATATTCGTCATGGTCCTCAGGGAAACGCTTAAAGCAGTCAATATGAACCGCCTTTTCTCTATAGGGGTTAGCTGGATAAGGCTTAAAGGGAAGCGCCATAAAGCCGAATGTCCAAGAAATAGGACCAAAGGCGCCCATTTCAATAGCAGCATTCTCTTTGTGCTCCCAGCTGATAGGATGACTGTCAAGTAGGTGCAAACGGATAATTGCCTGCTCGTCATCAATAATAACCTCAACACCGTTGTCGGGGTCAGCAATTTGCCAATTTTCATCCGACTCGGTGAAGAAGCCAAAGCCCACATCACCATTATGTAAAATATACTGTGGAATGAAAGGATACTTGGTTGTACCCTTTTGCATTACACCACCATATCCGAAATAAGTTTTAGCTTCTTTACTACCATCTGGCAAAATGGCGGAGGAAGTAATGGTTTGTTGTTTAAATAGTGCATATTCCTTCTTAACAGGAATTTCGAGCCATAAATAATCCAAATTGTATGAGGGCCAACGGGTAATGCCAAAATACTCTTCCTTAACGGTTTTTCCTCTAGGCATAAATTTAACGTCAACCTTTGCCATACCGTCATATTCAACTGTAATAGCAGTGTTAATGTAGAAGTTTTCACTTGTCATTGCGCAAACAGCGGTAGCAGAAACATTGCTGTTTTCGTCTAAAGGCAGAACATCTGCACTAGACCAAACCGACTGTTCGCCGTTTTCACTCGAAACGATACGAATTGGGGCGGCCAAAATCTCCTGACCCTTTGATACAACTGAACTAAAAAGCGCAGTTTTATCTAACGTATAGCTTCTGCCGACTACGTCAAATTTTGCGTAATCGTCGCCTGTCCTAAGCTCAACAGGGGTAAAAGGTTTCGGGGGGACTTTTGGCATAAATTTGTTTTTAATATGACTCATAAATATCACCTCATACGGTATATATAGCATATACTTTATAGTCAATTACACTATAACAAATTACCCCCTCTTTGTCAACACAAAAAACAAGAAAATTCCAACTTTTTCACACTTTTTTAGGTCTTATACCCTATCTTCTTTTTAGCCTCTCATAAATCTCTACGATTTTAAATTTAACCTTATAGTTTTTGTAATTTTCAGTAATTTTTGCCGTACTTTTATTTGTAACCGCCTCAATAGAACTTTTCGATTTTGCGGCAGGTATGCAAAGGGTGGGAAACATAATACACCACCAGTTTTTACCCTCTGCCTTACCTATTAAAACCCTTAAAGCGTCGTACTGCCCTGCCGGTAACGTAAAATCCTCATATTCTCTGGTATCAAAATATGTTTTTTCTATTTCAACCTTAACGGGATAATCTTTACCATAACTTTTAACAACCTTTTGCGCTATATCCTCAAAGGTAGAAAGCTTTTTGCTTGCCGCTAAAATCGCCTCTTCCTTGCTCATCGCTTCATTTAAGATGCCGTTACTCGCAAGTAGTATACAATCTTTAATTTCAAGCTTCATTTTTTGGTCTTGATCGCTATCAGAATTAGCAAGAATATGAATTCTAAGTACATTATTTCTTATTCTTTCGCATTTCGTATCAAACCCCACTAAATTAAGTATAATAGAAAAAATAAGTGCGATTACAATCGAAACAGTTACATCCTTTTTAAAAAATTCTTTACTAAAAAGTCTGTCAAAAAATTTAGACATAAAAAACACCCCTATAATATGAATCTAATCACATTATTGGAGTGTTTTTGTTTTTTATTCAAATTCTATGCCGCAAACTGCGGTTTTACAAAGGTAAACCTCTTTGTATAACTTTTTAAGCTCAAAAATCATATCGTCCAAAGGCTCTTTATCAAAAAGGCCAAAAACAGTTGGGCCGCTTCCCGAAAGTCCCGACAAAAAAGCCCCCATTTCATAGAGCTTTTTTATAATTTGCTCTTGTTCGCTTTTGTCGCTTGAAACACTTAAAAAATCATTTCTTGCACATTTTTTAAGCTCGGCATCATTCCCCTTTTCAAGTGCCAAAACAACCCTTTCTGTAACACTTGCTTTATGAGGTGCCGCATCTACAAGGCTATACATATGCCCTGTTGACTGTTTTTTATGATGCTTTACAAGAATAGCAAAGGCTTCTTTTTTAGGGGTTATATCGGTAAGCTTTTCTCCAAGTCCCTCGGCTTTTTTTGTTCCTCCGTAAAGGCAAAAAGGTACATCTGCGCCAAGCTCAAGCGCTATTTTTTCAAGCTTCTCGTCGCCAAGTGGATAATCGGTCATTTTATTTAGTGCTATCAAGGTAGCTGCCGCATCGGCGCTACCGCCACCAAGACCCGCCGAAAGTGGAATATTCTTTTCCAAATTAATCTTAGCACCAAGCGGTAGACCCGCCGCCTCGAAAAACCTTTTAGCAGCAAGAAAAACAAGATTGTCTTCTTTAGCTATTTCAGCATTTTCCAAAATAACTAAAATTTCTTTGCTACAATTTAAGGTTATTTCAAGCCTATCTTTAAGGCTTACCGAACGAAAAACAGAAGATATATTATGATACCCATCTTCCCTTTTGCCTAAAACCTCCAGATGAAGATTTACCTTGGCGTTTGCATAACAAATAAGATTATTTTTCATTTTTAATTTCTTCCAAAAATTCTCCAACCCGCTTTAAAGCCTCTTTAATATGCTCTATACTGTAACAGTAGGAAGCCCTCACAAAGCCTTCACCGCACTCGCCGAAAGCCGAGCCGGGCACCAAGGCAACCTTTTTTGCATATAAAAGCTTTTCGCAAAACTCTTCACTTGTAAGGCCGGTTGATTTTATAGATGGGAAAACATAAAACGCGCCAAGCGGCTCAAAACAGTCGAGACCTATTTTTCTAAATCCGTCTACAATAAGTCTACGCCTTGCGTCATATTCCTCCACCATAGCCCTAACATCTTCATCGCCATTTTTAAGTGCCTCTATAGCGGCATACTGCGAGGTGGTTGGCGCCGACATTATGGCGAACTGATGAATTTTGGTCATAAGCTTTATTATAGGCTCGGGGCCAATAGCGTAGCCAAGTCGCCAGCCCGTCATTGAAAAGGTTTTAGAAAATCCCGAAATAATAACCGTTCTTTCCTTCATGCCCTCAATTTCAGCTATTGAAACATGCCTATCATCAGTGTAGGTGAGTTCTGCATAAATTTCGTCCGACAAAACAAACAAATTATGCTTAATAATGGTTGGGGCAATTTTTTCTAAATCTTCCCTCTTCATTATTGCACCTGTAGGGTTGCCGGGATAAGGCAAAATAAGTGCCTTAGTATTTTTTGTAACCTTGTTTTCGATTTGCTCAGCAGTTAAAACAAAGCTATTGTCGGCAGTAAGCTCAATGGGTACGGGTATGCCACCTGCAAGACGGATTATCGGCTCATAACAAACAAAGCTTGGCATAGGAACCAAAACCTCTTCGCCGGGAGTTACAAGTGCTCTTATAGCCCCATCAATAGCTTCGCTTCCGCCAACAGTTACAAGCACCTCGTCGGTGTCGTATGATATGCCGATTTTTCTTTTGGTGTAACTAACAATTTCACGGCAAAGCTCTTCCATACCCTTGTTTGCGGTGTACCTGGTCTTACCTGCTTCTAACGATTCAATGCCTGCTCTGCGAATGTGCCAAGGAGTTTTAAAATCAGGCTCACCAACACCAAGAGAAATAACGTGGTCCATTTGCTCGGTAATATCAAAAAACTTACGAATTCCGGAAGGCTTTAACTGTGAAGCGATAGGATTTAAAATCTTGCTATAATCTATCACAGTACAAAGTTCCCCCTATCGTCGCCCTCATCACCGCAAAGAACTATGTCAAGCTCTTTATATCTGCGAAGAACAAAATGTGTAGCTGTTGAAATAACATTTTTCATAGGCGCCAAAACCTTACCTACAAACTGCGCAACCTCTTGGAAGGTTTTGCCCTTAACAATAACTGAGAGGTCATAACCGCCCGACATAAGATAAACCGTTTCTACCTCTTTATATTTCATAACAGTTTTAGCTATTTCCTCAAAACCCAAATCGGGCTGAGGTGTAACCTTAAGCTCAATAAGAGCCGAAACATATGAACTGTCAAGCCTTTCCCAGTCAATAACAGTTTTAAAACCGCGGATAAGACCGGTCTTTTGCATGTTTGCTATTTCATCGCAAACCTCAGCTTCGCTGCATCCAAGCATAGTGGCGAGGTCGGCAGTGGTTGCGCGCGCATTTTTTTCAAGCAATTTAAGTAATTTAACGTTCATAATGTCTCCTCTTTCCTTTAAAAATATATATCCAATTTTGATTATAATATATTTTTTCTAAAAAGTACAGTTTTTTTTGAAATATAAAACCAATAATTTCATTTTTCCGCTTTACTTAAAGGTAAAAATATGTTAAAATGGGTTAAATATTACTTAGGAGGAATAAAAATGAAGGCGGTTATAACTGTTGTGGGTAAAGACTCTGTTGGTATTTTGGCAAAGGTTTCTGCACGCTGTTCAGAGTTCAATATCAATATTTCTGAAGTTACCCAATCGGTTCTTTCAGATATGTTTTGCATGATAATGCTTGGCGAAATTGACGATATTAAAGGTAAATTCGGTGATTTTGCAGATAATATGAAAAAAATGGGCGAAGAAATGGGAATGTCTATTCACGTTATGCATGAAGATATTTTCAATTCCATGCACAGTATTTAAGGGGAACATATATGTATAATACACACGACATACTTGAAACTATCCGTATGATTGAAGAGGAGCATCTCGACATTCGTACGGTTACTATGGGTATTTCTCTTCTCGACTGTATTGACGAGGATATTGACAAGGCCTGTGATAAAATCTACAAAAAAATCACAAGCTGCGCTAAAGACCTTGTCCCCGTTTGTGAGGGAATTGAGAAGAAATACGGCATACCGATTATAAACAAACGTATTTCGGTTACCCCTATTGCTATTATTGCTGCGGCAGCTAAAAGTAAAGACACCGTTAAATTTGCAGTAACTCTTGAAAAGGCGGCAAATGCGGTTGGTGTTAACTTTATCGGCGGTTATTCTGCACTTGTTGGCAAAGGCTTTGCCGCAGGTGATAGAGAGCTTATTGCGAGTATCCCCGAAGCACTTAGCATTACCGACCATATTTGCTCTTCGGTTAACATTGGTTCAACCAAGGCGGGTATAAATATGGATGCCGTTAAGATAATGGGTGAAACGGTTAAAAAAGCGGCAGAACTCACCGCCGACCGCAACTGTATTGGTGCGGCTAAGCTTGTTGTTTTCTGCAACGCTCCCGAAGATAATCCCTTTATGGCAGGCGCTTTCCTTGGGGTTGGCGAGCCCGACTGTGTTATTAACGTTGGTGTTTCAGGTCCCGGTGTTGTTCGCGCAGCCCTTACAAAAATTCCCGAAGCCGACCTTACTGGCGTTGCCGACCTTGTTAAACGCACCGCTTTTAAAATTACACGTGTTGGTCAGCTTGTTGCCAAAGAAGCCGCTAATGCTTTAGGGGTTCCTTTTGGTATTGTTGACCTTTCCCTCGCTCCCACCCCCGCAGTTGGTGACTCGGTTGCACACATTCTTGAAGAGATGGGCCTTGAAACCTGTGGTGCTTGTGGAACTACCGCCGCTTTGGCTCTTCTTAATGACGCGGTTAAAAAAGGTGGCGTTATGGCATCTTCTCACGTTGGCGGTCTTTCGGGCGCATTTATTCCCGTTACTGAAGACGCGGGTATGATAGACGCCGCAAGAAGCGGTGTTCTCACCATAGAAAAGCTTGAGGCTATGACTGCAGTTTGCTCAGTTGGTCTTGATATGATTAATATTCCCGGCGATACACCGCCTGAGGTTATTTCAGCAATTATTGCCGACGAGGCCGCAATAGGTATGATTAACTCAAAAACCACTGCCGTTCGCGTTATTCCCGCTATCGGCAAAACGGTTGGCGATGAGCTTGAATTTGGTGGACTTCTCGGAAGCGGACCTGTTATGAGGGTTAATACCTCTTCTCCGTTTAAGTTTATAAATCGTGGCGGCCGTATCCCCGCCCCCATTCAAAGTCTTAAAAACTAAAAACACAAAAACTCCGCGGACTTTAAGTTCCGCGGAGTTTCATTTTATACAGGCATTTTAAATGCGTACCCAACCGCTATGCCAATGGCGGCAGAGCAAAGAATTATAATTATTGGGTGCACCTTTTTAAAGGCGGCTATAAGCGATACAATAGTAATCGCTAAAGAAATATAAATAATAGGCGATGTGAAAACTAAAGCACTCAGTCCGTTTGGTACTAAAACAGTTTTAGCAACCGATAAAACCGCCGCCGCAATAAGACCTACTACAGTAGGCTTAAGGCCGGACATCGCACCCTTTACAAGTGAGTTGTTTTTGAATTTTTCAAAGCACTTGGCTACAATCAAAATAACAATGAATGATGGCAAAACTACACCAAGCGTTGCAAAAAATGAGCCTAAAATACTATAAATTGTTCCCCACTTACTGCAAACCGATGAGCCTAAATAGGTCGCCATATTTATAGCAAAAGGTCCGGGCGTGCTTTCGCTTACTGCAATAAAGTTTATAAGCTCTGCCTCAGTTACCCAAGCTCTGCTTATTGTCTCTTCCCTAATAAGCGGAAGCATAGCGTACCCGCCGCCAAATGTAAAAAGCCCTATTTTGAAAAAGGTAGTAAACAGTTCTAATATCTTAAGTAAAACCTCTATCATTTTGCCTGCCCCCTTGCCACAAAGGAGTAGATAATTCCGACTGCCGCTGCAAAAATGATAACGGCCAGAACGGGAACGGACAAAAATGCGGTAAGAATGAATGCAAGGCACATAAGTATACAGGAAAAAATCTTCTTAGGCGCTTTTTTGTACATTGTGTAAACTGCCTTGATAAGTAGTGCCAAAACCCCTGCGCGTATGCCGTAGAAAGCATATTTCACCGCTACTATATTTTGGAACTCTTTAAGCACTAAAGATATAATAAGAATAATTATAAAAGACGGAACAACAACCCCTAAAGTAGCAAAAAACGAACCCCAAAAACCTGCGACCTTGTAACCAATAAAGGTTGCGGAATTTATCGCAATCGGGCCGGGTGTCGATTCGGCAATAGCAATAATTTCTAAAATATCGTCGTCACTAACCCATTTTTTGTTCTCGACAACCTCTTTTTGAATAAGCGGAATCATAGCGTATCCGCCGCCAAATGTAAAGGCACCTATTTTAAAAAATGTCCAAAATAAACTAAGTTTTTTCATAAAACCCGATTTTGACACCACTACACCCCACAAAAATTTATTACCATAATTATACTATATTTTCATTTATCTTTCAACGAATTTTTTAATCTTAATTATTTTTGCAAAAAATATCAAATTTTGTAAAATATTTTTATATATTTTCGTTGTTTTGTTTTTATAAAAATCTTGAAATAGAAAGAAAAATGTTTTATAATATTTTTATACTTATAAATAGTAAACTTTTGCTATACCATTTGGGAGGAATTTTAATGGATAATAGACGCCCCGATTCAATGAAACGTATCACTACTAAAGAACTTGCAAACGAGTTTATTTCCGAGCAAATCGAAAAGGTTCGCGCACAGGTTGGCGATAAAAAGGTTTTACTCGCCCTCTCTGGCGGTGTTGACTCTTCGGTTGTTGCCGCTTTGCTAATTAAAGCTATCGGCAAAAATCTTATATCAGTTCACGTTAACCACGGTTTAATGCGTAAGGATGAGTCTGAAAATGTTGTAAAAGTATTTAAGGACGAGCTTGACGCTAACCTTATTTATGTTGACGCTACCGACCGTTTTTTAAACCTTCTGGCAGGTGTTTCTGACCCCGAGAAAAAGAGAAAAATTATCGGTGCCGAATTTATTAACGTTTTCGCTGATGAAGCAAGAAAGCTTGAGGGTGTTTCTTTCCTTGCGCAGGGTACAATTTATCCTGATATTTTGGAAAGCTTTAAACAAGCCGAAGGCAAAAAAGCCGTTAAATCTCACCATAATGTTGGGGGCCTTCCTGAAGATTTGAAATTTGAGCTTGTTGAACCCATTAAGCTTCTTTATAAAGACGAAGTTAGGGTTGTTGGCGAGGCACTTGGCCTTCCACACGCTATGGTTTACCGTCAACCCTTCCCCGGTCCCGGTCTTGGTGTTCGTTGTCTTGGCGCTATTACCAGAGACAGGCTTCACGCTCTTAGAGAGGCTGACGCAATTCTTAGAGAAGAATTTGATAACTGCGGTCTTGCCGAAAAGGTTTGGCAGTATTTTATCGCTGTTCCCGACATTAAAAGCGTTGGCGTTAAAGATGAAAGCCGCTACGAAGGTTGGCCGGCAATCATTCGCGCTGTTAATACAAAAGACGCTATGTCTGCTACTATCGAAGAAATCCCCTACCCCGTTTTACACAAAATCACCGAGCGTATCACACACGAGGTTGAGGGTATAAACCGAGTTCTTTTAGACCTTACTCCAAAGCCGATTGGCACTATCGAGTGGGAATAAAGAACTCTGTCTTCCGCAAGGAAAGGAGTTTTTTAAATGAGAATTGAAACAAAATGCATTCAGTCGGGCTATCAACCTAAAAATGGTGAGCCAAGAATGCTACCCATAACACAAAGCACAACCTTTAAATATGATTCTACAGAGCATATGGGTAAGCTTTTCGCTTTGGAAGAATCCGGTTATTTTTACACCCGCCTTGCAAACCCAACTAACGATAGCGTTGCCGCAAAAATTTGTGACCTTGAGGGCGGCGCAGCTGCAATGCTCACCTCTTCCGGTCAGTCGGCAATGTTCTATTCAATTATAAATATTTGCTCTGCGGGGGACCATTTCGTTTGCTCTTCGGCAATCTACGGCGGTAGTCATAACCTTTTTGGCGTTTCTCTTAAAAAACTTGGCATTGAGGTTACATTCATAAGCCCCGATTCCACCGAAGAAGAAATCGAAGCCGCATTTAAAGAGAACACAAAATGTCTTTACGGCGAAACCGTTGCTAACCCCGCTCTTGCAGTTTTGGATATTGAGCTTTGGGCAAAGGTTGCGCATAGACATGGTGTTCCCCTTATGGTTGATAACACCTTCCCCACACCTATAAACTGCCGTCCTATTGAGTGGGGTGCAGATATTGTTATTCACTCAACCACCAAATATCTTGACGGGCACGATATGGGTGTTGGCGGTTGTATTGTTGATAGCGGTAATTTCGACTGGGAGGCTTCGGGCAAATTCCCAGGCCTTACTACCCCCGACGCCAGCTATCACGGCGTTGTTTATACAAGGGATTTTGGCAAAGCAGCCTTTATAACCAAAGCAACCGCTCAGGTTATGCGTGATTTTGGCGCTATTCAGTCGCCAATGAATGCTTTCCTTCTTAACATTGGTATTGAAACCTTGGCTCTTCGTATGGAAAGACATTGTTTTAACGCAAAAAAGGTTGCCGAGTATCTTGAAAAGCATCCAAAAATTGCGAAGGTTAGTTACCCCGGTCTCAAGGGCGACAAATACTATGACCTTGCAAATAAGTATATGCCCGATGGCACCTGCGGTGTTATAATTTTTGAAGTCAAGGGCGATAAGGAAGCTACAGTAAGGTTTATGGATAGTCTAAAAATCGCTATGATTGCAACCCACGTTGCAGATGCCAGAACCTGTGTACTTCACCCTGCAAGTCATACCCATCGTCAGCTTTCCCCCGAAGCGAGAATTGCGGCAGGTGTAACCGATGGTCTCATTCGTTTCTCGGTAGGTATTGAAAATTATCAGGATATTATAGAAGACCTTGAACAAGCACTAGCAAATGTATAATTAAAAGTAAAAGCCAACCTAAAAACAGGTTGGCTTTTTTTATTTTATAAGACAAGAAAATTTAGTTTCTTCGTTGCATTTTCCTAAAAACAAAGTTTGGTTACCACTACCTTTTATGTATATGCTAAGCTCTTCACCACTTAGTACCTCTTTGTGATAATCTATTTGAAAATAATTAAAATCTAATTTGTTTTCGCTTTCTGCCAAAGCATCAAATACAAAAGCCGCATACTTTGTGTTGTTAACGTGACCGTTGACATCAAAGTCAGAAAAACGCGGACAAATTTTAAATGCATTACCACCAGCTTCAAAGGTAGGCACCTTTGAAATTCTATCATCAAATGCTACCTCTTCAAGATAATCTTCATCGTTTAAAACGTAAACACCCTCGCTAGAAGCAATACGCCTTTTAACGCTATCAACTACAACCCACTCGCTACTTCCCCTAACAAGAATATTACCCTCTAAGTCACTTATTAAACACTCTCTTCTAAAGGTAACCCTTGAAGGTTTAAGAGGCCAGGTTTTAACCTTTACGGTTTGATACATTTTCGCATCACCCAAAACCTCGAAACGAATTTTGGCTACCACCCAAAAAAGTCCCTTTTTCTTTAAACTTTCAAGGCCAGCTCCCATTATAATACTATGCCTTCCCGCCATATCCTGAAAAATATCCAAAATCGCCGACGGGGTAAGTCTGCCAAAGCGGTTAAAATCGTTTGGGCGTAAATCGTAGTTTTTTTCCAAAACTGCCTTCATTTTTATCCACCAAATTTCTTTTGCAGAAAACTAGCCTTGTAGAAGGTAGACTGCTTTTGCAGTTCTGCATCAATATAATCCTTACCGTATTTCTCGGCCAAAGTCTTTTCGGACGAAAACAAATTAGTTCCAAGGGCAAGTCTCTCGCCCTCTATCTTAAATCCCATTGCAGAAAGAGTTGTCGGGAACATATCCATAGGCGTAAAAACTCTATTTTTTGAGTTTTTGGCCTCTACTGCTGAATTTATAATACAGTTATACATTCTTCTATCGTAACTTTCGTCGACATTTCTTTTAAAATATTCCGAGTCCATACTGCGATGGTCGCCGACAACAACTATGGTTGTATCCTCATAAAAATCTTGTGCCTTAACCCACTCGATAAAGTTATTAAGCTGTCTGCTCGCGCAGGATATAACGTTTGAATATTGCTCACTATGTGTGTTTCTACACTCACTGCAAAAATAGCCGTCTACATGGTGAGTGTCAACCGTTAGCATTGTAAAGGCGAAGGGCTTATCCCCTTTGGCTATTTTAGTTAGCTCTGATTTTGCGTACTTATAAAGATATTTATCCTCTATTCCCCACCAAGCATAGTAATCGCTTGGGACAATACCATCTTCTCGGGCAGTAAAAAGGTCGTAAATTTTATCACATTCGTGCTCTAGATAGTACATATCTCGGCTACCAAAACTAGCATCAGAGCCTACCATAAAGGTCTGATAATATCCGTTTTTACTAAGAACTTCGCCAAGCGTATCGGCACCGGGCAAGTGACCCGTTTTTTCGTTTGCTGCCGCCTCGTCGGTAGTAACAACCACCCCTGAGGTTTGCGCCACTAAAGAAGCTATAGTCCAGCTCGTTCTTGGGGTTGCGGTCCAACCACCGACACCGCTGTTATCCGAAAAATTTACATTTTCATTTGCGAGTGTATAAAGCTCTGGTATTAAATTTTCATCCATTGCGCCACCCAAATCTTTTGAAAGATAGGTGTTTTCCATAGACTCTAAGAAAATGTATATAAGATTTCGCTTTTCTTTTGGTGCAGTTATTTTCACTTCTTTAGGAAAAACATATTCATTATCATAAAGCTCGGTTTGGTCAACGCTGTAAAAAAGCCATTCGCCAAAGCCGACCTTATGCGTTGCATTTGTAATTAAAATCAAAGAAAGAACTACCGACAAAACTGTTACTACAGAATTTTTAAATGGATAAAAACGTCTTTTTTTGCCAAAAAGCTTAAACCAAACTTCTTTTTTACTTTTAAAAAATAGCAAAAAACATAAAATTGCAGTTAAAATTATAGCGGGAAGTAAACCCTTTAAAAGATAGCTGTATACAAGCCCCTTTTCCACTCCCCCAACCTTACCAAAAAGGGTGAAAAGAATTGAATCAAAGCCTGTTTTACCATAAATTTTTATATACCAGTTAGCCGAAAAAAACGAAGCGCTGCCTAGCAGTATAATTAGTGCACAAGCTACCCTAAGAATAACACTTTTATAACTAGTTTTCATAAAAATCTCCTGACCATATTAAAATCAACTGATTCTGTAATGCCCAACTATGTCGTCTCTGCTCTCTAAAATATCTTCTTCATAATGCATTTGATAAGGGTTTGCGTGGTGAATAACCAGCGCTACACCTTTTTTGTTTCGCTTATTTGAAACGATTCCGATATGCTTTTTGAAAACAATTATATCGCCACCCTGCCACTCTTTTATATCGTGAACATCGGTTGAAAGCTTAACTGCATATTTTTCGAAAAACACCCTAAGATTTTGAACCCTTCTAAAATCAATATTCTTATCAGGCGAATCTATATTATAGTCTTGCCCATTTTTCAAAATATCTTTATTTAAAAGTTCCATAAGGTCGTACCCTGCACCCTTTAGCCCCATAGCTACAACGTCGGTGCAGACGCCATATTCGTCATCAGGGTAACCCGTGGCATAATATTTACTTTTATATTTAGGCTCTGTCTTAATATAGTTAAAGACATTTTCCAGTACGTCGCTTTGGTCGTCAACCCCATCGCCGTCTTTATCAGTATTACTTTTATAGGTTTCTATTCCAAAATAAGAATTATCATACGTTTTGGTGGGGAAAATACCAAAATTTTTAAGCAAAATAGCAAGGGTTAAAAGGACGATTATTAAAGAAAAAAATATAATCAGATAATTATTTCTTTTCATTCCGAGACCCCCAAAAACAACTAATAAAATAATTATATAATGTTTATATGTCAAAATCAAGTGGCTAAATATGAACATTGTTGCTTGAATAAGTAAAAAATGTGTGTTAAAATATATTTAAAGATTTTGAATTTGTTTTCTTTCAGGGAGGATTTAACTTATGAATCTTAAAAATCTTTGTGATAAGCTTTCCCTTACCCCTGTAAACCTAGATGAAAACAGGGAGGTTTCAGGCGTTTACTGTTGCGACCTTTTAAGCGTTGTAATGGGTAAAGCCCCTACCGACTATGTTTGGGTAACCGTTATGGCAAATATAAACGCGGTTGCTGTTGCTTCTTTAACCGAGCTCGGCGCCATTGTTTTTGCCGACGCGGTTAAGCCTGATGAAACAGTAATAGCAAAAGCTAAGGAAAATAATATTAACATTCTTCTAAGTGAAGATAATATTTTTGATACCGCCCTTAAAGTACACGAGGCGCTTCAAAATGATTAAAATATCATACGATTTTCATATACATTCTTGCCTCTCGCCTTGCGGGGATAACGATATGACCCCCGCTAACATTGCAGGTATGGCGTTTGTAAATGGTCTAGATGCAATTGCTCTTACCGACCACAACACTGTAAAAAACTGCGCCGCTCTAAAAAAAGCGGCCGAAAATTACGGGGTCGTTTGCCTTTATGGTATGGAGCTTACAACGCTTGAAGAGGTACATACTGTTTGCCTTTTTGCCGATATAGAAAAAGCAAACGAGTGGAACGAATATGTATATTCCCATCTTTTGAAAATTAAAAATGATGAGAATATATTTGGCTCGCAGCTTATTATGGATAGCGAAGACAATATAATAGGGAAAGAAGAAAACCTTCTTATAAACGCTACCGATATTTCGTTTGACTCGGTTTTTGCCCCAGTTTATGAGCTTGGTGGAATTGCATTTCCTGCCCATGTAGATAAAGATTCCTATTCCCTGCTTTCAAATCTGGGCTTTGTTCCCCCGGCGGCAGATTTTACTGTTGCCGAGTTTAAGGACCTTTCAAAAGCTGAAAGTATTTGCGCTTCACACCCGCATTTTAAAAACTGTAAATTGCTCTCAAATTCTGATGCACATTATTTAGAACAAATAAATACTCCGGTAAATTTCCTTGAAATTGAAGAACTTTCGGCGCACTGCATTATAGATACACTAAGAAAAAAATAAAATTTAAAAATTTTTACAAGAACCTCTTGACAAAATTTATTAGTTGGTGTATTATAATAATAGTAATCATTACTATTAAGGTGGTGCAAATGAAAAGGTACTCAAAACAACGAGAAACTATTTTGAATATTCTTAAAAACACAAAAAGCCATCCTACCGCTTCGTATATATATGAAGAGGCACGAAAGATAATACCCAATATTAGCCTTGGTACTGTTTACAGAAATTTGGCCGAGCTTGATAAAGCCGGTACGATAATTTCTTTAAAGGTTTCTGACGGCAGCGACCATTTCGACGGCAATGCCGTTTGCCATCCTCACCTATACTGTGAGAAATGCGAAAAAATCGTTGACCTCGATACACCTTTTGCTGAAGATTTTGTAGATAACTGTTCAAGGCATAATGATATTAAGGTGAAATCTCATAACATTTTATTATTTGGTATATGCGCCGAATGTAATAAATAAATTACTATCGAGCATAAAAATATATTTAAGTTAAATTTGGAGGAGTATATTATGAAAAAATATGTATGTATGATTTGTGGTTATGTTCACGAAGGAACTTCAGCACCAGACGAGTGCCCTATCTGTAAAGCAGGTTCCGAAAAGTTTAAAGAACAAGCAGGCGAAAAAACTTGGGCAGCTGAGCACGTTGTTGGCGTTGCAAAGGGCGTTGACCCCAAAATTATTGAAGGTCTTAGAGAAAACTTCAACGGTGAATGTAGCGAGGTTGGTATGTATCTTGCAATGGCTCGCGTAGCACATAGAGAAGGTTATCCTGAAATCGGTCTTTACTGGGAAAAAGCCGCATACGAAGAGGCAGAGCATGCAGCTAAATTTGCAGAGCTTTTAGGTGAAGTTGTAACCGATTCTACCAAGAAAAACCTTGAAATGCGTGTTGATGCAGAAAACGGTGCAACACTTGGTAAATTCGAACTAGCAAAAATGGCAAAAGAACTTGGCCTTGACGCTATTCACGATACAGTTCACGAAATGGCTCGCGATGAGGCTCGTCACGGCAAGGCGTTTGAAGGACTTTTGAAGAGATATTTCAAATAAGAACTAGTGGAGGAAGGTCGGACATGGCCTTCCTCCGTGCCTTTTTATTTAAGCATTTAAACGGGAGGGACTCTTATGAAAAAAATCATTACTGCTCTGCTCGCTTTAATGCTCACAACCTTTCTCACAGGTTGCGAAATAAATATAAATATACCCAACAATAATACGGGTAGCGGTGGAGCTAATACCGAAACACAGTCTGAGGCAAAAGAACCTGAAACAAAAAATCCCTTTTCAACTACAACTTCATTGGAGACTCCTTCTCTTATCTCAAAAGAAAAGGCGAAGGAAATTGCTTTAAATCATGCTGGCGTAGCTAATGTTCGTGAATTTGAGATTGAACTTGACAAAGAAATGCGTCGCACCTACTTCGAAATCGACTTTAAAGCGGGAAATCTCGAATATAGTTATGAAATTGACGCAAAAACAGGTGCCGTGGTAAAATCAGAACGCGAAATAGATGATTAAATTTTTTAAAAATCATATTCAAGATTTTAAAGTAAATACTAAATTAAAGGAGTGTTAAATATGGATAAATATGTTTGCCCTTGCGGCTATGTTTACGACCCTAGTTTGGGCGACCCCGAAAATGGCGTTGCTCCCGGGACGGCTTTCGAAAACGTACCTGATGACTGGGTATGTCCTATATGTGGACTAGGAAAAGACGCATTTGAAAAAGAATAAATAAAGCTTCGGCTTTTCTTAAAAGCCAAGCATTATACATAAGGAGAAATATATATGCTAGACAAAAAAGTTGTCGAACTTCTAAATGACCAAATAAACAAAGAGCTTTACAGCGCATACCTTTATCTTGACATTGCTAATTATTATATCGAAAACGACCTTGAAGGTTTTGGGAATTGGTATAACATTCAAGCACAAGAAGAACGCGACCATGCATTACTTTTTGTAAAATACTTGCAAAATAACGGCGAAAAGATTACACTTAAAGCCATAGATGAACCGAAAGAGATTTTCGCTTCTCCCCTTTCTCCCCTTTTGGTTGGCGCAAAACACGAACGCTATGTAACCGAGCTTATCCACACAATTTATGAGGCTGCTTATAATGTAAGAGATTTCAGAACAATGCAGTTTTTAGATTGGTTTGTTAAAGAGCAAGGCGAAGAAGAGACAAATGCCGATGCCCTTGTTAATAAATTTAAACTATTTGGCGATGACCCAAAAAGCCTATATCTTTTAGACCAAGAACTTAAAGCAAGAGTTTATACTGCACCAAGTTTAGTTCTATAATTAAAACGTTAAATGTAAAATAGCCCATTATCCTTTTGAGGACAATGGGCTATTTTTATTGCTTTTGTTTTTTCTTGAAATAAAGAAAATAAAATGCCATAAACCCGCCGCCAAGTAGAATAACAACGGAAACTAATATTACTAACCACACATAATTTCCGCTATCTTTTTCAGTTGGTGTAGGCGTAGTAGTTGGATTTTTTTCAGGCACTATTACAGTACCTTTGGTTTTTTCAGCCAAAATATATGTGCTAAAATGCGAGAGTTCTACCGATATCGCGCGGTTTTCTTCGCTTATTTTTGACTCTATAAGCTCAGTATTACCATCATTTGTTAAATAATAAACGGCGGTGTTTTGTATATCAAAATCCTCAGGGACATTAAAGGTTACCCTCACTTTGCCATTTGGTGTAACGCTAATATTTTGGTTTTTAGAAGTAATTTCGTAAGCGATAAATTTACTTGCAATACTTAAAACAGATGTATTGATTTTTTCTAACCTTACAGTATCCTTAATTTCTTCAAGCAAAACAACAGTTCCTTTTGGAAAGGTGCCGTCGGCAGCCTCGACCTTGGCTGTATCTATTTGGGCAAGGAGTTTATACTCATCGTCTAATGAAGAATTTTGTTCTTTACTACCCGTTGGTTTTGAAGAAATAATGTTTTGAGGTTTTTGGCTAGAAATATTTTCTTCTTTACTACTTGTGTTAACATTCTGCGGTTCACGGCTTACAGTTGTTTCACTGCTGGTAACCGTAGTGTCCTCTACCGAGCTGGTATTAGTTTGCTCACTTTCGGTATTGTTGGGCTTTGAAGTGTTTGTATTGTTGTCGCTTGGTTTTGACGAAGTATCAGAAGGGTTACTTGGAAAACTGTCGGAAGGGTTACTAGATGTTGTTGTTTGAGGCTCACTTGAAGTACTTGTGCCTAAAGAACTATCCTCCTTAAATTCAGTATCCGGAAAAATAAAGCCTGTTGTATCGCTGGGACGTCTGCATCTTTCCCATGAGGAAAACTGAAATTCGCCATTTTTGAAAGAAATCACCGTTTTAACAGTATGGCGATATTCGTAATACATTCCATCCAAAAGGAAATAATCTTTGCCCTCGACGAGAGTTCCGGGATTAAAGCCATCGCCTAAAGGCTCCACGAAATTTGAATATACTAAATAATCGTTGCCTTCCTGTAAATAACCTTCAACCTTGTACTGACCTGAATCGCCAAAGCCACCCTGCGTTGGAAAAACATACGCATTACGCTCGGGATTATAGTATGTAGTAGAAATATAATCATCTAAGGTTTCATCATAAACCTCATAAATACATTGCCTTAGCTCGTCGGCAGTGAAATTTTTAAAGCAATTTTGTGCCTTTTCTTCAAAGACAGTTGTAGGAATAACAACCCACCTATAAAACTCTTGGCCCTCTTCATAAACCAAGTCTTCGCCATATTCTTCGGCATCAAACCTATTAAAGGTATAGTAAAGTACCGTTTCAGCAGGAAACTTGTCCTCTATTGTGATTTGCGAGTTTGTATCAATCCACCATCTAAGGCTATTAATAACTTCTTCAAAGTCACCACAATAATTATAGTTAAAAGCACTTGAAGGAATAGTAATAGCACATACAAAAATAATAAGACACAGCAAAGTGGCAATAACTTTTTTCATAAACAACCTCCTTTACAGGATAGCTAAAATATATAAACTTGTTATATTATAATAATTATATCACATACAAACAAAAAGTTCAATTACTAAGATTAAAAGCCAAATTTTGCCTTATCAAACGCGCTAATTGTTGGTTTGTCAATGATTTGTTACAAAATTAGAAAACTTCACCATTGGAAAGAAAAGCTTTGATATAATCGGCGGGAGATTTCCAATTCAAGGGACGCATAGGGAAATTATTATATTTTCTGTTGTGAACAGAAAGTTGCTTTTTAAAGTCAACAAAAGAATAAAAAGTATGTGTTGCATAAAAATATTCATTATCTTTGCGGTGAGAACGTTCAACCTTTCCGTTGTGCCTTGGTGTGTAGGGTTTTATGAGTTTATGTCGTATGCCACACTGTTCGAGCGTACGCTCGAACAGTGTGGGCGTGGGTCTTTGAGTATGGCCTAACCGTTTTGTGAACTCAGCTCCGTTATCTGTTTGCACACACTCAATTTTGAAGGGGAATCTTTCTATTAAATGCTCAAGAAAAAGAGCAGAACTATATGTGCTGTGTTCTTCAAATGCTTCTAAATACCTAAATCTTGAATATTCATCAATAGCCGTATATTGGTAAAATTTCTTGCCTTTAGCGTCACCAACAATACACGCTTCGGGTACAAACTTAACGTCTATTTGAACTCTTTGCCCGGGATACTGCATTTGCTCGTACGGTTTAGGTATATACTTTGGATTAGGCGGTTTTACCGCCATTTGACCTTGTTTTCGTAAAAGTCGATATAATCCCGTTACAGAGCGTGTATATCCTCTTTGGCGTAGTTTTACCCAAAGCACTACTAATCCTGCGTTCATATTTCTTTTGCGCATATCTGCTATTAATTTTAATTCTTCTGCTGTATGCTCATTTGGGTGATGATGGGGTCTATGTGATTTATCTGCCAATGATTCTAATGTTCCATCATATCTATTCTTCCATCTGTAGATATATTGACGGTTAGTTTTATATCTGATTGCTGCTTTTGTTACTCCATATTTCAAAGAATATTTAATTAGGGCTTGACGATACAACATGGTTTGTGTTACAGTTTTCATGGCGAATGGTTAATCCTCCTGTTTGTTTTGTCTGAGCAACTTAACTGTAACACAGGATTTTCCATTCGTCACTCTTTTTTTATTCGTTACTGTAACACATCTATTGTAAACCTACAATTTTGCCTTATCAAACGCGCTAATGCTATTGACAATATTTTTAAGTTGAAGTATAATATTTTTGTTCGAAAAATATATTTGCACCTGTGGCGGAATAGGCAGACGCGATAGATTCAGGTTCTATTCGGGGTAACTCGGTGCAGGTTCGATTCCTGTCAGGTGCACCAGTCGAGAGCCTCGACACGCATTTCGCGTAGTCGAGTTTCTTCTTTTTTTGAGTTTTTACCTCGCGACCTAAGTTGGTTATGAACACTCATACCATGCCTAGAGCCTCGACACGCATTTCGCGTAATTGAGGCTCTTCTTTTTTTATAATTTCTGCCTCGCGGCATAAGTTGTTTAAGAACACTTGCATTATGCCTAGAGCCTCGATACGCATTTCGCGTAGTTGAGGTTTTTCTTTTTTATAATTTCTAACTTATATCCTGGGTTGGTTGTGACTACTCCCGCAAAAAGCAAGAAGTTAAGCTCTTATGCTTTTTTATATTTTGGTTCAATTTTGAATTTAAAATTTATACTTTTGTGGACTTTTATGAACTATCGTTGACTTGATTATTTTTTTATGTTATTATCAAAGAAAATTGAGTTATTGTGAACATATCTAGAAAGGCAAAAGATATTATGACAAAATTGCAAACAAAAAAAGAGGTTAACATTCTAACCCTCCTCTTTACAGTAACTTATATGATAAGCTACATAACTCGTATAAACTATGGCGCAATAATTGCTGAAATAGAAATAAGTACGGGCCTTTCGCGTTCTCTTTTATCAATGGCTGTTACAGGTGCATTCATAACCTACGGAGCGGGTCAGGTAATAAGCGGAATTTGCGGAGACAGATTTTCAACCAAAAAGCTTATAGCCTACGGGCTTATTTTAACAATATCTATGAATATTGCAATGGCCTTTTTCACAAACCCTTATTATATGCTTGTTATTTGGTGCATAAATGGCTTCGCACAGGCGTTTATGTGGCCACCGCTTGTAAGAGCAATGGCGGTTTTACTCAAAAGTGACGATTATGTTAAAGCTTCCTTTAAAGTAAGCTGCGGCTCTTCTGTAGGAACCCTTTTAGTATATCTTATTTCTCCACTTATCATTTCGTTTTTTAATTGGCAGGCAGTGTTTATTTTTTCAGCTTCTTGCGCTATTATAATGCTTATATTATGGCAAAAATTCGCTATAGACGTACCGCCCGAGCCAAAGGCAGAAAAATCTAAAAAAGCAAAGGGTACATTAAAGCCACTTTTTACTCCCATAATGCTTGTTATTTTCTTTTCAATTGTTTTGCAGGGTTCGCTTCGTGACGGTATAACAACCTGGATGCCGACCTATATTACAGAAACATATAATCTGAGTACAGTTGTTTCGATTTTAACCGGCGTAATTATACCAATTTTTACTATACTTTCGCTAACGGTTACAACAGAAATATATCGCAAAAAAATCAAAAATCCTCTTGCCTGTGCAACGCTTTTCTTTGGAATCGGTACAGTATGTGCGGTAATTCTTTACATTTTTACAGGCAAAAACGCATTTTTATCGGTTGTATCTATGTCCTTACTTAACGCTTCTATTTGCGGTGTTAACCTTCTTTTAATTGGTATGCTCCCCTCTTTCTTTCAAAAAAAGGGTATTGTTGCGGCTGCTTCAGGTATACTTAACTGCTTTACATATATCGGAAGCTCCATTTCAGCTTACGGAATAGCAAGTCTTTCCGAGTCTTTTGGTTGGAGTTTTACAATACTTTTATGGATTGGTATTGCATGTCTAGGTACATTTTTATGCCTTTGCTGTATTAAACCATGGCAAAAATTTGTTAAAGAATAAAACAAAAATAGTTTAATAAAATAAGATAAACCCCCAAGGTTAACCTTGGGGGTTTTAAAATTATAAATAATTTTATACTAACTCGATGATAGCCATTTCAGCTGCATCGCCGCGACGTGCGCCTGTTTTCACAATACGGCAGTAACCACCGTTTTTATCGCTGTATTTGGGAGCGATTTCGTCATAAAGTTTATTTATAACGTCTTTCTTTGTGATAAAAGCCATCGCCTGACGTTTGCTGTGAAGTGAGCCGTCTTTTGCGAGTGTAATATATTTTTCGGTCATAGCACGAACTTCTTGTGCTCTGGTAACGGTAGTTTCGATTTTGCCGTTTTCGAGCAAAAATGTTACCATTGCTCTGAGCATTGCCATTCTTTGTTCAGAAGTTCTACCGAGCTTTCTGGTACCGGCCATTAATATTCACTCCTTACTGGTGATGAAAAATTATTCTTCGTTATGGCTGAGGGTAAAGCCAAGTGAATGTAACTTTGCAATAACCTCTTCCAAAGATTTGCGACCAAGGTTACGAACCTTCATCATTTCTTCCTCTGATTTGCTGATAAGATCTTCAACAGTATTGATTCCTGCGCGTTTGAGACAGTTAAAGCTTCTTACAGAAAGGTCTAACTCCTCAATTGTCATTTCGAGAATCTTTTCTTTGCGATCATCTGTTTTATCAATCATAATGTCGATATCGTTGTTTTCCTCAGCAAGGTCAACAAACATTTTTAGATGATCAGTTAAAATCTTAGCGGACAAGGAAACTGCTTCTTTAGCAGTTATAACACCGTTTGTCCAAACCTCAAGAGTAAGACAGTTATAATCGGTTACTTGCTCTTTACGAGTATTTTCAACGTCAACCTTAACCTTTTTAACAGGATGATAAATACTATCAACCGGAATAAGTCCGGTAATCATCTGTGCAGGTTTATTTGCATCAGCAGGAACATAACCGCGGCCCTTATCAAGAGTAATCTCCATAAAGAGTTTACCGCCGTCGCATACAGTTGCGATATAAAGGTCGGGGTTTAATATTTCTACTTCTGAATCGGCTTTAATTGAAGCACCGGTTACAACACAGGGACCTTCGGCCTCAATGTAAACGGTCTTAGGACCATTGCTGTGAAGCTTTGCTGTTAGCCCTTTGATGTTAAGAATAATTTCAGTAACATCTTCCTTCACTCCGTCAATTGTGGAGAACTCATGAAGAACACCATCAATTTTAACCGAGGTTACAGCAACGCCCGGAAGTGAAGATAAGAGCACCCTGCGAAGGCCATTACCTAAGGTAGTACCATATCCGCTTTCAAGCGGTGAGAAGGTAAACTTACCGTAATTACCGTCATTGGAAATTTCAACAGCCTCTAGTGTGGGCTTTTCAATCTCAATCATTAAAAGCTCCATTTCTCCGCACATATTAGATTTGTTATGGCTCTGCCACCAAGTGCGGTAGGCAGCAGAGTAGCCAAAGGATTTTTAATATTATCTTGAGTAGAACTCAACGATAAGTTGCTCTTCAACAGGAGCATCAATTTGATCGCGGTTAGGAAGTGCAATAACCTTTGCTTCCATAGCATCGCGATTAACATCAATCCAAGAAGGAACGGGATGTGCTGAATTAGCCTCTACAACTGCCTTCATTTTATCAAGACCCTTGCTCTTCTCGCATACGGTAACTACGTCACCTGCGCGAAGAAGATAAGAAGCGATATCAACTCTCTTACCGTTAACTTCGAAATGACCGTGACCAACAAGCTGTCTTGCCTCTGCTCTGGAAGATGCAAAGCCAACACGATAAACTACGTTGTCCAAACGGCTTTCAAGAATTTTCAAAAGGTTGTCACCTGTAACGCCGGTTTTGCGCTCAGCAACCTCAAAATAGTGGCGGAATTGTCCTTCCTGAACACCGTAAAAACGTCTTGCAGTCTGCTTAGCGCGGAGCTGAAGTCCGTATTCCGATGTCTTTTTACGACCCTGACCATGCTGGCCGGGAGCGTATGCTCTAACACCAACAGAGCATTTTTCTGAATAGCAGCGTTCACCTTTAAGGAAAAGTTTCTTTCCTTCACGGCGGCATAATCTGCAAACTGCACCGGTATATCTAGCCATCTAAAACACCTCCGATAGTAGGTTATACACGTCTTCTTTTGGGCGGACGGCAGCCATTGTGAGGAATTGGGGTTACGTCTTTAATCATACTAACCTCAAG
>JAZSOH010000016.1:0-35789 GCA_045536815.1 Acutalibacteraceae bacterium | reverse complement strand
GTAGTTATAAATGTTATAAAAGCCCTTGAAAATAAGAAATAATTTCTTTATAAATAGTTTATCATAGTAGGTGAGAATAAAATTTCCCACACAAAAATTAACCGATAGATTTTGCTGATTTAGCATTATCTATCGGTTTTTTATTTTGTAAAATTTTAAAAATATTAAGAGAAAATTTGATAATGTGTATATTCATTGTTAAATAAACTCATAACCCCGATAGATTTTGCAGTTTTGCATTATCTATCGGGGTTATTAATTAATAAGTCAATTTATACCTTTCTTTATCATAAATACGTAATTTCGGTTTAGAATATTTAAATAGTTCCACATTGATTTTATTTGCCGTTGGGGAGTCGACATACAAATCTTCAAGTCCTTTAATTTCATATATTGGTGAATAATCTTCAATATTAATATTGTTAAATAGTCTGAGATTCTTGATTTCCATATTCGCAAGTACAGACAAATTTTCCACCTGAGTATTTTCTAAAGCAAATGTACGTAATTTAGAAAAGCATTTTAGCGGAGAAATATCCTTTATTGCCTTTTCTTCTATTTTGAGCTCTGAAAGATTAGGAAATCTATTTATAAAATCAATGTTATCTATTTTATTTTTCCATATATTTAATCTTCTTAAGTCGCTGATTTCTAGCCACTCATTTTGAGTATTAAGCGGAAAACCGGAACAAGTAAAGGATTTATTTCTTTTAGCGTGATATAGGGCAGAGTAATAAAAATCCATGTTTGTTTCTGTATATTTACCTGCCATAGCTTCAACCGTTTCTCTCAGTCTGTTTCTAATATGTTGCGGTTCAATTACTTCTACATAATCACCATTTTCAAGTGCCCATACATAAAGGTCTGATTCGTTAGAATTAAAACCTATTGATACATAGTCGCTATCGTCCTGATAAATATGGATTCTATCACCGAATCTGTCTATAACAAGGCCAATTTTATGGTCGGGAACTTTTATTTTTACCGGTATAGGTTTACCCGCAAACATAAAAGAATGGGAAGATAAATATTCATCAATATTAATACGGCTATTTTTGGAACTAAAATCGGTTTTTATATTAGACGATTCAATATTCTTAATCTTGTCTATTCGGTAGTGTTGGATAGTCTCGCTCTCTGCTTCATAAGCTATTAGATAATAAAACCCATTAAGCGGAACCATGCGAGCAGGTTTAACTATAATCGGCTCTTTGGTTATAGGATGCAACTGTTTATCTTTTTTGTATTCAGTATAAATGAACTGAACGGTTTTATCTTCATGAATTGCGTCACTTAAAGTGTCAATATTATATGAAACTGCGGGGTTTGGCGTATGATAAAATCGTTTCATGCCTTTAACGCTGCCAACTTTACTTCTAAGTTCTTTGGTGCCTAATTTTAAAAGACGTTCAACTAAATTGTTGGATTTATTCTCAGTAAGCTGTTTAGAGAAAATAGTATTATGTATAAGCCACAAAAGTTCATCATCGGCAAATTCATTAACCACAAAGTAGTTGGTATACATATTTGTATTTATAATTTTACGGCTGCCATCTTTATAAGGTAAATTGCTTTTCCTTTTTATGAGACCTCCGCCATCAATCAAACCAGCATCCATCATCTCTGTTAATAATGCTTTTAATGTTTTGAGTGTTATTTCAATATTATATTTTTCAGATAGAGCATTATTGATTTGTTCTCTTGTTTTTGGCTCTCCGGCTTCTGAAAGAATCTCATAAACATACAGAGCAGTTAATTTTTTAAATCCTGGAATCATAATTTAACACCTCTTAAATATAATAACGCAAATTATTGATTTACACAACCATTATATCGCATAATATGGGAAATAATTTTCCCACCATTTCTGTTAGAATTGTTATAGTGATTAGTGAAATTTATTTTTTGCGTTAATTTAATTATACTTTTTGCGTGGGAAAAATTTTGCCCACATAAAAAGTATAATAGAAATAGAGCCCATAAGAAAGGAATATTAAAAATGGATTTTTATAAATATATTAACTCAAAAGACGTGGCGGAGCATTTAAGAAAAATCAATTATGAATTGAGTTCGCAAGACTGTTTATGGATATTATTACAAAATGAAAATCTAAAATTAAAAGAAAAAACAGAGGCATTAAAACATATTTTAACAATGCCGGATTATGAATTCGCAAATTCAGATGGCAAAAGTGTTCATACGTTTATAAAAGAATACTTTGATTATCTTGAATTAATAAAGCAGGAACTCACCGAAAAAGATGATAGTTCATTTTATACAGGATTTATTGATTATGAAGAACACACTTCACATTTGGCAATTTACTTTAAAGATTATGAATCCTGCTTAAATCATATTAAAGAAAACATTATCGATACAAAACGTGTTGTTAAGGGATATAAAATACATAAAATACCGTTTAATACGTATGATGATACAATTATAGCGGAATATGTTGATGGCGAACTAATTTCTATTCACAAATGTAGCGAATGGAACCTATTAAACGCCTTTTTTGGGATGGCCGAAGACTATGTTAAACTGCCTACTCCTTTTAAATCTGGCGATATTTTATATGATTTAATTGAAGAAAAAATAGTCATATTAGAAAGCGTTTCACCAAATGATATGGGCGCTATTTGCTATTATGTCTCTGATGATGGTAAAACTCTCGAAAAAGATTATGTTTTATTTTTCACCAATTTAAAATACTACACAGAAGAACTAACCGGTAAAGATATAGCGTTGTATCCTGTTAGTGATTTTATTAAAAAAACAATGGTTTAGATTATAGGAAGTGGTACTTTTGAAGGTATACATATTTGGCAGTAAAGAATTAAGCGGCCTGCCTATTGAAGCGATAAATTACATTATGAACCTTTGTAAAGAAGGTAATGAAATAATAATTGGCGACTGCTACGGTGTTGCTGCAGTGGTTCGATTCCTGCTTGAAGAAATAGCATATGAGAATGTTACAATATATACCGCTAGAGATAAAGCTCGGATTAATTTGTGTGATTGGAAAGAAAAGAATATCATCACAGATTCGCAAGGATATAGACGAAATTTCTAATTGCCGTGATTGGTACAAATTAAAACTTAAAAAAGTTTAAATAAAAATACTGTGTGAGGAGAATTTTTATGTACTATGCAGAGAATTTGATTTATGAATGCACTGTCGAAGGTGTTGCGAAAGCAATTTGTAAGTTGGCTAAATATCCGGAAGATGATTTAAACACTTTGATAGAAAGATATCGCTTAATAATAGATGATATCAAGGAGTATCTTCCCACAAGGTGTTATTTGTGCGGTGAAGATTTTGGTTATATTGCTGTACCGCATGAAAAATATGAAAACTTTCCTTATGTTGCACTTGCGGATATAGATAAAGTTGTTGCCAATAATTATAGTTTAAAAGGTATAACTGAATTTAGTTGGTATTGGGGTCAGGCATTAGGTATTCCTGTTCATGAGTGTAGTATTGAAAAATATGGCGTTGATGCTATATTAGGTGGAATACTATATCATATGACCTATTATGATATGTGTGAAGAAGAGATTAAACCCATTCGAGAAAAACTCGAGAGAAAAACAGACTTTTCCAAAATAAATCAAATTGATTTTTATAAAAACTTAAATCACGAAATATGTGTTTAAGGCTAAGAATAAAACAGTATGTGTTTTTTATGTAAGTAAAGGTGGGAAAATGCCGTTAAATTAAATTACAAGAAATACAATAATGAAAAATAACTTTTGAGAGGTTTAAATTATGATTTACGCAATGAGTGATTTACACGGATGTTATGATTTGTATATAAAAATGCTTGAAAAGATAAATTTTAGTGATGAAGATACTCTTTATATTTTAGGTGATATAGTTGACAGAGGACCTGACGGCATAAAAATTCTTCAGGATATACAAAAAAGGCATAATGTATTTCCTTTAAGAGGTAACCATGATTATAGTGCACTTCGTATATTTCAAAAGATTCGTTATAGTCGTGAAATAAATGATTTTATACCAGAATGCATAATGTGGAAACTTATAGGCGGAGAGCCAACATACAAAGCCTTTATAGCACTTTCGGAAGATGAACAGATAAAAATTATTTCTGGTTTAACAAATAGTTTGATTTATGACGAATTAGAAGTTAATGGTAAAAAATTTCACTTATCACATTCGGTACCCAATAAGAAAATTATGCTTGCACACGTGAGTGAGAACATACCATATACCGATTATCTGGCCGGCACCCCTGAATATGATAAAATATATTTTGAGGATAAATATATAGTTACCGGACACACCCCAACAATATTTATTGACCCCGAATATGATGGAAAAATTTATATAAAAAATAATCATATTGCTATTGATTGTGGGGCGGTTTTTGGTAGAATTTTGGGTTGTATTTGTTTAAATGATTTTAAGGAATATTATGTAAAAGATGATTGTGATAATTAGGGTTTTAAAATTATAGTTGTACAATAATTAATGGATAATTTAAGTTGAATTTGTGAAAAAACTCGCTATAATAAAATTAAAACTTTTCCTATACGAATTCAGTAAAGGATAGGGTATATAACATTTTTGTGTTGCAAAAGCGATAACAAATTATAAAACAGAAATTAAAAATGAAAGAGAGACATAAGTTTATGGAAAGTAATTTAGAAACAGTTGAGTTTTTATCGGTTGAATGGTGGAATCTGACAGATACAGTTTTAATAGATAAAACCTTTGATGAAGAAGTTTTTTGAGTTTGTTTAAAAAAACTTTTGCTGCTGTATGTGAATATTCTTGTAAAAATTTTATTCATAGAGAAGTAATGGAATTAGTAAAAAATATTAGCGGTTTTCTTGCAACTCGATTTACACCAATCAATAATAGTCACTCTGCCGCCTGCGAATTCACAGACGCTATGCTTACACATTGTTTTTGTGAAGAAAAAAAGGACACTTTGACAACCAGAGGTACCTGGAGCTTGTTTGGCGATAAAATAGAGGTGGACTTTGATAATTCTGATGATGAATTCTTTGAGTTTGTGATTAGAATCAATAAGTTAGATGATATGGGAATATGGTAACTTCCTTTTTGTGAATAACTTACCTATCCCGGAATCTCACCGCGACGTCGCCACGCTCATATCATCGCACAGTCATATCTAATCTCATAAGAGGATTCAATTGTATATTCAATTGTCAAGGTACAAAGAGAGTAAAAAAACTCTCAACAATTAATAAAACTTCACATTACACACATATATAAACATCACTCCTTAAAATAAAATAATTCACAAAACTAACCTCTAAAAATAAACATTTCTCTACAATTATCTTTATCTTTTTCCCAAAATCTTCACCAAACTTCTTAATAAATAAAAATTAAAATATTTATTCCTTGCATAAGTATATTTAGGAAAACGTTTCGGATTTTGTCGCAGTTTTATAAAAAATTTATATTTGCAAGCATTTTTGTTAAAATACTTTCAAACTGCCTAGCAAGTACAATTGGTCTCCACAGGTACAATGCTTTGTATATAAGCGTAAAAAAATATCCTTCAACCTTATAAGGCCGAAGGATAAAAACGTTTATTTGTTTTATGTGTAACAAAAAATACCCACCTACTATGTTATAATAAACTTATAACATAACGAGGTGGGTATAGCTATGAAAAACGATTATAAAAATTTACAAGGTATTATTAAAATTTTATGTTTTACAAAATGGGAAAACTGTGATATAATGTGTGCGGAATACGATTCATTAGATACTGCGGATTTATTTGCAATTATCAGTGATAAACAAATCGGTTTTATTTTTACCCCTAACAAACCAACCGATTATTTAAAGCAGCAAATTATCAATTGCCGCAAAATGTATGATAAAGTCTATTTGGTAACAAATGAAGTAAATCATGATAAATTGTCTAAAACCGAAAAGGATATCGGTTTGATTAATATAGCTGATAAATACGGTTTAGGAAATATTATTGAAGAATTGTAATTAAGTACATAATGACAGGGTGTATACCTGGTGCAACCTTGGGGCTTATTTGGGGAAGAAAGTTAACAATAAGCCCCAAAAGATAACAAAAGATATTAGAAGATAATTTGCTATAAAACCTTTATTTTCCAAGGATACTTGAAGATATTAAAAGATACAAAAAGTTAAAAATCATCTTCAATTCCTGTCACCCGCACCAGTCGAGAGCCTCGACGCGCATTTCGCGTAGTTGAGGTTCTTCTTTTTTTGAGTTTTCACCTCGCGGCCTAAGTTGGCTATGAGCACTCGCACTGTGCCTAGAGCCTCGACACGCAGTTTACGTGCTGAGGTTCTTATTTTTTTAAAGTTTCACCTCGCGTCCCGGAGTGGTTATGAACACCCGTACCAAAGCAATATAATCCGAACCTTATCATAATTTGAGATGGGTTCGGATTTATTATTTTTGAATAGTATCCTAATTTTAATGCAAAACAACTTTAATACATTATTTGAAAAATAAGTATTGCTTTTACTTCTAAAATATGCTATAAAACTTATGGATAAATTAGAGGTTAATGGCTTATCTGGATCTTTTTGAAAAATCTTCTATCCTGTTTTGGAGTTATATGACACATATTAATTTACTAGATTTATAAAAATTCATTTATGGAGGTTTTTAAATGTTGAATAAAAATTTCGTGAAATTGCTTTCCCTACTAATATCTACAGTTTTTCTTTTCTCTTCATGTGATAAGATAACAACAAGTTCATCGCCGGATACTTCATCTAAAGAGTTGTCTACATCTTCTGAGGAAGATTTAACAGCTTCTAAGGATGAACCTACATCCTCTAAAGAAAAAGAAACAACTACATCAAAAGATAATGCCACTACCACATCGAAGCAAAAGAATAATTCCCAAAAGCAGGAGAATAACAATATGACCACTTCTAAAGAAAATACAACCTCAAAAATCCCCCAAAACAATGAATCTTCTTTGCCCGAGCAATCAAAAGAAACTAACCTTTTATCTGAATTTGATATTGAGCCACTTGGTGATGACGCATATGCAACGAGTTTACATAACTCAGGTAACAACTCTCGTATTGCTGCTCTTATGAAAAAAGCGGCAAAGGGTGGAAACTACGTTATAGCTGTTTTGGGCGGTTCGATTTCGGCCGGTTCAAGCGCTTCAGATATTGAAAAATCATATGGTTTTTACGTAAAAGAGTGGTGGGAAGATAATTTTCCAAAAGCAAAATTCAAATTTGTTTCGGCGGGCATAGGCGGCACTAATCCACAAATGGCCTGCGCTCGACTCGAAGCAGACTTACTTGATTATAAGCCTGACTTTGTTGTTGTTGATTTCAATGTTAATACAGGTGGCGATACTGATATTGAATATACATATGCCTCACTTATTTATAGGATTTCAACTATGGCAAACGCTCCCGCAATGATGTCCATACAATTCACCTGTCTTTCAAGTCAAGCATCTTACGGTAGTATGAATCCTAAAAAAAGGTCATTCAACATTAACGATAACATCAAAAAAGTTGTAAGCAACTATAATCTTCCATCAATTAATTACGGCGACTATGTTTGGAAAGAAATTGGTAAAAGAAATATAGCATGGGAAGATATCGCGGCTGATTATATCCACCCAAACGATAATGGTCACTATATTGCAGGTTGCTTGGTCGCCAATCACTTAAATTATGTTAAAGAAAATTTGAACAAAATTGATTCAAAAATAGTAAAATACGAAGCTCCTGATTATTTGGGATACTGTGAATATAAATATATTACCGATGGTATTGGCGGAACTAAAGTTAAAGGCTTTACAACTATTCAAAACTCAAAATATAATACATATCATGGTTGGAAGGCAAATACCTCAGGTTCTACTATTAAATTTACTTTGCCAAAAAATGTAAATGAAATTTTTGTTTTCGGCATTGTTACCGGCGGAACAAGTGGAACTATAACACTGTTCGGAAACGGTGATGTTAAAGAAGCAACTATTAACATTAAAGATTTAGCTGCACCTACCTTTTACTCTGTTTCTGCAGAGCTTGGAAACGAAATAACTCTTGTTAGTAACGCTGGTTCTGCTCTCGTTAGAATTTACGGTATTGCATATCGTTAAACAGTCTTCTAATATTTTAAGAGCCTCTTGGGGAATTTCCAAGAGGCTCTTATTTTCTCTTCTTAACTAAAAACCCCGTAAGCCGTTTGGCTTACGGGGAATTTGTTTTATGAAACTAATTTTAAATTAGTCTTCGGTAGGCTCATAAAGTTTAACGAGCTTCTCAAGGTGAGCGCGTTGTGCTTTAGATGCCTCAACTGCTTTGTCGAAGAGTTCATCTGCACGGTCGGGGAAGGAACGTGTAAGTGATGAGTAACGTGCCTCACCAAGAATAAACTCTTTATAGTCAGCAGTAGGTGCCTTACTATCAAGGATGAGAGGATTCTTGCCTTCTGCCTTAAGAGCAGGGTTGAAACGGAACATATTCCAGTAACCGCAGTCAACAGCTCTCTTCATTTCTTTCTGGCAATTTACCATACCTCCCTTAATGCTATGCATTTCGCAAGGGGCGTAACCAATGATAAGTGAAGGACCATCATAAGCTTCAGCTTCTTTGATTGCTTTAAGAGTCTGGTTCATATCAGCGCCCATAGCAATTTGTGCTACGTAGATATAACCGTAAGACATAGCAATTTCAGAAAGGCTCTTCTTAGCGATTGCTTTACCTGCAGCAGCAAACTGAGCAACCTGACCGATTTGAGAAGCCTTAGAAGCCTGACCACCTGTGTTGGAGTAAACTTCGGTATCAAATACGAAGATGTTTACGTTGTTACCGGAAGCGAGAACGTGGTCAACACCGCCGTAACCGATATCGTATGCCCAACCGTCGCCACCGAAAATCCAAACGGATTTCTTAGAAAGGAATTCTTTATTATCCAATACTGCAGGAGCGGTAGGACAACCTTCTTTAGCGGCCTTTTCAAGCTCAGCAACAAGAGCATCGATTGTCTTAAGGTTTGCATCACCATCATTTACAGTAGAGAGGTATGCTTCTGCAGCAGCCTTGAATTCAGCCGAAGCCTTATCAGACTCTGCCATCTCTTTAACCTGAGCGATAAGTCTATCACGGATAGCCTTTTGACCCAAGTACATACCAAGACCGTGCTCAGCATTATCCTCGAAGAGAGAGTTTGCCCAAGCAGGACCGTGACCGTTTTTGTCGGTGGTGTAAGGAGATGTTGCAGCAGGACCGCCCCAGATAGAAGAACAACCTGTTGCATTTGAAATATACATTCTGTCACCGAAAAGTTGGGTAACAAGACGTGCGTAAGAGGTTTCTGCACAACCTGCGCAAGAACCGGAGAACTCTAAGAGAGGCTTTTTGTACTGGCTGCTGATAACATTGAGGTTAGCGGTTGTTTCGGGCTTTTCATCAATGTTTGCAACACAGTAATCAAATACTTCTTGCTCAGCTTCTTGTGATTCGCGAGCAACCATTTTAAGAGAGTTGGTAGGACAAACGCCAATACAAACTCCACAACCCATACAGTCTAAAGGAGATACTGCAAGAGTGTATTTGTACTCGGTTTTAACGATATCCTTAGGTGCAACCTTCATATGCTTAGGAGCAGCTGCAACCTCCTCAGCTGTAAGAGCGAAAGGACGGATAGTAGCGTGAGGACAAACGAAAGCGCACTTGTTACATTTAGCACAGGTGTCAGGATTCCATTCAGGAACCATAACTGCAACACCGCGTTTTTCGTAAGCCGAAGCGCCTTGTTCAAAGGTACCATCAGCATGCTCAACGAAAGCAGAAACGGGAAGTGCGTCGCCATCCATAAGAGCAACGGGCTTCATGATGGTGTCAACCATCTTAACGAGTTTTTCAGGACCGTTAGATACAGCCTCTTCGCCACAGTCTTTAGCATCTGCCCAATCAGCAGGAACGTCAATCTTAACGTAAGCGGTAGCGCCGGCATCAATAGCCTTCTCGTTCATCTCAACGATTTCTTTACCCTTCTTCATAAACTTCTGAGCTTTTTCTTTCATATAGCCGATAGCCTCAGCCTCAGGAAGAACTTTAGAAAGTGAGAAGAAAGCAGACTGTAAAACGGTATTTGTACGTTTGCCAAGACCAATTTCTGCGGCAAGGTCAATAGCGTTAACAGTGTAAAGTTGTACGTTGTTATTAGCAATATATCTCTTTGCTTCTGCAGGCATATGAGCGTTGAGCTCTTCAGGTGTCCACTGACAGTTGATAAGGAAGACGCCGCCGGGCTTAACGTCATTAACCATCTTATAACCCTTAGTTACGTAAGAGGGGTTATGGCAAGCAACAAAGTCTGCTTTATTGATGTAGTAAGGGCTCTTAATAGGCTTATCACCAAATCTAAGGTGAGAAATTGTGATACCACCTGTCTTTTTAGAGTCATACTGGAAGTAAGCTTGTACATACTTGTCGGTATGGTCACCGATGATTTTGATAGAGTCTTTATTAGCACCAACGGTACCGTCACCACCAAGACCCCAGAATTTACATTCGATAGTACCTTCAGCAGCAGTGTTAGGAGCGGGTTTTTCTTCAAGAGAAAGACCGGTAACGTCGTCGGTAATACCCATAGTGAACTGACGTTTAGGAGCGTCTTTCTTAAGCTCGTCATACACAGCGAAAATGCTTGAAGGAGGAGTATCTTTAGAACCTAAACCGTAACGGCCGCCAATTGTATCAATTTGTCTGCCGGTAGCAGCAAGAGCAGCAACAACGTCAAGGTAAAGGGGCTCACCAAGAGCGCCGGGTTCTTTTGTTCTATCAAGAACTGCAATTTTCTTTGCAGTTGCAGGAATAGCTTCAACAAGCTTTTCTGCAGAGAAAGGACGGTAAAGTCTAACCTTTACAAGACCAACCTTTTCGCCTTTAGCGGTGAGGTAATCAATAACTTCTTCAGCAACGTCGCAAACAGAACCCATAGCGATAATGATTCTTTCTGCGTCGGGAGCGCCGTAGTAGTTAAAGAGTTTATAGTCAGTGCCAAGCTTAGCATTAACCTTGTCCATATATTCCTCAACAATAGCGGGAACAGCATTGTAATATTCATTACATGCTTCACGATGCTGGAAGAAGATATCACCGTTTTCGTGTGAACCACGCATCTTGGGACGTTCGGGGTTAAGTGCATTTTTGCGGAATGCTTCAACTGCATCCATATCGCACATTTCTTTGAGGTCGGCATAATCCCAAACCTCAATTTTTTGGAGTTCGTGAGAAGTACGGAATCCATCAAAGAAGTTGATGAAAGGAACACGGCTTTTAATTGATGCTAAGTGAGCAACGGCGCCAAGGTCCATAACTTCTTGTGTATTAGTTTCGGCAAGCATTGCAAAACCGGTTTGACGGCAAGCGTAAACGTCGGAATGGTCACCGAAAATGTTAAGAGCATGAGATGCTACTGTACGAGCAGAAACGTGGAAAACGCAGGGGAGAAGCTCACCGGCGATTTTATACATATTGGGAATCATAAGTAAGAGACCCTGTGATGCAGTGTAGGTGGTTGTAAGAGCACCTGCTGCCAAAGAGCCGTGAACAGTACCCGAAGCACCTGCTTCAGACTGCATCTCTACAACGTTAACTGTTGTGTCGAAAATGTTTTTAAGACCCTGAGCAGACCATTGGTCAACATAGTCGGCCATAGGGCTGGAAGGGGTGATGGGGTAAATACCGGCAACTTCGGTGAAGGCATACGAAACGTGAGCCGCAGCGTTGTTACCGTCCATCGTTTTCTTTTTTCTTGCCATGGACAAAATCCTCCTTAAAATATGGCTTAAAGGTAAGCCTATAATAAAAATTAACTAGCAGATATTTGCGCTTTGTAAGGTTTAACTCGGCGCAAACACCCTCAACCTATATTCTATCACTACTTACCTAAAAAGTAAATAGTAATCTTTCAAAAAAACAATAAAAAACCAATAAAAAACCAATAAATTGTTATTTTTTTAACAATTTTTGTTAATGCACAGCTTCGATATTTGATAAATAATATTTATAAAAATTAAAATTTAGTTAATATTATATATTTGCCATCTTCTTGACAAGAGTTTTTTACTGTGATAAAATTTAAAAAGTATATGCTATATGTTGTGACATATGGTAGAAGGGAGAAGAAAATTGGAACTTAAGGTTGGACTTTTAAACGATTCTTTTCCGCCAACTATTGATGGTGTTGCAAATGCGGTTGTAAACTACGCTAACGTTATTAACAACGGTTTGGGAAAACCTATTGTTATTACCCCAAAATATCCGCATATAATAGATAACTATAATTTCGAAGTTTACAGATATTTTTCGGCAAATTTTAACGGTAAAATGCCTTATAGAGTAGGCAATCCTTTTTCGCCAAAAACAATTTTGGAATTAAAACAGAAGGATATGGATATAATGCATGTTCACTGTCCTTTTGCTTCCTCGGTTTTGGCAAGGCAAATCAATAATTCTTATGCAAAGAAAAATAGGATACCTACAGTTTTTACATACCACACTAAGTTTGATATTGACATTGATAAATATGTACAAAATCCAAAATTCAATAAAATAGTTAAGAGGTTTGTTCTTTCAAACATAGCATCTGCCGATGAGGTTTGGACAGTTTCAAACGGGGCAGCGGATAATTTAAGACAGTTTGGATATACCGGTGATATACGTATTATGCCAAATGGCACCGACTTCCCAAAAGGCCTTGCCGACGAAAATTGCATTAAAAAGCTTAGGGGACTGCTTGAAATTAAAGAAAATGTACCCGTATTTTTGTTTGTCGGGCGTATGATGTGGTATAAAAATGTAAAACTTATTTTGGATGCACTTAAAATAGTTTCCGATGCGGGAGAAAATTTTAAAGCCTTTTTTATAGGCGATGGTGGGGACAGGCCCGCTATCGCACACTATGCAAAAAGTATAGGTCTTGGCGATAAAACTATGTTTTTAGGTGCAATATATGAAAGGGAAAGGGTTAGAACCTTTTTCAGTATTGCAGATTTATTTTTGTTCCCGTCTACTTATGATACTTCGGGACTCGTTGTTAAAGAGGCGGCGGCTTGCGACTGTGCTTCACTACTTGTAAGGGGAAGCTGCGCGGCAGAAGGAATAGAAGATGGGGTAACAGGACTTTTGGCCGAAGAAAATGCCGAAAGCTGCGCAAAGAAAATACTTGAAGCTATCCGCTCAGAGAATGGCTTTAAAAAGCTTGGCAAGGCGGCAGGCGAAAAGGTTTACTTCTCTTGGGAGGATTCTATCAAATCGGCATATAAGAGATACGAGGAAATAGTAGCAGAAAGGCATAGAAGGTAATGATAACTTTAGAAGATATAAAGGCTAACAAGGCGATTTCGGTTTATATTGAAAAGGCAGATTATGCCTTAAAACAATTAGGCTTTACCGAGCATAGCTTCGCCCACGTTACAAAGGTTTCTTTAAAGGCGGGGGAAATTTTAAGTGAGTTGGGTTATTCGGCACGTGAAATTGAACTTGCGAAAATCGCGGGATATTTGCACGACATAGGTAATATTGTAAACCGTATTGAACATTCACAAAGCGGTGCAGTTATGGCCTTTAGAATTTTAGATAAAATGGATATGGACCCCGAAGACATAGCAACCGTTGTATCGGCAATAGGAAATCACGATGAGGGAACAGGTGTGCCTGTTGATGCGGTTTCGGCGGCACTTATTTTGGCTGATAAATCTGACGTTAGGCGCAGTAGGGTTAGAAACGAGGATATCACAAGCTTTGATATACACGACAGAGTTAATTATTCGGCCTTGGGTGGAGGTCTTACAATAGAAAATAAAAACAAAATTATAAGACTAACCCTTGATATTGATACTAAATATAGCTCAATTATGGATTATTTTGAAATCTTTTTAGAGAGAATGGTGCTTTGTAGAAAAGCGGCAGAAAAACTTGGTATGAATTTTAAGCTTACTATAAACGGACAATGTCTGCTTTAATAAAGAGGATAAAGATGGAAAAGATTACAAGCTTCACTGTAGACCATAGGTATATAACCCCCGGTATTTATATTTCAAGAATAGATGGGGATATAAAAACCTATGATTTAAGAACTAAAAAGCCAAACAGCGATGACGTTATGGACGACAAAACGATGCACACCTTTGAGCATTTGTTTGCTACATATATAAGGAACAGTAGCCTGAAGGAAAATGTGATTTATTTCGGCCCAATGGGTTGCGCTACGGGCTTTTATCTTTTGCTTAGAAACTCAAATGACCAGGAGACACTTTCTGTAGTGAAGGAAGTTTTGCAAAAAATTATAGACCATAAGGGCGAGGTTTTCGGGGCAAGTGAAATAGAATGTGGCAACTTTAAAACACTTTGTCTTGAGTCTGCAGTTTTACAAGCAAAAGAATATTTAGATGTTTTAAATTCAAAGGAGATTATAGATTTTAAATATCCTTTAGAAGCGGAAGGTAAGTAAATATGGAAGAACTTTTAATGAACGTTGGCTTTAACCTAAAAACAGCTTTAAAAGAACTTATTGTGGCGGGCAAACTAAAGGTTGGCAGTACCGTTGTTATAGGTTGCTCGACAAGTGAGGTTTTGGGTGGGGTTATCGGTAAAAACGGAAGCCTAGAGGTTGCCGAAGTAATATTTGATACTGCCTATGAGCTCCTTTCAAAACATAAAATTTATTTGGCAGTTCAGTGTTGTGAACATTTAAATCGCGCCATTGTTATTGAAAGCGAGGCGGCTAAGGATTTAGAAAAGGTTTGCGTTGTTCCTAAAATGAATGCGGGCGGTTCCTTCGCTACGGTTGCATTTAAGAAGATGCAAAATCCCGTAGTAGTTGAGGAAATCAAAGCCGATGCGGGACTTGATATTGGCGGAACGCTTATTGGTATGCATCTAAAAAGGGTCGCAGTGCCGGTTAGACTTTCGGTAAAAAATGTGGGAGAGGCTCTGCTTCTTGGCGCATATACAAGGCCGAAATATATTGGTGGCGTTAGGGCGCAGTACCAGTAAGGGGTGATAATATGTCGCGAAGTATTAGTTTCGGCAAAAGCTCGTCGGTAAAAAATCTGGTTATTCAGTGCATTATCAGAACCCTTGTGGCTTCTTTTATTGCCTTTATGATTTACGTTTCAATAACTATTATTATGGTTGGCGCGCAAACTAAGGAAATCGGCTATACTATTTTATATAGCGAAGACGGTGAGAATTTCACCGAAGTATACACGCACTATTCTGAGGACGGCGAGGATACAAGATACGCCGATTATGACGGCAAGGAGCTTTATTATAAAACTGCTGTGCGTTCTACCCTTAGTGAAAAAACAAATAATGTTATAAGATGGGTTTCACAGGCCCTCGCCTTTATTTTATGGGCATCTATGATATATTCCACTGTTTGGAAAGCAGGGGACACCGACGTATCAATGGAAGAGCCCGACAAAAAGCAAATTATTCTAAAAGCGCTAAAATCAGGTTTTATTGCCGATATTCCTTTTGCGGTATCATATTTAGTGCTTGTAATTACATCGGTATTTAAGATTTTGCCGGGGTATGTTAGGGTACATAAAATCATTACATTTTATATGTTTGCCTTTAACGATGTGCTTATAAAAGGTACGGGGAATGGCTTCGAAATCACTTTTTGGGGCATTTTAGGAGCAGCCATCACTCTTTTACCACTACCAATATTTTGCACCACAGCTTATTATATGGGTAAAAAACATATTTCCATTAAAGAAAAACTTATATACAAAAAGGAAGATTAGTCTATGGCGGGTTTGTTTGGATTATTTGATTATACAAAAGAGGGCCCCGGAGTAAAAAAGGACGAAAAAAAGAAAAAAGGCTTTTTTAGTTTTTTTGAGGTTTACTTCAGGAATTTCTGGTCTTATGCAAAAATGGGACCTATTTATTGGATTTGTTCTATTTTCGTTATAACTAATGGTCTTTCAAAGGTTGGTATAACAAGTGTAGCAAGAAGTATTGTAAGAGAAAAACATTCCTTTTTGTTTGAAGATTTTTTAGAGACGGTTAAGAAAAACTGGAAACAGGCACTTGTCTTGGGAATTATAAATACAATTTCTATGGTTCTTTTGGCAATAGACCTTTGGTATTTTTGGAACTATTTAGCTTATGATTTTACTATCTTTGGCCTTATAGGTTTAGCCCTTGCGTTTTTACTTACTGTTTGTACAACCTTTATGAAATATTATATATGGACCCTTACAATAACCTTTGATTTAAGTATAAAGCAGCTTATTAAAAACAGCTTCCATTTTGTATTTTTGAACTTGTGGCGCAACATACTTATAAGTGTAGTAATGGGCATTATATATGCGGCACTTTTTGTTTTATCGCTTATAAATGCATATTTGTTTATAGTAGCTGCAATTATTTTAATCTTTGTTGTTCCTGGATTTAAATCAGCTCTTATTCAGACAAACACTTTCCCTGCAATTAAAAAATATATCATTGACCCATATTATGAGGAGCATAAGGGCGAGGATATAGAAAAAAGGCTTTCTCTCGGTCTAGAAATCCCTGAAGAGGAGCTTGCCGGATATAAGTCGAATGACGAAGAAAGTATTTTTATGGATGATATCCATGAAAAAGAATAGGAAATGAAAAAATATTTTTAAAAATTTGAAAAAAGGGTATTTACTTTTTGAAAAATGTGTGATATACTCATAATGTTAAAATATTTTTATAAAAATATTAGGAGGAAAATTATAATGAAAAAAGTTATAGCAACCTTAATTGCTGTTATGGTACTTGTTGCTTCTTTCGCTACAGTTACCGCTTTCGCAGCACCAAGCCCTTCTGCAAAACCTGAATATAAGATAGAGATTACTACTTATAGCACAGGCGAAGCAACCGAAGGCACTTATACCACCCTTGAAGATGGAAGCATTCAGCTTGATAAAGCAGAAGATGCTGAGGGAACCTTTAAAGGTTGGGTAATCAACGTTATTGACGATCAGGGCAACGCTGTTGCTGCTGTTGAAGGTGTTGATTACGTTGTGATTTCCGGTAGCTTGGAAGATGGAACTCTCGTTATTAAGCCTCTTACCGACCTTGTTATTAAAGAGACTTATGATGTAGCAGATGCCGAAGACGAAAAACCCGCAGGCGACGAGAACGATTCTGAAGAGTCTCCTGAAACTGGCAGCAAAGCTCTTGCTTCTGTAGCAGTTTTAACAATGCTCTCTCTTGCAGGCGCAGTTGCAGTTAAAAAGGTTAGAGCTTAATTTTTAAAAAATTTAATTTGCGTGCCGCCTGCTAAAAGGCGGCACGTTTTGGTTTATAAAGATTTAGGAGGTGTATTATGAAAGAGAAAAAGACTGCCAAAAGAAAATTTCTAAATATCCTTTTTTGGATATTTATAGCAATTTTTGCTTTATGTGTTATTTCTTTAGGGGTATATTTTTTAGAGGGTCTTCTTTCAAATGATGTGGTTGAGCCGCAAAACGATAATACATCTTCGGTACAAAGCGAAGCTCCTCCTTTGCGTAAGAATCCTATAGATTTTGAAGAGCTACAAAAAATCAATACTGATATTTATGCTTATATAAAGATTCCGGGCACAGTTATTGATTATCCTGTTGTACAAGCAACAAATGAGGATGACGATTTTTATTTGCATCGCGGTCTGGATAAGAAATATAAATTTGCGGGAAGTATTTATTCCGAGAAAAAGAACAGGAAAAACTTTACCGACAGAAATACAGTTTTGTATGGACATAATATGCTAAACGGGACAATGTTCCAAAATCTTCATAAGTTCCGTAATGCCGAATTTTTTGAGAAAAATCAGTATATATACATTTATACGCCCGGCCATATTTTAACCTATAAAATTATAGCGGCGTATAAGTATGATAACAGACATTTGTTAAATACTATAAATTATAGTGATAACACAGTTTTTAAGGATTATCTCAGTTATATTCAAAATCCAACCTCTATGATGGTTAACAAAAGGGAAGTAGAATTAGACTTAAAGTCTAAGATACTAACCTTAAGTACCTGCATAGGCGACGAAAAAGAACATAGGTATCTTGTTCAGGGGGTGCTTATAAATGATGAACGAACAAAATAATCTGCAAAAAAACACGTCTGTTGTCCCTGAAAATAAAACAAAGACCTCTAAGACGACTAAAAGTAAGAAGGTATGGGCGTGGGTTTTGAGTATCTTTTCCAGCCTTATTGTTATTGCTGTAGTTTCAGCTATTATACTTGTTCAGGTTGGTAAAGGTAATCTACTAAATCGTGACGATGTTGATTTGCAGGTTGATGATACCTTAAGTGATATAGAAATTGGCGATGATAATACCGTAATTTATGAGGGGCAAAAATATATTTATAATGAAAATGTTGCCGCAGTGCTTTTTATTGGTGTTGACAAGTCTGATTTTTATAATCAAAAAAGTAGTACCGAGCAAGCTGACGCCCTTTTTTTAGCAACTATTGATACAAAAACCGGCCGAACTACTATTATCCCTATACCTCGAGATTCTATGGCGGAAATAGATGTATATTCCGATAAGGGCGAATATTTGGGGGTTGAACGTTCGCAAATTTGCCTTTCCTACGCGTATAAAGGCGAAAACAATTCGGGCTGCGAAAACACACTAAAGGCCGTCTCAAGAATGTTTTACGGAATGCCCATTAAATCTTATGTTTCAATAGATATGGGCGCCATAGAAGTTTTAAGCGATAAGGTTGGCGGTGTAGATGTTGTATTGACTGAAGATGTAAAGCTTTATAAGACGTGGTATAAGAAAGGTCAGAAGTTAAATCTTCGAGGATACGAGGCTAGAAACTTTGTTCTCTACAGGGAAAATGATTTGGAAGCATCGCTTAAGAGAATGAGCCGTCAAAAGCAGTTTATAAATAGCTTTGCATCTAAGGTTATAGAGAAAACAAAAAAGAACATTAAAACGCCTGTAACAATTTTTAATTCCATAAAGCCGTATATGGTTACAAACCTAGACGTTGCTGATGTGAGTTTTTTAACCTCATGCTTTATGAAGACTACGGGCGGAAACGGTATCGAATATAAAAGCATTTCGGGAGAGGCGACAAAGCCTGGCGAATATGTTGAGTATATTTGCGACTCGAAATCGATATATGATATCATTATTGATGTTTTTTACCTTCCGACTAACGAGTAATTTATGCTTTAATATTATTTTAAAATATAAGGTATTATAACGATTTTTGTTATAATACCTTGTTTTTTTATCATAATATTGTCGTTTTATGATTTTTTTGGTAATAAGAATTTTTGGAATATATGCCAAAAAATATTGACAAATATACTAAATATGGTATAATATATTTGTTGTATATTAGAGTTATTATGGCCGTTTAGGTTATGATAATTTTGAGTTGTTTTGAATTACCTTTTGGGATAAGAAGTTAAAAGGAGTGCCGAATATTGGAAAAGTTCATTATTCGCGGTGGCAATAAGCTAAGCGGTACGGTTCATATAAGCGGCGCTAAAAATGCTGCGGTTGCAATATTACCTGCTGTTATTTTAAGTGATGGCGTTTGCCGAATTGAAAATGTTCCCGATATTTCTGACGTTGCTGTAACCCTTAAAATTTTATATGAACTAGGTGCGAAGGTTAAAATGATTAACGCTTCCACCTTTGAGATAGACCCAACCTATGTAAATTCCTTTGTTCTTTCAAAGGATATGAGTCGTCGTATGCGCGCTAGTAGTTATTTTATTGGCGCTATGCTTGGCCGTTTTGGTAAGGCAAGGGTTGCGCCTCCCGGCGGTTGTGATTTTGGTGTAAGGCCTATCGACCAACATATTAAGGGCTTTCAGGCCCTTGGCGCAAAGGTAGTAATAGATAACGGCATGGTTGACGCTAAGGCCACAAAGCTTGTTGGCGCACCCGTTTTTCTAGATATGGTGTCGGTTGGCGCTACTATGAATATAATGCTTGCCGCAGTTAAGGCAGAAGGCCTTACTGTTATTGAGAATGCCGCAAGAGAGCCACATATTGTAGACCTTGCCAATTTTCTTAACTCAATGGGCGCTGATATTAGAGGCGCAGGTACTGATGTTATTAAAATTCGTGGTGTAAATCATTTAAACGGAACTACCTATAGCATTATTCCTGACCAGATTGAAGCGGGAACCTATCTAGCCGCTGTTGCCGCTGCAGGTGGCGATGTTTTGGTTGAAAACGTTATTCCAAAGCATCTTGAATCAATTACGGCAAAGCTTGAAGAAATCGGCGCGGAAATTACTGAATATGATGAGAGCGTTCGTATAGTAATGAGGGACAGGCCAAAGGCTTGTAATGTTAAAACCTTGCCTCATCCCGGCTTCCCAACCGATATGCAGCCCCAAATTACAACGGTACTGTCTATCGCAAGTGGTACAAGCATCGTAACTGAAAGTGTTTGGGATAATAGATTTAAATATACAGACCAGTTAGGTCTTATGGGCGCAAAAATCAGTATAGAAGGAAGAGCTGCAATAGTTGAAGGTGAGCAGTCGCTTCACGGCGCCCCGGTTTTAGCGAATGACCTTCGTGCAGGCGCTGCCCTTATAATTGCGGGTCTTGCCGCAAAAGGCGTAACCGAAATTGAAAATATTCAATATATCGACCGAGGTTATGAAAAGGTTGTTGAAAAAATTCGTGCGATAGGCGGCGATATTTCGAGAATCATCGTTCCCGACGGCAACGAACTTAGAGAAGCTCTCTAAATTTTAACCGCAAGTGCCGTTTTGGCATTTGCGGTATTTTTATGAAAGGAGAAACTATGTCTAAAATTGGTACACTTTTTAGTAGCAGTTCGGGTAACTGCGCGCTTGTTTCAAGCAAAAATGAAACAATTTTGATAGATGCGGGTGTTAGCGCAAAGCAAATTTTGTTGGCGCTAAGTCAAAACGAAATTAGCCTAGAAACAGTTAAAGGAATTTTCATAACACATACCCATAGCGACCACGTTAAAGGGCTTAGAGTTCTCCTTAAAAAGATAAATGTTCCTGTTTACGGCTCAAAAGAAACATTAGGGAAACTTATTTTGCAAGACACGTTTGGCAAAAATAATACATATTACGATATGGAAGATAGTCCCAAATTTAATTTTGATATGAATGTTAAGTTTTTCAGAACAAGCCACGACTGTACTGGTTCGGGCGGGTATCAAATAACTATGTCAAACGGCGATAGGGTTTCAGTTTGCACCGACCTTGGCGTTGTTACAGATACGGTAAGAGAAAGCCTAAAAGGCTCGAAAGCAGTTATTTTAGAATCTAACCACGATGTAGGTATGCTTCAAAAAGGTTTTTACCCGCATGAAACAAAAATGCGAATTTTAAGCGATGAGGGGCACCTATCTAATACCTTGGCGGCAAGTGAGCTTCCGTTTTTAATTAAAAATGGAACCAGCAGGTTTCTTTTGGCGCACCTTAGTAGAGATAATAATACTCCAAATCTTGCAAGGGTGGCTTCCGAAGCGGTTTTAAATGAACTGTCCCTTAAAAACGGCGAAGATTATTTGCTTTCGGTAGCACCACCTGACAGTGCAAAAATGATGTGGCTTTAATAGGTGAAAAATATGCAAAAAATAACTTTAATTTCTGTAGGGAAGCTTAAAGAACAGTTTTTTAAGGATGCAGAGAGTGAATATCTGAAAAGGCTTAAAGGCTTTTGCAGTTTTGAGCTTTGTGAAATTTCTGCCGAAAACTTGCCTCAAAACCCTTCGCCCTTACAAATAGAAGCCGCGCTTTCTGCCGAGGCACAAAAGATTATTTCTAAAATCCCTAAAAATGCCGATATAATATCGCTTTGCATTGAGGGCAAGCTTCATTCAAGCGAAGAACTAGCCAATCTTATTTTGGATAATGCAAATTTTGGCAGTGGGAGTATTTGTTTTATAATAGGTAGCTCTTATGGTCTTTCAGATAAGGTTAAGGCCTTTTCGAAGGTTAGACTTTCAATGTCAAAAATGACCTTCCCTCACCGTCTTGCAAGGGTTATGCTTTTGGAACAAATTTATAGAGCTTATAAAATCTTAGGTGGCGGAGAGTACCATAAATAGAGCCTTTTTAACAAACTGTAAACTTTATGTTTTGGCTTTTGCCAGTCTTTACTAGGGCGAAAAATTGTGTTATTATATTTTTGTAAATAAATAAAGAAAGAGGTTTTTTGATGGAAAGTTATTGCGAATATTTAGTAAGAAAGCGCCAAAGCCCCATAAACTATGTTTTAATTACACTTGTATGGGTTGCAGCGTTTATACTGACTTTTTTTGTTATTTTACTCGCAAATAAATTTACTGCGCTTTTTGGTATTTTAATAGTTGCTATCGCAGGTATTTTTTATGGCGCTTTCAGACTTGTTCAACTTTTTGATATTGAGTATGAAATGATTGCAGTAAATAAAGATTTGGATATCGATAAAATTACTGCAAAGCGAAGCCGTAAAAGAATGATTACAGTTCATCTTGATAAAATAGATGAATATGGCGAATATAACGAAACAAGCGCAGGAAAACTCAAGGTTAAAAACTTTGATTTTAAACTTAACTGCGCTAACGAGGGTGATAAGGCGGCCTATATCATTTACCGTCATCCCAAGAAAGGCCTGGCCTTAGTTGTTATTCCTTTAAGTGAAAAGCTAGAGAAAGAAATACTTAAATATATTCCAAGAATTTTAATAAATAAGTAGTGATTTTTATGAAAAGCATATCTCCTAAGGCTGCTAGAAAATATCTTGTTAAAATTCCAAAGGATGCAAACAAGGGTACAAAAGGTACGGCGGCTATATTTGCAGGAAGCTATGGTATGGTGGGGGCGGCTATTATTTCGGCCTCCTCAGCTCTTAAAAGCGGCGCGGGAATTGTAAGGCTTTGTGTAGATGATGAAATCTATCCTATATTGGCTCCCGCACTTCCTGAAATGGTTTTTAAACCGCTAAATCGCGATAGTGATTATGCCGATAAAGAGCGGCTTTTTGAAACCCTAAAAGGCGCAAAATCACTTTTGATAGGCCCCGGCCTTTCAAACACCAAAACAACCAAAGCACTTGTGGAAAATCTTTTGGAAATAAGCGAGGTTCCAACCATAATTGATGCCGATGGACTTAATGCTATTGTAGGGGATTTGGATGTTTTAAAAACTGCTAAGGCTAAAACTATTGTTACTCCTCACCCCTTAGAGATGGCGAGACTTATCGGTGAGAACGTAGAAACAGTTTTGAAAAACAGGGTACAGGTTGCTGAAAAGTTTGCAAAAACCTATGGTGTTATAACGGTTTTAAAGGGTGCATATACTCTAATAGCGTCACCGGACAGAGAAACATATATAAACAAAACAGGGTGCGAGGGCATGGCCACTGCGGGAAGCGGGGATATGCTAAGCGGTATGATTTCGGCTTTTTTGGCGAATGGTATGGAGCCGCTAAAAGCTACTGTTTGTGCGGTTTGTTTGCACGGTGAAGCAGGGGAAAGGGCTACAAAAAAGCTAGGAGTTCGCTCGGTAACGGCTATGGATATGGTAAAGGAGCTTCCCCTTACACTTAAATAGGTGGTTTTTTGAGAAAAATCGTTTTAGTTTTTGCACTTATTTTATTGTTTTCTTCTTGTACATCAAAGCCCGACCTTTCGGTTGCAAAGGCGGGGTATACTTGCGATGCAAAAATAACCGCCGAAAGCGATATAACCTTTTGTTCAAGGCTGTATGTTTTGGGCGGTGGAGTTTTTAAATCAGAAATTTTAGAGCCTGAGCAGTTAAGCAGTTTAAAGTTCGAGTTTTTAGAAGAAAAATGTATGATTTCGTATGATGGAGTAGACGGAAAGTTTTCGGTAAGTGAAGAGCTTTTGGGTCCGCTTAGTTTTATAAATGGTGCTTTTTTAAAGATGTCAACAGGCGCACCCGGTATAGCTGCCGATTCTAATGAGCTTGTTTTTGACGGCGTTTATAAAACCCTTGATTTCAGGTTTTGCTTGAATGACCAAGGCTTTCCAACCAGGCTGGAATTTAAAAATATAAATCTAAAGGCGGAGTTCTCAAATTGGACTTATCAAAAAAACTGATGACCGATGGTATAGAATATTTTATAGTCAGGTCAAAACGAAAAACTGTTGCAATAGAAATAAATAGGCAAAAGGGAGTTTTACTTAGAGTGCCACTTAGGTTCCCCGAGAAAAAGGCGGGGGAGATAATATCGGCTCATAAACCGTGGATTGTAAAGAAGCTAAATGAAAAGAAAAAGTCTACTGTTAAAAAAGAGTATAGCGAAGAGCAAAAGAAGATTTTAAAATTAAAGGCAAAAGAGGTTATTTTACCGCTTGTTTTAGAGTATAGCGAGATTATGGAACTTTATCCTACGGCGGTTAAAATCAATTTTGCGAAAACCCGTTTTGGAAGCTGTAGCGGAAAAAATTCACTTAATTTTTCGGCATACCTTTTAGAGTATGAAAAAGAGGCTATAGAATATGTTGTAGTTCACGAACTCGCACATATAACTTATAAAAATCATTCGAAGGAATTTTATAAACTGGTTGAAAAGTATTTGCCCGATTATAAAAACAGAAAAAAACTTTTAAAAAGATAAAAAAATTTCGAAAAAAGCCTTGAAAAGGGCTTTTTTTTGTGATATACTATGTAGGCTGTGCATAATGTGCCCAGTAAATATTACACATGCCTTACTGATTGACGGGCAGGTGCCAAAAATTTTTGGTAATCCGCCAAATATGAGGTGGGCAGAGGTTAAAACCTAGGAGGAAAAATAAATGTCAGTAGTATCCATGAAACAGCTTTTAGAGGCTGGTGTACATTTTGGTCACCAAACTCGTCGCTGGAACCCCAAAATGGCCGAGTATATTTTTACCGAGCGTAACGGTATTTATATCATCGACCTTCAAAAAACCGCAAAGAAAATTAACGAGGCTTACAACTTTGTTCGCGACATCGCAGCAGATGGTAAGGATATTCTCTTTGTAGGTACTAAAAAACAGGCTCAAGACGCTGTTAAGGAAGAAGCTATGAACTGCTCAATGCCTTTCGTAAATGCACGTTGGCTTGGCGGTATGCTTACAAACTTCCGTACCATTCGTCGTAGAATTGAGCGCCTTAATCAGCTTCGCAAAATGGAAGAGGACGGTACATTCGACCTTCTCCCCAAAAAGGAAGTTGCAAAACTTAAACTTGAAATTGAAAAACTTGAAAAATTCCTTGGCGGTATCCAAGATATGAAGGGTATCCCCGGTGCACTTTTCATTGTTGACCCCAGAAAAGAAAGAATCGCAGTTTCTGAGGCTAAGAAGCTTGGTATCCCGATTGTTGCTATTGTTGATACCAATTGCGACCCTGACGAAATCGACGCAGTTATCCCCGGTAACGATGACGCTATCCGCGCAGTAAAACTTATTGCAAGTGTTATTTCTGCTGCTGTTATTGAAGGCAGACAGGGCGAGCAGGTTGCAACTGCAGAGGAAGCTACCGAAGAAGTAGAAGAAACTGTAGAAGCAGAATAATTTAGCTTTAGAAATTAAATATAGGAGGAAAATGTAATGGCATTTACCGCTAAAGACGTGCAGGCACTCCGTGAGAAGACCGGATGCGGCATGATGGATTGTAAAAAAGCATTGGTTGAAACCAATGGTGATATGGATGCAGCAGTTGACTTTTTGAGAGAAAAAGGTCTTGCACAACAAGCAAAGAAAGCTAGCCGTGTTGCTGCTGAAGGTACAGTACTTGCTACTGTATTTGGTAATGTTGGTGTTGTTGTTGAGCTTAATGCTGAAACCGACTTTGTTGCTAACGGCGAACCCTTTAAGGTTCTTACCGAAAAGGTTGCAAAGGTTGTTGCAGAGCAAAACCCTGCAGATGTTGACGCACTTTTAGCTTGTGCAGAAAACGGCGTTACTGTTGCCGATATGATTCAAGAAGTTTTCCTTGCAGTTCGTGAGAACATCAAGGTTCGCCGCTTCGCTCGTTATGAGGGTGTTCTTTCTACCTACGTTCACGCAGGTGGTAAAATTGGCGTTATGGTTAAGTTTGATACCGACGCTGCTGCTGATAACGCAGTATTTAGCGAAATGGCTAAAGACGTTGCAATGCAAATTGCTGCAGTTAATCCTAGTTATCTTGATAAGGAAAGCGTTCCTGCAGAGGTTGTTGCAAAAGAGAAGGAAATTCTTGTTCAGCAAATGAAAGAAGACCCCAAAATGGCTAACAAGCCTGAGGCAGTTCTTGGTAAAATCGTTGAAGGTAAAATTGGTAAATACTACACTGAAAATTGTCTTTTAGAACAAGCTTTCGTTAAGGATGGCGACTATACAGTAGGTAAGTATGTTGCTGCAAAAGCAAAAGAGCTTGGAACAGACGTTAAGGTTGTTTCCTTTGTTCGTTTTGAAAAGGGCGAAGGCATTGAAAAGAGAAAAGACGATTTTGCAAGTGAAATCGCAGAAATGATTAAATAATCATAAAAAGCTGGCGGCTATGCAGTTTTGCATAGCCGCTTTTGTATTTTATAAAAAGTGTCGGTATATAATATATTATATATAACTTACAAAATATGCTAAAAAACTTGACATAACCCCAATATATAGTGTAAAATAAAAGGAGAATGTTTAAAAAGGTGGATGTATAAATGCCTAAAAACACAGTCGAGTATAATAACGAAAGTATAACCAAGCTGGAGGGTGCGGATAGAGTTCGAAAGCGCCCTGCGGTAATTTTTGGTTCTGATGGAATCGATGGTTGTCAACATTCGGTTTTTGAAATTATATCAAACTCCATTGACGAGGCTAGAGAAGGTTATGGCAAAAAAATAATTATAACTGCCTTTGAAGACGGCTCAATAGAGGTGCAGGACTTTGGTCGTGGCGCCCCGGTTGATTTCAACAATAAAGAACAGTGCTATAACTGGGAGCTTTTATACTGCGAAATGTATGCAGGCGGTAAGTATAATACTAACGACGGTGAAAACTATGAATTTTCATTAGGTCTTAACGGTCTTGGCCTTTGTTCAACCCAATATGCATCTGAATATATGGATGTTGAAATTAAGCGAGACGGGTTTTTATATACCCTACATTTTGAAAAAGGTAAAAATATTGGCGGGCTTAAAAAAGAACCTTATTCGGGTAAGGATACGGGAACAAAAACCCGTTGGAAGCCCGACTTAGAGGTTTTTACCGACATTAAAATTCCGCTTGAATATTATATGGATGTTTTAAAACGTCAAGCAGTTGTTAACGATGGGCTTTTGTTTGTACTCAAAAATCAGGTTGGAAGTAAGTTTGAAACCTATGAATTTTTATATCCAAACGGTATAGAGGACTACGTTAACGAGCTTGTTGGCGATAAGGCACTTGTGTCAAAACAGTTGTGGCATACCGAAAGAAAAGGCAAAGACCGAGACGACAAGCCCGAATATAAGGTTAAAATAAATGCAGCTGTTACCTTTTCAAATCAGGTTCATCTGAAAGAGTATTATCATAACTCAAGTTGGCTTGAGCATGGCGGTGCGCCCGAAAAGGCAGTTAGATATGCTTTTACTGCTCAAATTGACAATTATTTAAAACAAAATAATAAGTATCAAAAAAACGAGAGTAAAATTACCTTTTCTGATATTGAGGAATGTTTAACGGTTGTTATTTCTTCTTTCTCAACACAAACTTCATATGAAAACCAAACAAAAAAGGCGATAACCAATAAGTTTATTTATGAGGCGATGTCCGACTTTTTCCGCCATCAGCTTGAGGTTTATTTTATTGAAAATCGTGCTGAGGCAGAGAAGATTGCCGAGCAGGTGCTTATCAATAAAAGAAGTAGAGAACGAAGCGAAAGGGAACGCCTCAATTTAAAGAAAACCCTTCAAACCTCTAACGATATGGCTAATAGGGTTCAAAAATTTGTTGATTGCCGTAGCCGTGATGTTTCTGAAAGAGAGCTTTATATAGTAGAGGGTGACTCGGCTTTGGGCTCTTGTAAGCTTGCGCGCGATGCCGCTTTTCAAGCTATTATGCCGGTTAGGGGCAAAATTTTGAACTGCCTAAAGGCCGAGTATGAAAAAATCTTCAAAAGCGAAATCATAACCGACCTTTTAAAGGTTCTCGGTTGCGGTGTTGAGGTAAAATCTAAGGCTAATAAGAATCTCTCAAACTTTGATATAAATAATTTAAAGTGGAATAAGGTTGTAATTTGTACTGATGCCGATGTCGACGGCTTCCATATAAGAACCCTTATTTTAACAATGATTTATAGGCTTATGCCAACCCTTATTAACGAAGGTAAGGTGTTTATTGCCGAAACTCCGCTTTACGAAATCAACACCAAAAATATGACCTATTTCGCTTATGATGAGAACGAGAAAAGGGAGATTTTGGAAAAGATAGGCGAGGAAAAATATACTTTGCAACGTTCGAAGGGACTTGGCGAAAACCAACCCGATATGATGAACCTTACAACAATGAACCCCGAAACGAGAAGGCTTATAAAAATAATGCCTGAGGACGCCGAACTTACCAGCGAAATGTTTGACCTTTTGCTTGGCGACAATTTACAAGGCCGTAAAGAGTATATTTCGGATAACGGATATCTCTATATGGACGAAGCTGATTTTAGCTAAAAAAATAAAGGGAGATTAAAATAAATGGCTCCAAGAAAGAGTAAAGATGTAGCGGAAAAACCGAAAAAGAATAACGCGAATGCTTTTATTGCAGGTGCGGGAAGTGTTGTTGACCAGCAGGTTACCGAAACCTTAAAGTCAAACTTTATGCCCTACGCTATGAGCATTATTGTTTCTCGTGCAATTCCCGAAATCGATGGTTTTAAGCCATCTCATAGAAAACTTCTTTATACAATGTATGGTATGGGTCTTTTGAATGGCTCAACCATTAAATCTGCAAATATTGTTGGTCGTACAATGCAGCTTAACCCTCACGGCGACGCGGCTATTTACGACACAATGGTTCGCCTTTCAGAAGGTCATGCCGCGCTTTTGCACCCCTTTGTTGCATCAAAGGGTAGCTTTGGTAAGGCATATTCGAGAGATATGCAGTGTGCTGCCGCCCGTTATACCGAGGCAAAACTGGCACCAATATCTGCTGAACTTTTTGCTGATATTGAAAAGGATACTGTAGATTTTGTTGATAACTATGACGCAACAATGAAGGAACCGACCCTTTTGCCTGTTACATTTCCGACTGTTTTGGTTAATGCAAATATGGGTATTGCGGCGGGTATGGCAAGTTCTATTTGCCCTTTCAACCTTGAAGAAATTTGTAAGACTACAATTTCAATTATCAAGGGCGATGACACCGATATTACCGAACTTTTAACTGCGCCCGATTTTCCCATAGGCGGTCAGCTAATTTATGATAAAGAGGCTATTAAAAACATATACGAAACGGGTAGAGGCGGTATAAAAATCAGGGGTGTTTATTCATACGATAAGTCCGCTAACTGTATTGATATTACTGAAATTCCGCCTTCTACAACAATAGAAGCGATTATCGAAAAGGTAATTGACCTTGCAAAGCAAAAGAAAATTACCGAAATTAACGACATTCGTGATGAAACCGACCTTCAGGGCCTGAAAATTACTATTGACCTAAAACGAGGTACCGACCCCGATAAGCTTATGAATAAGCTCTTTAAGCTTACACCCTTGCAGGATACGTTTTCTTGTAACTTTAACGTGCTGATTGCAGGTTCTCCAAGGGTTATGGGTGTTAGAGAAATTTTAGAAGAATGGATAGCATTTAGAAGCGAGTGCATTAAAAGAAGAGTTTATTTTACTCTTTCTAAGGCGAAAAGCCGTTTGCACCTTTTAAAAGGTCTTTCTAAAATTCTTTTGGATATCGACAAGGCAATTAAAATTGTTCGCGAAACCGAAGAGGAAAAAGAGGTTGTTCCCAACCTTATGATAGGCTTTGGTATCGACCAAACACAAGCTGAATATGTTGCCGAAATAAAACTTCGTCACCTTAATAGAGAATATATTGTAAATCGCTTAAAGGATATCGAAAGTCTTGAAGAAGAAATTGCCGATATGGAAGACATTTTGGCAAAACGCCGTAGAATAAATAGTATTATGGTTAAAGAACTTGAAAATGTCATTAAAAAGTACGGCAAGCCTAGAAGGACTCAAATTGTTTACGATGTATCTGCTGATGATTTTGAAGAAGAGCAGATGGTTGACGAGTCTCCCGTAACGCTTTTCTTTACCAAAGAGGGATATTTCAAGAAAATTACTCCTCAGTCGCTTAGAATGAGCGGTGAGCAAAAGGTTAAAGAGGGCGACGAAATTGTAGAGGTTTTGGAATCTAACAATGCCTGCGACCTTCTTTTCTTTACTAACAAGTGTCAGGTTTATAAGGCGAAGGTAAGCGAGTTTGCCGACGGCAAAGCAAGTTTGCTAGGCGATTATATCCCCGCTAAGCTTGATATGGAAGATAAAGAGTATCCTATAGCTATGATTTCTACAAGAGATTATAAGGGAAATCTTATTTTTGTTTTCGAAAACGGTAGAATTTCTAAGGTTGACCTTAAATCTTACGAAACAAAAACAAATAGACGTAAACTGGTTGCCGCCTTTACCGATAAGTTTGCACTTCATTCAATTCACCATTTGACAGAGGATAGGGAAATACTTCTCACCTCGACAAATGGAAGAATGCTTTTGGTACACACAGGCGCACTTGCCGTTAAATCGACCAGAGCCAATGGAGGCGTTGCGGTTATGACCCAAAAGAAGGGTCAAAGGGTATTTAGTGCCGAAATTTTTGAGGAGGGCAAGCTTCTTAAACCTCATAGATATCGCACAAAAACCTTACCTGCCGCAGGTAGCTTTATGTCGGCAGAGGAAAAGGGCGAACAGGTATCACTTTTATAAAATAAGAAAGACTTCCAAAGAATTCTTTGGAAGTCTTTTGTTATTCTTGTTTATTTAATAGGAGTACCGTCGGGAAGGAAAAGGGGGAGCGGCTCTAGGAAAATAATATCGTCGCGATTTTGAGCATCGCCCTCTGCTAAAACGGTCATTTTACCAACAATAATTCCCCCCGCCTTGTTAACTAGGGTCTCAATAGCGGTGAGCGATTCGCCGGTTGAAATAACATCGTCAACAATTAAAACTTTTTTGCCCTTCATAAGCTCGGCGTCCTTGGTGTCGAGGTAAAGCTTTTGTTCGGCATCGGTAGTTATTGAGCGAACGTCAACCTCAAAAACCCCCGTCATATAAAGCTTAGGGTGCTTTCTAACAATAAAGTGATAGTCGTCGCCGTTTTGTTTGGCCATTTCATAAGCAAGGGGAATGCCTTTAGCTTCAGCTGTAATTATGTAGTCATATTCAGGAGCCTTTTGAAGCAGAGCCTTTGCACAGGCGACGGTGAGTTCGGTGTCACCAAACATAACAAAAGCGCCAATAGAAAGATTTTCGTTTATAGGGCAAATAGGCAAAGCCCTTTCAACGCCCGCGATATTCATTTTATAAGTTTTTCTCATAAAAATCACCTTTATCAAAAAATTTACAATTTAATTATACTACCATTTTCAAAAAAGTCAATAATAGTAAAATATTTACAAATTATACTTTATTTTTATAGGTTTTGTTGCTATAATATATTATGTATTACTTTATACTTTGTTAGAGGTTTATGATATGAATATTTTAAGAAAACTATTTGGTGATTATAGCGAAAAAGAAATTAAAAGGCTTTTGCCGCTTAGAGATAAGGTTTTAAGCTATGAGGAGGAGTATAGGGCTCTTACTGATGCCGAGCTTAAAGCCAAAACCTATGAATTTAAGGAAAGGTTAAATGGTATTGAAACCTTAGACGATATTTTGCCTGAGGCCTTTGCCGTTTGTAGAGAGGCGGCAGACCGTGTTTTAGGTATGCGACATTTTCCTGTTCAAATTTTGGGCGGTATTGTGCTTCACCAAGGCAGAATTGCCGAAATGAAAACTGGTGAGGGAAAAACCTTGGTTGCCACCTTACCTGCGTATCTTAATGCTCTTTCAGGTAAGGGCGTTCATATTGTAACTGTTAATGACTATCTTGCCAAGCGCGACTCGGAATGGATGGGCAAGGTTTATAGTTTTTTAGGTCTTACCGTTGGCCTTATTATTCACGGAATGACTAATGAAGAAAAAAAGGCAGCCTACGATGCCGATATTACTTATTGTACAAATAATGAGCTTGGCTTTGATTATCTTCGTGATAATATGGTAATTTATAAAGAGCGCAAGGTTCAAAGGGGGCACAATTTCGCTATTGTCGACGAGGTTGACTCAATTTTAATAGACGAGGCAAGAACTCCCCTTATTATTTCGGGTAGAGGCGATAAGTCTACCGACCTTTATGCCGCGGCAAACCGCTTCGCCAGAGGGCTTAAAATGGTTAAGGTTACCGAGACCGATGATAAGCTTACCGACGATGAAACTAACTATGACGGCGACTATGTTGTAGACGAGAAGGCGAAAACCTGTACCCTTACTCCAAAGGGTGTTAAAAAGGCAGAAGAAGCCTTTAAACTTGAAAACCTTAATGATGCTGAGAATATGGTGATTGCTCACCATATAAATCAGGCGATACGTGCTTACGGTATTATGAAGCGCGATGTTGATTATGTTGTTAAAGATGGCGAGGTTATTATTGTTGACGAGTTTACAGGCCGTCTTATGTTTGGTAGAAGATATAATGAAGGTCTTCATCAGGCAATTGAGGCAAAAGAAGGGGTAAAAATCGCTGACGAGTCAAAAACTTTGGCTACAATAACCTTCCAAAATTTCTTTAGGCTTTATTCAAAGCTTTCGGGTATGACCGGTACCGCAAGAACTGAAGAGCTTGAATTCCAAAAGATTTATAATTTGGATGTTTTGGAAATCCCTACGAATAAGCCGGTTATAAGGGTTGATGACAACGATGTTATCTACAAGACCGAGAGAGCAAAGTTTTTGGCGGTAATTGAAAAAATTAAGGAAAGCCACGCAAAAGGGCAACCTGTTTTGGTTGGTACAATTACTATTGAAAAATCTGAACTTTTGAGCAGTATGCTTAAAAAAAGCGGTATAAAGCATAACGTTTTGAATGCAAAGCATCACGAAAAAGAGGCCGAAATAGTAGCTCAGGCAGGTAAACCTTATGCCGTTACAATTGCTACAAATATGGCGGGACGTGGTACCGATATTATGCTTGGTGGTAATGCAGAATTTATGGCAAGAACCGAGCTTAGAAAAATGGGGTACAGCGAAGAAATTATTTCTGAGGCAACGGGCTTTGCAGATACCGATAATGCCGATATTTTAAAGGCAAGAGAAGAGTTTAACGGTTTGCTTAAAACATTTAAAGCGGAGATTGCCCCTGAAGCTGAAAAGGTTAAAAATGCGGGCGGACTTTTAATTTTAGGTACCGAAAGGCACGAATCAAGACGTATAGATAATCAGCTTAGAGGCCGTGCGGGACGTCAGGGTGACCCGGGCGAAACAAGGTTTTATGTATCGCTTGAAGACGATTTGATGCGTCTTTTTGGTGGCGATAGGGTGTATACCATTATGGACGCCTTAAAGGTTGATGAAAACTTGCCTCTTGAAACAAAAATTCTTTCTTCCTCTATTGAAAATGCTCAGGCTAGGGTAGAGGCAAGAAACTTTGGTATACGCGAAAATATTTTGCAGTATGACGATGTTATGAATAAGCAAAGGGAACTTATTTATACCCAAAGAAATCAGGTTCTTGACGGTGAAGATATTAAGGAAAAAATAAGAAATATGATAAGGGATACAATTACAGAAATTGTAAACACCTATCTTACCGACCCTGTAGTTCACGATGACTGGGATTTAGACGGTCTTAGAAATCATTTAATGGGTTGGGTTACCGACGAAACCGATTTAAGATTTACTACCGAAGAGCTTGGCGAAACCTCTATTGAAGAGGTGACAGAAACACTTTTGACAAAGGTGTTTGACGGCCTTGATAAAAGAGAAGAGGAATATGGCTTTGAAATTATGCGCGAAATTGAACGCGTTATGCTTCTTCGTACAGTTGACGAGCATTGGATGGACCATATTGATGCAATGGATGGACTTCGTCAAGGTATAGGTCTTCGTCAATACGGCCAAAGAAATCCTGTTAACGATTACCGAAATGAAGGCTCAGATATGTTCGACAGTATGATTGAATCGGTAAGACGTGAAACTGCAAAAAGGGTTATTACAGCGAGGGTTAAGAAAAACGAAGAAATTGAGCGCAAAAAGGTTGCTGAAGAGAGCGCTACCTCTGATGACGGAACTTTAAGTAAAACAGTAAGAGGCAAGGGTGTTGTAAGCAAAAATGCTCTTTGCCCTTGTGGTAGTGGCAAAAAATATAAGCGCTGTTGCGGTAAAGATGAAAACGACTGATTTGTTTAAAATTTTGGAGGAATAGTCTTGAAAAAAAGTCAAGAGAAAAAAGAAAAGGGCGTACTTAAAGGTTTCTTCCTTTCGACACTTTTGGTTGGCGTAATTCTAATTGTTTTTTATAAAACGGTTGACAGGCTTCCTAGTGTTTTTGCGGCAATTGGTGATTTTATAGGCATTTTAACACCTATAATTTTTGGCCTTGTTATAGCATTCTTGCTTTTTAAACCCGTTTCAAAGCTTGAAGAACTTTTTAAAAAGGCAAGGAAAGGTTTTCTTTCAAAACATTCCAGAGCTTTGGCTGTGCTGATTTGTTATGTTTTGCTCTTTCTGATTTTAGGTGTTACACTTTATCTTATTGTTCCTAAAATTATTGTAAGTATTGTAAAACTGGTTGATGCTGCTCCTGAGTATTATAATTCGGTTATCAGCTTTATATCTAAGCAAGCAGGCGCGGATGGAAAAATATTTGGAATAAGCGTAGATTCAATTAAGGACTTTTTTAGCCTTGAAAAAATACTTTCGTATTTTGATTTTAAGGCTATAACAAAATACGCGGGTGAAATATTTAAAGCTACGGGTGCAGTTGTTAACTTCTTCTTATCAATTGTTATTTCAATCTATATGCTTTTGGGCAAAGAACACCTTATAAATGTTTCGGGTCGCCTTATCAGAGCTGTTTTGCCTGACAAAAAGGCTTCAAAATTGAGGGAAATTACATTTCGTTCAAGCGAAATTTTTTACAATTATATTTATAGTCAGCTGATAGATGCAGTTATTGTTATGGTGCTTTGCACAATTGTTTTTTCCCTTGCGGGAATTCCGTATGCGGTTTTGCTTTCGGTGTTAATGGGCGTTTGCAATATAGTTCCATATTTCGGCGCAATAATAGGCGGATTTGGGGTTGTATTTATAACCCTGATTTCAACAGGTGATTTGGTGAAGGCCATAATTGCACTTGCGCTTGTACTTGCGGTGCAACAGCTCGATGCTAATATAATTCAGCCTAAGGTTGTTGCAAGCTCGGTTGGAATTAAGCCGATTTATGTTTTAATTGCTATTACCATAGGTAGTGGACTTTTTGGCTTCTTTGGAATTATTTTGGCGGTTCCGGTAGTGGCTATTATAAGAATGCTTACTTTAGAATATGTAAACCGTGTAGAAAATGAAAAGCAAAAAGCAGAAGAAATAACGCTCACACCCCATGAGTAGTCTGGCAGGACTTGAACCTGTCATACCTTACAAAAGGTAAATTTCCGTTTGCCGTTGCCTTGTCGCTTGTAATCCGTTAGGATAACGGCGCTTCGCAGTTTTGTAAAAGGATTAAATTTTCACTATGTGTTGACAAATCTTTAAAATGGGTGTATAATACAAAAAA
>JAZSOH010000034.1:0-24171 GCA_045536815.1 Acutalibacteraceae bacterium | reverse complement strand
AAATATACTTATGCCAATACCAATCGCACCAAGGAAAGCTATACCAAGACAGAGTGAGTAATCAAATATGTGATGCCACCAAGGACGGCTGACGATGGTAGTCAAAGTACCATCTGCATTTGCTTTATATACTTGAAAACTGTCAAAATAAAAGCTTCCTTTTTTGAATTGGTCATCGTATTTTTGTTCCCAGTCATAATTTAAATTTAGGTTTTCTTCGTTTTCAATTCCCAAAAAAGAACCGTTTTGGGAGTCATAAATATAAGCATCCCCGTCACAAATGATAAGTTTATCATCTTGCAACTCAAAGTAGGAATTTCGCATATACGGAGTAGCTACACACCAAAGAAATTTGCCTTCTTCGGTATACACATTGACACAGTTAGCATCATTATAGCATACATAAATTTGTTTTAAATCACCATCTTGGAGAACTGTTTCTATTGTGTCGGGGACAAAGGATTCCGACTGAATTGATGTATAGTTGTCATTACTGCGAGTGCAAAATGCACGACCCAACAATCCTATAGCAATACTACACATAAACAGGGCAACGAAAATAGGAAACAATATTTTTGTGAATCGTCGCATAAGTTCACCCCTTTTGAAATTATTATACCATACCACCATTTTAATGTAAATATTTATTGCAATTTACTGTGTCCTATATTGACAGCAGCAGAGGGATGGATTTTAGGCGTTGGTGCTAAGATGTTTACAATTGCTGGCCCGGTGATTGTGTATGGAACTGTTGTATCAGTTGTTTATGGAATTATCTATTGGGTTACAACATTTTTCTAACGCAAAAGGCTTGCCAAATGGCAAGCCTTTTTACAAATGATATTCTTTGATTTCTTCCGTTATATCATCAGCTTCTATAAACGGACGCATAATCAGCCATGATACTTTATCATCTGACATTAAAACCCATTCATTCGTTTCTTTATCAAGATAATATTCGGTTACTCGTACATATTTGTGACGTTTGGTTTCGGTTATCGTTTTAATCGTGCGGTTAATATTTTCACAAAAATATTCAACAATTTTATCTTCAAATTCGTTTTGAGACTCATAATCCCACTCGTACCACTCAAAATGGTCATCCATATAGGCGTAAAGATAATCTTTACCACGCTTCTTTGCAGTATCTAGAGAAATATATAAGTCATAATTATCCATCGTGCCGGAAAACGCAGCACTGGTTTCGCCTAGATCAATGAAGTTTGAAATACCGATTTTTTCAGATATTTTTCGTTTAATATTTTCAAGGCATTTTTTGGGATTTTTCTCGATTGGTTTTTTGCGTTTAAATATTCGTTTTAAAACAGTATTATTCCAAATCGTATTTGTTTTCATTGGTTGCGGAAATGGCTTATCCAATACCCACGGCAGTTCAAAAATACTGCTTATCGAAATTGTAAAATAATCACCTGTCTGTTCATTTGGTGATGCAAATCCGTTGGTAATGACAAGATTGAAAAACAAATCGTCTTGAATATCAATTTCATACTGTCCCATAGTAACAACTTTACCACATACAGTATAATCAATTCCAATATATTGAATCTCATTATCTAATTCAACACTCATACATTCATCTGGCTTCGCTATATCTATGCCAAATTCAGCAAGAAAAGACTCGAGTTTTGGGAATTTCCCTTTGATTTGGGCATAGTAATTCTCGCAACAGTCGCATTCGCAAAGCGAGTGTGTTTTGTAATATTTTATTGTTTTCTCAATATCAACTTCAAATACATATTGGTCTTTTTGAATTGTGGTCATATTTTAAGCTCCGTTATAATATAAATATTCTTCACAAACAGGTGTGTCCTATATTGACAGCAGCAGAGGGATGGATTTTAGGCGTTGGTGCTAATATGTTCAAAATCGCAGGACCAGTAATCGTTTACGGCACAATTGCGAGTGTGATTTATAGGGTTGTTTATTGGATAACAACATTGTTTTAACAAAAAAGCTTGCCGCTTGGCGAGCTTTTTTGTTATGTAATTATCGAATAAATTATTAAGATAATTATACCGGCAAAAAACAAAACAATTAATCCTAAAAGAATAGTTGCGATAACGGATGCAACCTTGGGAAACTTTTTGCTTAATAAAAAGAGTGGTAAGATAATGATTGATGCTGCTAACGCAATAACAAATGGATACAAAAATCCCGACCAGAAAGATTCTTTCCAAATAAGAACTTTGCCAATTCCGCGCAAAACACATAATAGCAACAATATGCCACAAGCAATCACTGTGCCGTGTTTAGCCCTTGACTTTTTGAAATCGTGAAAAAACACATATTTCCACATAAAATCGAAAGAGTTCAGTTCTAATTCCAAATAATCCTTGCATATATCAACAAACTTTTCACCGGCTTTTTCTGATTCTCTTATTGCGTTCCAATGGCAATTAATATCAATTTCTTCAAAAGAAGAGTTTTCTTGTGCCACTTTTTTAATAAGCTTTAAAGAGCCGTTTAATTGCTCAATTTCATTTTCAATTCGGTGTTGCGTACTGGCTATAGCTTCAGCAAATGATAATTCGTTATTTTTAATAAGTTTTATTTCTTCAACAGTGAACCCCATTTTTCTAAAAACAAGGATTTTCTTAAGAGCCTCAATATCTTGTTCGGTATATTCCCTGTAATTGTTATCTTTACGCTCAGGAGAAAACAAACCTTGTTTTTCATAAAAACGAATGTTAGAACGGGAAATAGACATTGTATTTTCCAACTCTTTAATCTTCAAAACCATCACCTCTGCATTACTTATACACTATAAACAAGGTTTACAGTCAAGTGATTTTTAATTATTTTATTAATTATATCACAAAATCATTAATTTTGCAAAAATTACTGTGTCCTATATTGACAGCAGCAGAGGGATGGATTTTAGGCATTGGTGCTAATATATTTAAAATAGCGGGTCCTGTAATTGCTTATGGCACAATTGCAAGTGTAATTTATGGTGTTATTTATTGGATAACGACATTATTCTAAAAAATAGTAATTTGATTTTTAAGTTTTAATGTTATATAATAAATTGTAAAGAAAAATAGCGGTAATAGGGGGGAGAGAGCATGTACAAAACTGCTAATGAATATTATAAAGAAAAGTTCGGCTCAAAGGTTTATAAGCTTTCTGTTGATGCAGGCTTTACCTGTCCTAACCGCGATGGCAAAGTTTCTAAAGGCGGGTGTATTTTTTGTTCAGCACTCGGTGGAGGAGAGTTTGCCGAATGGGGAGACAACATATCAGTTCAGCTTGAAAAGGCTAAAAATAGGGTAGAATCAAAAAATAAAGGCGGTAAATATATTGCTTATTTTCAGTCATTCAGTAATACCTATGGGCCATATAATCGTCTTAGAGATTTGTTTTTTGAAGCTATTAAGCCGGAGTATATTGTTGGCATTAACATAGCCACAAGACCAGATTGCCTCGAAAACACCACGATAGAGCTTCTAAAGGAGCTAAATGAAGTTAAACCCGTAACTGTTGAGCTTGGCCTTCAAACCGCAAATGACAGCGTTTCAGAGTATATTAACCGAGGGTATAAAAGCGAGGTTTATAGTGACGCCGTTTTTCGCCTTAAAAAAGCAGGGTTAGAGGTTATAACACACATCATTATCGGTCTTCCGTCTGACGACCCTGTCTTAACAACAAAATTTGCCGTTCAAAGTGGTACGAATGGGGTTAAATTTCATCTTTTACATATTCTTAAAGGTACGAGGCTTGAAAAAGAATATATGGAAGGTAGAGTAAAGCCGCTAACACTTAACGAGTATGCTAAAACATTAAAGGATTGTATTAAAGTTTTGCCAAAAGAAACTGTTGTTCATAGAATAACGGGAGATGGCGCCAAAAAGGACCTACTTGCGCCTCTTTGGTCGGCAGATAAAAAGAAAACTCTAAACTTTCTTAATAAATATTTACAAGAATAAAACGGCTTAACATTAAGTTAGGCCGTTTAAAATTTTACTGTTTTTTAAAGCCATAGGTTTTGTCTAGCGGGTCTCTAAAAAGTGGTATTTCGATTGGGAAAAATGTAAACACAACAAATACAGCAGCAATAACCAAAAGGGCTAGAAATGAGATTTTTTCTGAAATCGGGCAAGCTTTCATTTTTTTATAAAACTTTGTTTCAATGATATAGGTTATAGCACCGGCAATAAAGAAAATTAAAATATTAAACCAATCGACAAAAGCACCCAAAATACCTGTATATGTGTAATATAGAACAGGTATTATAATAATTCCAACCAATATTCCAATCAGCTTTACACACCAAAAATTTTTATATGTTTTGTTTAGAATTTTACTTTCAATTAAAGCAAAGATAAGCATTGGGAAAAAGAGCAGTTTCATATGCTCCCATATAGATTCATTTACTGCGGAAAAAGGCGCTGTAATGATACTTTTTCCTGTCCAGTCAAACAAAAAATGAAGTAGTGTTCCAAAAACCGAAGTAAAAACATATCCAACAAATTGTAAAAAACCGATATTTGCCTTCACAAAAAATCCCCCCTAAACTACACTAATAATAGTTATGTGTAGCTTAAAAGGGAATATGACACAAAAAAATCCTAAGCGGTTACTTCGCTTAGGATTTTATAGTTTTAGTCTGCCTATTGGAGCTTCATTCATTAAAATTATATCTTGCTTTGCTTCAATACGAGATAGTTCATTTAATTTTTTTATAAAATACATGCTTGAAATTATTGTACTTGCTACCGATGCAAAAACCGCGAAAGGAAAATTTCTGCCTGTTATTAAAGTGAAAAATAATATATATGCCAATAAATTAAAGCATAGCCAAATAAATCTAACTCGCCATTTTTGTCGGCTAAATTTTTTGTGCAAAGCTATTTGCTTTTTGTCAAATTCTTTCCAACTATCAGACATAATACCCCTCCGTTTTTTCAAAAGTATATCATATTTAAAAATTTATGTCAAATAATAACTCTATATAAAATTTTTGTAGGTGAAGTAATGAATATAAAACGTAACGGCAAAACAATAACCTTTGAAAATCCGCCGCGCATTTTATCATATGCGGCAGTTGGCTCAAAATTCGAGGGCGAGGGACCATTAGGAAAATATTTCGATAAAATTTTTCCCGACCCGTCACTAGGTGAACAAACATGGGAAAAGGCAGAAAGTAAGCTTCAAAAAACGGCTTTGAGCTTAGCTCTTAGAAAAGGTAATTTCGAAAGTAGCGATATTGATTATTTGTTTGCAGGTGATTTGCTGAATCAGTGTACCGGAAGCACTTTTGGTCTTATGGATTTTTGCACACAGTTTATTGGTATTTACGGTGCTTGTTCAACAATGGCGTTATCACTTATAATGGCCAGTGTGTTTATTGACGGCAAAATGGGTGAGAGGGTAGCTGCAGTTACATCTTCACATTTTTGTTCTGCAGAAAAACAATATAGATTTCCTTTAGAATATGGTAATCAACGTCCCCAAAACGCCCAATGGACCGCAACCGCTTCGGGAGCGCTAATTATAGGAAATGACGAATCTGACATTAAAATTTCAAAGGCGACAGTTGGAAAAATTATGGATAAGGGCATTAAAGACACCAATAATATGGGTGCTGCTATGGCGCCCGCTGCAGCCGATACCATAATTCAGTTTTTGAAGGACACAAATTCTTCACCGGAGGACTATGATGCGATTTATACAGGTGATTTAGGCGCTGTTGGAAGCGAGCTTTTATATGAACTAACTAAAAATGATTTTCCGACACTTTCTAGCGTTCATAAAGACTGCGGTCTTATTCTTTATGACAGGGAAAAGCAGGACGTCCATTCAGGAGGCTCTGGCTGCGGCTGTTCGGCTTCGGTGCTATGTACCCATATACTAAACGGTTTTAAGGAAAAAAAGCTTAGAAGGGCTCTTTTTTGCGCCACAGGGGCACTTTTATCACCAACCTCAGCAATGCAAGGCGAAAATATCCCATCAATTGCTCATCTAATCGAAATTGTAAGTTAATAAAATATAATTTAATTTTATAAAAGATAAAAAATCAGTGCCCCTCAAATGAGGGGCACCTTTTATTTAAACAATTATTTCATGCTGTTTTCATAAGACTCGATCATTTTCTTAACCATTTGACCACCGATAGAACCAGCCTGTTTAGAAGTTAAATCACCGTTGTAACCTTGCTTAAGGTTAACGCCAACTTCGTTTGCAGCCTCCATCTTGAAGCGGTTAAGAGCGTCTTTTGCTTCAGGAACTACGTTTTTAGCCATTATCTGTTTCACTCCTTTAACTAAAAAATTCTTTTGCGTTTGTAATAGTATTTTGCGCTTAATATGTTTTTATATTAAAGGTAAAAAATTGTTTATTTATTGTTATATTTTGTTACCTTACCACTGTGATTAGTGAATTAAATAATAAAATTTCTTCATCATTTTTTAATGAAAATGCATTTTCAAATTCAAACGGCTCCAAAAGTTTACCATTTAATGTCGCTATAGGCCTTTGAAGTGAAATGATTTTATTTTCCTCAAAACTCGAATAGGTAAAGGTATCGGTTGTTGATAAACCACAGGTTATAACGCTTACTTTTTTGTTGAACAAAAAACATAGAGCTTTAGTATCTGTACTTGAGCAAATGCAAATACTTTCCTCAGGTATTTTAATATTTTTATTAAATCTTTTTCCGCCAAAAAGATAAACCGAACTCCTATTATTTAAAGCCTTTTGAGAGTCGAAGTTAATTAGATATTTATTACCCGAAATATTTATTTCATTATTTTCCACGATAATAGATTTATTTTTTAAAAAATATGCTATTATCTTTGTTTTTAGCGACCTACTAACCCCAAGCAGACATATAGTTTTCATTTTAGACCTCATAAAGTTTTATTAAAATTAATTTGTCCATTTTGAAGTTTTATTATGCACAAAAAATAATGTGTTTTGAAGGATTAATAAAATAACCTAAGCTACGCGTTTGCGCGTCAAGGCTCATCATATGGTGGAGTGCTCGTAAACAGCCTAGGCGCGAGGATAAAATTATAAAAAAAAAAAAGAACCTCAACTACGCGTTTGCGTGTCAAGGCTCATCATATGGTGGAGTGCTCGTAAACAGCCTAGGCGCGAGGATAAAACTATAAAAAAGAAGAACCTCAACTACGCGTTTGCGTGTCAAGGCTCTTGACTTATGAAAGTTTTCGTTTCAAACTATAAACGCGAGGATAAAACTATAAAAAAAGAAGAACCTCAACTACGCGTTTGCGCGTCAAGGCTCTTGACTTATGAAAGTTTTCGTTTCAAACTATAGACGCGAGGATAAAACTATAAAAAAAAGAAGAACCTTAACTACGCCTTTGCGCATCAAGGCTCTTGACTTATGAAAGTTTTCGTTTCAAACTATAAACGCGAGGATAAAACTATAAAAAAAGAAGAACCTCAACTACGCGTTCGCGCGTCAAGGCTCTTGACTGGTGCCGGTGGCCGGACTCGAACCGGCACGGTATCGCTACCGGTGGATTTTGAGTCCACTACGTCTGCCAATTCCATCACACCGGCAAAGGTGTCTTTAAAGGACTAATACATTATACACAAGTTCAGTACCAAAATCAAGACTTTTTTAAAATAATTTTATTAAAAAACAGCCCGAAGATTTTCGAGCTGTTTAAATTTAATAAATGTCAGGAATAACCTCAACCGGTATATCAAGTTTTTCGGGATGTTTTAAATAGTCGTTCATTATTTTAAGAGCCGAGGAATAATAATGTCCGTCACAAGTGCGTTCATCTAACGTAAACTTAAAATCAACAAACTTTTTAGTTACCGGAGTACCATCTTTACTAAGGACAGTTTCTGTTCTTTTTGCGCTGTAAGAACAAAAGATGGGAACATTACCAAAATTATATAAATGATGGTAAATGGCAGGTATACCAAGTGAACCCATTGATGTTATAAAGAACGAACCATGGAACGGGCTAACTTTAAGCAAAAAACGGGGGAGAAGGCCAAAATAATCTAACAAATTTAAAAGCCAAACGGTGAATTTTAAAACAAGACCGGGAATATAGTTTAAAATTCTGGCAACTCCATCCATATCGTTTTGGTCGCCATCGGCACGATTTTCGTCAATTAAAGCAGCCATTTTATAATAAATATCTTCAGGCGAATCAGAAGGTGAGGCAAAAACCTTAACAACCGTTTCCTGAGCGTCAAGCTTCATTTCTTTTTTTATGGTAAGCATCATTTGAATGTCATTACGCGCAAAAATCTTTTGACCGCTTATAAAACGGTTAATACCCGGACGAAGAGCAACGGCTTTAACGTATGTAGCTAGCATAACGTGTAAAATACCGAAGCCTTTAAGCCCTGCTTCACGTTTTTTTCTAACGTATTTTTCTATATTTTCAACGTCAACAGTAACTGTGATTAAGTTAGATGCGTCGTTCCTTTTACACATAATATAAGGAGTAATTGCATTTAAGGGGTCAAGCGACCTAATTTTTCTTCCATCAGGTCTATCGCCAAAGCGACGTCTGTACTTTTTTGGCTCCATAATTTATCCTCCTATGAACACTAAAATACCTATTTATTATACAAATTTTTACGACAAAAATCAAGTAAATATTGCATATTTTTATCTTTTACATCGTTTATTATTAAATATAACTATATATTATTGACAAGTTTTAAAAATAAGTTTATAATAATTTGGTTAATAGAATTTTATGATTGGAATGAGTTAATTAATGTTTTCTTCTGAAAAACTTCGTAATGTTGCAATAATTGCCCATGTTGACCACGGTAAAACCACTCTTGTTGACCAACTACTAAAGCAAAGCGGCACATTTCGTACTAACGAGCAGGTAAACGATAGGGTGATGGACTCAAATGATCTTGAGCGCGAACGTGGTATTACAATTCTTTCAAAAACCACAAGTGTTCAGTATAAGGACTATAAAATAAATATTGTAGACACTCCCGGCCATGCTGATTTTGGTGGCGAGGTTGAACGTATTTTAATGATGGTTGATGGCGTTTTGCTTTTAGTTGATGCCTTCGAGGGATGTATGCCTCAAACACGTTTTGTGCTTAAAAAAGCTCTCGGCTTAGGCAAAAAAGTAATCGTTGTTGTTAATAAAATTGATAGGCCCATGGCACGTCCTTACGAGGTTGTAGACGAGGTTTTAGACCTGTTTATTGAGCTTGGCGCCGATGATGAGCAAATCGAATTTCCTGTTGTTTTTGCATCGGGTCGAGATGGTTTTGCTTCACTTTCTCCTGAGCATCCTACCGAAAATTTACAAACATTGTTTGATAAAATCGTGGAAGAAGTTAACCCACCAAAAGGCAACGCAGATGCGCCCCTTCAAATTCTTTTTTCTAATATAGACTATGACGAATATTTAGGTAAAATTGGTGTTGGCAGGGTTGAACGCGGCTCTGTTAAGCAAGGACAGACTGTATCTCTTTGCCACGCAGACGGAAAGGTTTCAAATGTTAAACTTTCAAAGCTTTTTGTTTATAGCGGCCTTCGTAGAGTTGAGGTTGAGTCTGCAGGTGTCGGCGAAATAATTTCCGTAGCCGGCATTGGCGACCTTAACATTGGCGAAACTGCTTGTGCAACCGACTGTATTGAACCGCTACCATTCATTAAAATTGATGAGCCTACACTTGCTATGAATTTTATGGTTAATAATTCACCTTTTGCAGGTAAAGAAGGTAAATTCGTTACCTCACGTAACCTTCGCGATAGGCTATTTAAAGAGGTACAAACAAATGTTAGCCTTAAGGTTGAAGAAACCGATTCTGCAGACACATTTAAAGTATCAGGCAGGGGAGAGCTACACCTTTCAATTTTAATCGAGACAATGCGTAGAGAAGGCTATGAATTTCAGGTTTCTCCTCCCACAGTTATATATAAACGTGACGAAAACGGCACATTACTTGAGCCCATTGAACTTTTAATGATAGAGGTTCCCGAAGAATATGTTGGCTCAGTTATGGAAAGACTTGGTACCCGAAAAGCAGAACTCAAAAATATGGCAACCAGAGATGGCGGCACAACCCATTTAGAGTTTTTAATTCCCGCAAGGGGCCTTTTAGGTTATCGCTCTCAGTTTTTAACTGATACTAATGGAAACGGTATTATGAACCACGTTTTTGACAGCTACGAGGCTTATAAGGGTGATATAGAAAGTCGTACAACCGGTTCAATTGTCGTTCACGAAACAGGCGAAGCTACGGGATATGGTCTTTTCAATACCCAAAGCCGCGGTAGGCTTTTTATCGGCCCGGGCGCACCTGTTTATGAAGGTATGATAGTCGGCGAAAATCCCAAAAATGAGGATATTGTTTGTAACGTTTGCAAGAAAAAAGCTGCAACAAATATGCGAGCTTCGGGCTCTGATGATGCGCTTAAGCTTGTTCCTCATTCAGTTTTAAGCCTTGAGCAATCACTTGAGTTTATTAAATCTGATGAGCTAGTTGAAATTACACCGGAATCTATAAGACTTCGTAAAAGAATTTTGAGCAAAGAGCTCAGAATGAAGGCAGAGGCAAAAAATAAAGCATAAACTATGAATTATATTATATTAGATTTTGAATGGAATAATGCGTATTTTAAGAAAAAACACGCGTTTGTTAATGAGATTGTAGAAATCGGTGCCGTTAAGCTTGATGGCAAGTTTAATATAATTGACCGATTTAACAAAGTTATTCGCTCTTCCATCACTAAAAAATTAAGTTGTAGGTTTAAAGAGCTTACAGGTATGACCAACGAAACAATGCTTGACGGAATTCCTTTTACAGATGCTCTTAACGAGTACAAGTTATGGGCAGGTGAACATAACGTTACTCTCACTTGGAGTGATTCTGACCTTTATGTTCTATATGATAACTGTATTAATTTTGGTAACGGCCCTGAGGACGCGAAAATTGGCCTCTATGCCGATTTACAAAAGATTTTTCATAATGAACTTGTTTTAATGGGAACGCCCGAAAAAAACCAAATGTCGCTATCTAACGCGGCAGAGCGTCTTGGCATCACAGTTTCTGATGAAGGGTTACATAGAGCTTTTTATGATAGTCTTTTAGCATCAAAAATTTTGGAAAAATGTTATAAAGAAAATATTTTTTCAAACTTTTTAATAGACACTAACAACCCGGAATTTTATAAAAAGCTTTGTTTTAAGTCCTTTTATATTAACGATATTAACAGTTCCTTTGTTGATAAAAGTAAGCTTTATATTAGCTGCAAAACCTGTGGTGCAAAAGCAAAAAGACTAACAAAATGGTCCTTTAAGAACAAAAAGTTTGGCGCAAAATTCTACTGCAAAAACTGTGATAAAAAATTTTTAGGTTTTATAACCATTAGAAAATTTTATGATAGCGTAGAAATAAGAAAAAAGACAGTTGACATTAAAGAAGAAATAAATGCATAAAAAACCGCACTACTTAAAAGGTAGTGCGGTTTAATTTTATAGTTTCAGTTCATTGTCATAAGTGTAGGGGAGGCCTTCGCCATATAAATGAGAAAGGTCTGCTAGCTGTAAACATTTTGGCGTGGTAATTTTATTTTCATTGTTGCTAAAAGATAAAATTGTAACGCTCGAATGTGCGATATTAAAAGATGCCCAAAAAATATGAGGAGGAATTCTTAGTAAATGTGAAAGCCAGGTAAGACCGAAGCCTTGATGACAAAATACTGCAATTTTTTCTTCATTAGGGTTTATAATACTATAAACACACCCGTCACGTTGGTAACCAAGGCTAAGTAAAAACTTGTCCGATTCTTCTTCAATACGTTTATAACCATCTTTAAACTTTTTAGTATCGAATTTTTTAAAGGCTTCAATATCAAAAGACGCTTCGGTAGATAAACTTATTGTATCATTATTTTTGTAATTAGTTGTTTGTTGGTGGAACACCCAACCATTTCTGTTTTTTTCTTCAAATTTTACAAAAAAGCTTTCCTGCGCTAGATTTTCCGCAGTAAAATCTAAAATAATTGGCTCAATTCCAAGCTCGTCACATAGCGGTTTAGCCGTTTGTCTGGTTCTTACCATAGGAGAGCAGTAAATCTTACTAATTCCGCTATTTTTAAGCCTTTTTGCAAGGGCTTTTGCCTGTAAATGACCTTTTTCAGTTAAGCTATCAGGACTATATATAGGGTCAGCGTGTCTAATTATATAGAGTAACATAATAATCACCTTATTTTTTAACCTTTGCTAATGGGTTAGAGTCAATAGCTTCTTTAATATGCTCATTAGAAAGGTGAGTATAAATTTGGGTGGTATTCAAATTGGCGTGGCCAAGTACCTCTTTTAAAGCTCTAACATCAACATGGCCTTGTTGATACATAAGCGTTGCTGCTGTGTGCCTAAGCTTATGCGGAGAAAGTCCCATACCGCCAAGACCCGCTTTATCTAAAAAGGTGTAAACTATATGTTGCACCGTTTTGTTTGATATTCTACGCTTGTTTCTGCTGATAAATAGCGCATTTTTTTGGTCAGAAGGCACACCGTCGTTTGGTCTGACACGTAGATACGCTTCTAAAGCTTCTATACAGGCAGAATTAAGGTATATAATACGTTCTTTTCGGCCTTTACCAAGAACTCTAAGCCTTCCATCGCCGCTAATATCGCTTAAATTTATGCCGCAAAGCTCTGAAAGACGTAATCCGCAGTTCAAAAAAAGCGTTAAAATACAATAATCACGCTCTTTATTATTACCGTCTACTGAGCTTAAAAGTTGGATACTATCTTCGAGTGTTAAATACTTAGGTAGGGAAGAGGTGGCCTTCGGAGCCTCTAAAAGCTCTGCAGGGTTTTTATCTAACTGATGCGTGTTTAGGGTTAAATACCTAAAATATATTTTTAAAACGGAACATTTTCTAGCCCTTGTGGTTGGCGAATTGTTAAGTTCGTTTTTACAAAAGACTAAAAATGAATATAAATCCTCAAGGGTAACCGTTTTAACAAGCGAAACATCGATATCAGAGATATCAATCTCTTTAAATGGAGTATCTTTTTCTACCTTACCTCGAACAAGCTTTATATATCTAAAAAAGGTGCGAAGGTCGGTGTAATACTCGTTAACAGAGTTTTCTGACTTATTTTTGATAGTTTCACTGTATATAAGAAAGGATTTAATAATATCAGGGGCACTTAATAAAAATTCATGCTTCAAAATATCACCTCATCTGATAAAATTATACTACAAATACACATTATTTTCAAGGGGAATTATACAAAACATTGTTAAATATTTAACAAATAGGGTGGTTAATTATTAGATAAGTAAGGGAGGATAGACATGGCTTTTTGTTATTATAGATATCGTTCTAAAACATTTTTCTAAATACAATATGTTTGTATTGCTTGAAAATCTTATAATTTAATATTTATCAATGTACAGTCAGTCAGGTGTATATAATTTCTAAATGTTAAAGCATTTGACCTCAAATTTATTTAATTTTTTTGGGAAATAATAAAAACTACAAAAATCCCATTCAACAGAAATTTTCAAAACGACCTAGGGTTACATAAAAAAATTTCTATTGGCTGTAATCGGAAGTTAAAATTTAAAAAAGGGAGTTTAAATTTAAAAAACAATATAGAATTAAAATTATGAAGCATAGTAGCTTAGTATATAGTAAACTAAGAAATATTTATAAATAATTTTTGAGAAAATACTGTTGTTTATATAAAATATGTCATTTAAAGCAAAGGGGTATTTATTTTATAGATACATTAGTTTATATTATATATTTAAAAGTCCGGGCGCTATATAGCCATATTTAGAATTTTCCACTCCCCCGAATTATACAAAATATTCATTTTGTATAATTAGATATATAAAATTCAGGGGTAAGTGAATATACTCCCCCTTTTTAAAATCTGCAAAGATATTTAAAAAAGCATCTATTAACAATTTTTAATTATTTACCTTTGTGTAAAATTCATTGATTAAAATAATTCAGTAATTATAAATGCCGTATTTTTTCTTCTTAGGATTTTCTAAAAAAATATTATCTGTTTCAACAAGTATAGAATCATTACCGATAACTTTTATATTTTCCCAAGGAACAGTAATGTCCTCTTCCCTACCCAGTAGTCCAAATCCTCTGATTCTTCCGGGAAGTATTATTGAAACAAGTTTCCCGCTTTGAACATCTAACTCAATATCACTTACGTAGCCTAATAGTTTACCATCCTTTACTGAAAAAACCTGTTTATCTCTAATTTCACCTATTTTACAATACATATATTACTCTCCTAATCTAGAATTAGTAAATTATATGCACTCAGCCTATAATAAAAACCGCCAAACAAAAAATTTGGCGGTTAAAATTATATTATTTATTGGTATCGTCGATATTTTCTTCTGAATTTGCCTGTGTTAGTAGAGTTTCATTACTTTCCATAAGATTTATAAACTCTTCACCGCTGATTTTTTCTTTCTCAAACAAAACCTTAGCAACTAGATGGAGCTTATCAATATCCTTTTTAAGAATATCTACTGCTTTAGCATACTGGGTTGTGATAATTGAGTTAATTTCACTATCGATTTGAGCGGCAATCTTCTCAGAATAGTTAGGAGTTGACGAAAAATCTCTTCCAAGGAAGACTTCGTTATTATCTGTTCCGTAAGTTACAGGGCCTAATATAGAACTCATACCGTACTTAGTAACCATTTTTCTAGCAATTTCGGTTGCTCTTTGCATATCGTTTGAAGCGCCTGTGCAAATATCGTCCTGAGTAATCTCCTCGGCTGCGCGACCGCCAAGCATAGAACAAATTTCTTCCAAAAGAAAACGTCTTGAAATATGGCCTTTTTCTTCGGTAGGAATATACATTGTATATCCCGCCGCCATACCTCTTGGAATAATTGAAATTTGATGAACGGGGTCTTGTGTTTCAAGATGATACGAAACAATAGCATGACCTGCTTCGTGGTAAGAAGTAATAACCTTATCTCTTTCTTTAATAACGTGAGATTTTTTCTCAGTACCCATTACAACCTTAATAGTTGCCTCTTCAATATTTTCTTCAGTAATTGCCTTTTGATTATTTCTAGCAGCGAGTAATGCCGCCTCATTTAAAAGGTTTTCAAGGTCTGCACCGGTAAAGCCGGCAGTAGACTGAGCAATGGTTTTCAGGTTAACATCAGGACCAAGCGGTTTTCCCCTAGAATGTACCTTAAGAATTTGTTCTCTACCCTTTGCGTCGGGATAATTAACTGTAATCTGCCTATCAAAACGTCCCGGACGAAGAAGTGCTCTATCAAGTATGTCGGGACGGTTTGTAGCCGCCATAACAATAACGCCTTCATTAGCGCCAAAGCCATCCATCTCAACCAAAAGCTGATTAAGAGTTTGCTCTCTTTCGTCGTGTCCGCCGCCGAGCCCTGCGCCTCTTTGACGTCCAACAGCATCAATTTCATCAATAAAAACAATGGAAGGGGCACTTTTCTTTGCTTGCTCGAACAAATCTCTAACCCTTGAAGCACCAACACCAACAAACATTTCAACAAAATCTGAACCCGAAATTGAGAAAAAAGGCACCTCTGCTTCGCCGGCAACAGCTCTTGCAAGTAATGTTTTACCCGTTCCTGGAGGGCCAACTAAAAGTACACCTTTAGGAATTCTGGCGCCAAGCTCATTGAACTTTTTAGGTGATTTAAGGAAGTCAACAATTTCGCTCATTTCCTCTTTTTCTTCATCGGCACCTGCAACATCGGCAAAGGTTGTTTTACGCTTATCATCTGCTTTTTTGAACTTAGCCTTACCAAACGACATAGCTTTATCGCCGCCCATATTACCCATGCGGCGCATAAACATAACCATAATTAGAACGCTACAACCAATCAAAAGAAGTGTTGGAAGAAGCTTTGGAAGCCAAGAGCCCTCATCTCCCCTTTTATAATCATTTTTTATGAATTTGGGATTAGAGGAATCAAAATTTATAGATTTGTTGTTTTCCATAACGAAATCATTTACATCGTTATAAAACACTTCGGGAGAAGCAACAGTATATCTATAAACTTTATTTGGCTCATTACGTTTAACATACCTGAGTTCGCCTGTGTAAAGGTTCAGTTCATATTCAGAGACCTCGTTATTTTGCACAAGACTAACCACTTCGTAATATTTAAGCTCAGTTGCTTGCTTAGAACTACGAAGAATAAAGAAAGCACCGGCAAAAAACACAAGCGGAATTAAAATATAAATTAGTATGTTTTTTACATTTTTGTTCAACAAATACACATCCTTTGAAAAATAGTCAAATTAGGAATAAAGCTCACGTTTTAAAGCGCCAACATAGGGCAAGTTACGATAATTTTCTGCAAAGTCAAGGCCATACCCAACAATAAATTCATCAGGAATAACCTTGCCAACATAATCGGCAACCATATCTTTAACAACCCTTCTATCAGGCTTGTCAAAAAAGGTGCAAATTTTAAGCGAATTTGGTTTTCTAAGCCTTAGAAGCTCCCTTAAATGAGAAAGTGTGTTTCCACTATCTAAAATATCCTCAATAACCAAAACATCATAACCTTCAATATTTGTAGAAAGGTCTTTAACAACCTTAACAACACCGCTGGAACGTGTGCCGTCAGAATAAGAAGAAATAGCCATAAAATCGATTTTACATTTTAAATCAATCTTCCTTAAAAGGTCGGCCATAAAAACAACCGAGCCCTTTAATATGCCTACAACTAAAAGATTTTTATCTTTATAGTCATTTGTTATTTCTTTACCAAGTCGCTCAACAATTTCCTTAATTTCCTCTTCAGAGCATAAAACTTCTTTAATATCTTTATCCAGTATCATAAATAACTTCCCCTAAAATAAATTGTTAATTCTCAAAAACCTCAAAAATAAGAATTCTTTTTGAATTTAAATCAATTCTAACCCTTTCATCTGTTCCAACTTTATAGCACCAAAAAGCGCCATTTTCGTCGGCAGCAACGGGCATTTTATTGCGAAGATTTTTATCAATATTCGCTTCTTGCTGCAACCTTCTGATTTCTTTGGTAACCTTTCTGTTTAAAGGGCGAAGTCTATCCCCAGGTAGTTTATTTCTTATACAGAACTTTCCAATAATTTTATCATAATCTACAGCATTTTTTAATAACAAATTGTTAATTTTTAAAAGTTTTTGGTAATTTTCGGCAGTCGTAGTATAACAGTTTACAAAAAATTCCCTATTAGATTGTTTTTCAAAACAAAAATATCCATTTTTATTAGTAGCTTTATGCCCACACGAAAGTTCAAAACCCGAAATTTTTCCCTTAATAATATCAATAAACTTTTCGATATGATATGCATCGGGAGAAATTCCTAGCTCTTTTTCACAATATTTAATAATTACTCTAGAAAGAATAGCTTCGTGAAGCTCATAAATAGCCGAAATTTTGAGTCCATTTGCCTCTAAAACGCTTTCAAAACAGTTTTTAGCCGTAATATCAAGATAATCTTCATCTCGTTTTAAAAGCGAAACTGTGCGTTTTAAAACGCTTAAAAATGACGGATTTAAATCTTTAAAAACGGGCAAAACCTTGTTTCTTAAAATATTGCGTTTACAACAGTTTTCAAAATTTGTGCTATCAACTACAAAGTCAAGGTCATTTTCCTTGCAGTAATTTAAAATTTCTTCTTTTGAATAGTCTAAAAGAGGCCTTATAATATTATCTCTTGACTTTGGAATTCCGCAAAGACCTTTAATGCCGGTTCCCCTTAATAAATTTAGAAGAATTGTTTCGGCATTATCATTAAGGTGATGAGCAGTGGCCAAAAAATCAAACTCTAATGAAGAAAGCGCATTGTAACGAAGTCTTCTCGCCGCTTCCTCAAGGCTCTCGCCTTTTCGTGCCATATTAGGCACATCAACTTCAATAAGGGTGAATTTGATGTCTCGTTCTTTACAAAATTCCTCACAAAAAAGAGCATCTCTTTTAGCCTCTTCTCCCCTAATATTATGATTAACATGAGAAGCGATTAGGCTAAAACCAAAGCTTTCTTTATATAGGTTAAGTAAGCTTAGCAAACAAACCGAATCCGCTCCACCCGAAAAGGCAACACAAATTGTTTTCCCTTTTAGTGCCGGCAAAGAAGATAAATACTCAGTTAAATCTAAATTACATTTCTTCATAGCCAGTAGCCTGTGCAGTAAATCTAGTAAACTGACCATCCCAATGTAGCTGAATTGTTTTGACCTCACCATGACGGTTTTTGGCAACAATACATTCTGCTAAATTGGGGTCTCCAACATCTTCAGGGTCTTCTTTTTCGCTATCATAATACTTTTCTCTATAAAGGAAAAGTACAATATCCGCATCCTGCTCAATAGAGCCCGATTCACGAAGGTCGGCAAGCTGAGGTCTATGAGATTTACCCTTAACCTCAGTTCCACGGCTAAGCTGTGAACAAACAATAACAGGAACCATAAGCTCTTTTGCCATAATTTTTAAATTTCGTGTAATGTCAGTAACCTCTTGCACACGATTTTCTTTATTAGTAGCAGATTTCATAAGACCTAAATAGTCGATAATAACAAGGTCAACCTTCCTCATTCTACGAAGCTTAGCCTTCATTTCGGGAACGGTTATTGTCGATGTTTCGTCTAAATAAAGCTCTGCCTTAGAAAGTTGTTCAGAAGCCCTTGCAAGACGCGCCCATTCGTCATCAGTCATTAGAGAAGAATCCCTTAAATGACTACTTTCTATAGCCGCTTCGTTAGAAAGAAGTCTTTGAGCTAATTGGTCTCTAGTCATTTCAAGAGAGAAAAAGCAAACAGTTTTGCCACCCGTAACCGCAACATTTCGCGCAATATTTAAAGCAAAAGAGGTTTTACCCATACCGGGACGAGCGCCAAGAATGATAAGGTCAGATTTATTAAGACCTGTAAGTGTTTTATCAAGCTCGGCAATACCCGAAGGTATACCAATATAGTCCCCTCTGGTTTCCGGGTCTGCAACCTTTGTAAGCCTATCGTATGTTTCATTTTGAATAACAGATTTTATGTGTACAAGGTCTGAAACGCTTTTACCCTGCCTAATATCGAAAATGCGTTGCTCTGCCTTATTTAAAAGAGCTTCTGAGCCTTCAGCATTATCATTTATATCCTTAATAATACTGTGCGCAGCGGTAAGCAGTGTACGCGAAAAATACTTGTCCTTAACAATAGCGATATAATTTTCAAGATTTGCAGTTGTAGGAACGCCCTGAACAAGCTGTGTCAAATATGATTTTCCGCCTGCCTCGTCATACACTCCCCTGCTCTTAAGCTTTTCAAGAAGAGTAACAAAATCTATAGGAAGATTCTTCTCATACATTCCTGTTAAAACTTCATAAATTTCTCTATGCTGTGGAATGTAGAAATGCTCCGGCTTAAGCTCGGTTGCAGCAACATGAAGAGATTTAGGGTCAATAATTATAGAACCTAAAACTGACTGTTCTGCTTCTACCGAAAAGGGTTGTCTTGCATCAGAAAGAGCCTCAATACCAGTAAAATTATTGTTCTCCATAAAAATTATTCCTTTACAATAACAGTAATTTTAGCGGACACCCCGCTGTAAAGCTTAATTTCTGCAGTATATTCACCGAACTGTTTAATATCGGCAACGTTCATTTTTCTTCTATCAATTTCTGTACCAAAAGTTTTATTTATTTCTACAGCGATTTCTTTAGCGGTAACTGAGCCAAAAAGCTTACCCGAATCACCCGCTTTAGCGCTAATAGTAACGCTTTTACCATTCAAAAGCTTAGCAGTTTCTTCTGCGGCCTTTTTTTCTTCCGCTAAATGATGCGCTTTTGCCTCTTCGCGATTTTTAAGCTCATTCATAGCAGTTGCATTTGCTTCAACCGCGAGTTTTTTGGGAAACAAAAAGTTTCTTGCATATCCGTCAGAAACATTACAAAGTTCACCTTTTTTGCCATGCCCTTTAACGTCTGCGAGTAAAATAACCTTCATATTTATCTTCCTTTCTAGTTTAAATCAATTGTATCAATAAGGGTGGATTTTGCAGCTTCAAAATCTACGCCTTTAAGTTGACAGGCCGCCATATTTCTATGTCCGCCGCCACCCATTTTTTCCATAATAATTTGAACATTAACTTCACCAAATGAACGAGCCGAAATATTAATACTATCCTCAATTTTGGTGAAAACAAACGATGCCTTTACACCGGAAATGTTTAATAGTTCATCGGCAACCTTTGAAGAAATAACCTTTTTTTCGTAATCGGTAATGTTTAAATTGTTATAAGCAAAAACAAAGTTCTTATATTTTTCTGCCGTCGAAATAACGGTATTTTTTAGCTTGTACCCATCAATAGAATCAGAAAACATAAGCCTTACCGCAGTTGTATCGGCACCGTGTTTTCTAAGAAGCGCCGAAGCCTCAAAGGTTCTAACACCGGTATTGATAGAAAAATTCTTAGTATCTAGGCAAATACCTGAAAGAAGCGCCTCACATTCTGCCTTGCCAAAAACATCTGCCGAAACGTATTGCAAAAGTTCGCAAACCATTTCAGATGCCGAAGAAGCGGCAGGGTCGTGATAAAAGAAGGCGTAATCGCTTATAAAATCAACCGCTTTTCTATGATGGTCAATTATAATTACGTTACCTGCTTTTTCTAAAAGCTTAGGATTCTCTAAAAGCGATTTTCTATGTGTATCGACAACAATAACTGTAGTATTTTTGTCGGTATCAAGCAATGTATCTTCTGGAGAATAAACCATAAGGTCTTGCCCTAGCTTTCTTATTCTATCGGCAAGAGAACCAAATAAGGCAGTTTCGCTATCCATAGCAATTACCGAACTAATACCTAATTTTCTTATAGCAGAACAAAGCGCATAAGCGGCACCGTAACAGTCTAAATCGGCAAATTTGTGGCCTGTTATAACAACGTTTTGACTGTTTTTGATTATGTTGAAAATTGAAGACGCCGCCATTCGAGCGCGAACCTTCGTGTTTGTATGGCTGCCATCAGAAACGCCGCCAAAGAATTTATATGAATTGTTTTTATACTTAATCGCAACTTGGTCACCACCACGACCAAGCGCCATATCAAGAGCCTGAGCAGCTTTATCCTCACAGTCTCTAAAATTATCACCCGAGCCGATACCAACAGAAACTGTTGCGCTACCTTTATCGCCAAAATCAATATTTCTTACCTTATCGAGAAAATCGAATTTGTTAGCCTCAAAAGCTATTAGGTCCCTGTCCTCAAAAATAAATAAGTATTTATCGCCCGAAAGTCTGCGGCTAATTCCGTTTACAGTTCCAAACCAACCCTCAAGGACGTTTTGGATTTTAGAAATAACCGAATTTCTTTCACTATCCCTTAAGTTTCTGGTAATATCATCAAGGTTATCAATAGCAACAAATGCGACAACAGGTCGGCTAAGTTTATATTCTGAAGCAATTTTTCTAAGATTTGTTAAATCAACAAAACAGATAATTTTTTGCGGCTCATCGCCTACAATATAATTCGTTTGGTAGACATCAAGTATCATATTTCCAAAGGTACAAGTTGCCTTCGCGTTTTTATCAAGCTTTTCTACCGCCGAACTTCCCACAAGCTCCGAAAGGGTTTTGCCAACAAGAGTTTCGGCGTTAGGATTTATTTCTTTTCCAAACTTAGAGTTGTACCAAAGAATTTCATTTTCCTTTGATACAATTATAACAGGTAAACTAAAAACTGACAGTGCGTTAGATGTGGTTGAATCCAGTTCCTCGTTAATGCTTTTAATTAGCTTGTCTACCCTTTTGCCCATTGTAATAAGTTTAATAAGCGCAAAAATAAGTAAAACCAAAAATAGCCCTGCCGAAATATAAAAAATCGGCTTGTTTATAAAGTAAAAAGTGACGGTTTGTGCAGCCGCAAAGCATATTAAAATTATATACATTTTGTGAAGTCCCCAAAGCCTTTTGAACATACACAAACCTCCTAAAATTTAAACTTCCATAATTATTGGTAAAACCATTGGGCTTCTTCTTGTTTTTTCGTAAAGGTATTTTGAAACCGAATCTCTTACCTTAATTTTAATATTGTTCCAATCTCTTATATTATTGTGATAACAACTATCTATCGCTCTACAAGCGGCAACTGTTGCGCCGTCTAAAAGCTCTTCCGATTCCTTAACGTAAACAAAGCCTCTCGAAATAACGTCAGGCCCTGCCAAAAGCTCTCTTGTTGCCGAATCAAAGGTCATAGCAACAATAATAACGCCATCTTCGGCAAGATGTTTACGGTCTCTGAGCACTATGCTACCTACGTCGCCAACGCCAAGACCGTCAACAAGCACCCTACCTGCAGGAACTGTTTCGGTTTGTTTAATAGCTTTTTTAGAAACCTCAATAACGTTTCCTATACTAGAAATTACAATATTTTCACTTGGAATATTCATTGTTGAGGCAAGCTCAGCATGTTTAATAAGGTGCTTTTGCTCACCATGAACAGGAATGAAAAATTTAGGCTTAACCAGGTTTAGAATAAGCTTTAATTCCTCTGTACAGGCGTGGCCCGAAACGTGAACATCGTACATTTTTTCGTAAACAACCCTAGCACCTTGTTTCATAAGCTCATTTATAACCTTATTAACAAGCTTTTCGTTTCCCGGAATTGGGGTTGCAGAAATAATAATCATATCACCGGGGGTAATTAAAACATTTCTGTGGTCGCCAAAAGCCATACGGTGAAGTGCAGATAATGGTTCGCCCTGGCTACCCGTTGTAATTACAACAACCTGTTCGGGAAGATATTTTTTAATCATATCAATATCGATTAAAATACCTTCGGGAACATTTAAATAACCAAGCTCAGAAGCAACGTGAACAACGTTAAGCATACTTCTGCCCGAAACTGCAACCTTTCTTCCGCAACGGTCTGCCTCATCAATAATTTGCTGAATTCTATGAATGTTAGAGGAGAATGTTGCAACAATTATTCGGTTCTTCCCTGCCTTGCTGAAAAGGTTATAAAAGCTACCACCGACAAGACGCTCAGAGGCGGTAAAGCCCGGACGTTCAGCGTTAGTGGAATCTGCCAAAAGGGCTAAGACACCCTCTTTTCCAAGCTCGGCAAACCTTCCAAGGTCAATAACCTTATCGTCAATGGGTGTAGTATCAATTTTAAAGTCGCCGGTATGAATAACCGTACCCGCCGCACATTTAATTGCAAAACCTGAAGCGTCAGGAATTGAGTGGTTAACGTGAATAAACTCAACTGTGAATTTGCCAAGCGTAACCTTTTCACCCGCGTTAATTACATTCAAACTAGCGCTTGAAACAAGGCCGTGTTCTTTTAGCTTACCTTCTATAAGACCTATGGTAAGCCTTGTTGCATAAATCGGCACATTGATTTGCTTTAAAAGATACGGTATTGCGCCAATATGGTCCTCATGACCGTGGGTAACAACCAAGCCCTTAATTTTATCTTTATTCTCTAAAATATAGGTAAAATCAGGGATAACTATATCAATACCGGGTGTTTCCTCATCGGGAAAGGCCATACCACAGTCAACCAAAAACATATCCCCATCAAACTCATAAAGGGTAATGTTTTTACCAATTTCGCCAAGACCGCCAAGCGGAATTATGCGAATAGGCTTACTCGACTCTAAAGATTTTTTGCTACTATTTTTCTTTGTATATTTATGGCTTGTGGGCTTAGAGTTTTTACCGCTACTCTTTTTGCCCTGTGTAATAGACTTATTTTTGCCCGAAGTCACATTTTTAGAAGGCTTACTTTGGCTTTTAGTCTTTGGCTTGAAATCAGATTTATTTTTAGTCTGATTTTGCATATAAATATTACCTCCGTTTCTAATATGTATGTTATAAAAATGCGGTGAAAACCGCCAAAAAATGTCTAAAAAAATTATATGAATATAAATTAACCCATAATACTCTTATTCTATAAAATTATACCTCTATTTCCAAGTCTTGTCAAGGCAAATGTAGGATATTTTATTATTGACAATTAGGTATAAAAATAAACAAAAAATAAAATATTATCAAAATAAAAAAGACGGCATTGAGGCACACTCCGTAAGGAAGTGTGCCTCAGCTATATTCGTGCAAAGCACGAGCGATATATCTACGATGCGATATGCGGTATAACCGCGCGATATACGGCTTCGCCGTGTGAAAAGCACGAATATAATATCGCAAAAGC
>JAZSOH010000010.1:0-11053 GCA_045536815.1 Acutalibacteraceae bacterium | reverse complement strand
TCCGACCGAAGAACCAAATGATACTGCTCCGTTGATACCTGTTGCATTTACTGTGTCAATAAAGCCTTTGGCAAAATATGATGCAGTAGAAACCGCATATTTTAAAGGTAACTCAATGACAAGGTCGGCACCGCCGAGAATTGCTGCTTCAGCACGGAAATGTTTTTCGGCAACAGCCGGCTCCCCTCTTTGAACAAAATTTCCGCTCATAACACAAACAACACCGTCATTTTTGTCCTCAAGAACACTGTCAATTAGGAACTTATGACCATTATGAAAGGGGTTGAATTCAGCAACAATACCATTAATCTTCAAAATTACACCTCCAAACCTTAAAACTTTGTAAAATATACTTGAAAAAAATATCCATTTATTGTATTATAAGTTAGTAAACTTATGTGAATTTATACTAATTATAATGTATGAATTTATTTCGGTCAATAGTTTTTTAATTTTATTGCTACTATTTAGTGCAGAAAAGGAGTAAATTATGAAAATTTTAGTTGTAAATGCAGGTAGCTCTTCACTTAAATATCAGCTTGTTGATATGGAAAATGAAAGCGTTCTTGCTAAAGGTAATTGCGAGAGAATTGGCGGCGAGGGACATTTAACTCACAAAACTTTTGATGGTAAAAAGGTTGAGGTTGATACCGCTATGCCTACACATAGCGAAGCGCTTAGCGAGGTTTTGAAGGCGCTCACAAGCGGCGAGGGTAAAGTTATTGATTCTTTGGAAGAAATCTCTGCAGTAGGTCACCGTGTTGTTCAAGGCGGTGTTGATTTTAATAAATCTACCATTATTACTGACGAAGTTATGGAAGCTGTTAAAAAATGCATTCCTTTGGCTCCTCTTCACAACCCTGCAAACATTTTGGGTATTGAGGCTTGTAAAAAGGTTTTGGGCGATAAGGTTCCTCAGGTTGGTGTTTTTGATACCGCTTTCCACGCTATGATGCCCGAAAAAGCTTATATTTATGGCGTACCTTACGAGTATTACGAAAAGTACGGAATTCGTCGTTACGGTTTCCATGGTACATCTCACCGTTTTGTAAGCGAAAAGGTTGCAAAGCTTATGGGTAAAGATATTAAAGACCTTAAAATTATTACCTGTCATCTTGGTAATGGTGCTTCTATCGCTGCAGTTAACGGCGGCGTTTCGGTTGATACTACTATGGGTTTTACTCCTCTTGACGGTTTTATTATGGGTACTCGTTCGGGTAGCCTTGACCCATCAATTGTTACCTTTATTCAGAAAAATGAAAACCTTTCTGCAGATGAGATAGACAATCTTTTAAATAAAAAATCGGGCGTTTTGGGTATTTCCGGCGTTTCTAATGATAACCGCGACGTATGTGAAGCAGCAGCAAACGGGAATAAGATGGCTCAGCTTGCTATTGATATTCAAAATTACCAAATTATTAAATATATCGGCGGCTTTATCGCCGCTATGAACGGTGTTGATGCTATCGTATTTACTGGTGGTATCGGCGAAAATAACTATGACATCCGCGAATATGTTTGTGATAATTTTGGTTATATCGGTCTTGAAATTGATAAAGAGTATAATAAGGAAAATGCACACGTTCGTGGCAGAGATATTAAGATTTCTACCGATAACTCAAAGGTAGCAGTTTTTGCAGTTGCAACCGATGAAGAAATGGTTATTGCACGCGATACTTTAGAGCTTATTTCAAAGTAATTTGGGGGATTTAAATTGTCGGTTTATAATATGAAACAATCTATTTTAAACGGAAAATTTAATGACACTTTTTCTTTACTTTATAAGGACGTATTATCTTCACAAGGCAGATTTATATCTGCCTTGGACTGTTTTATAGAGAAATTTGGCGAGGAAAATGATATACTACTGTTTTCCGCGCCCGGTAGGGTAGAAATAGGCGGAAACCATACTGACCATCAGCGCGGATTTGTTTTAACTTGTGGTGTCGACCAAGATATTATTGCTGTTGCTTCAAAAAACTATGAAAACAAAGTAAATATCTTTTCAGAGGGCTTTGGTCTTACAACAATTTTTTTAGATGACCTTTCTTTAAATAAAGATGAGTATCAGAGTTCGGCAGCGCTAATCAAGGGAGTTTTGAATTATTTTAAGTCTTCTGGGTTTAATGTAGGCGGTTTTAATGCCTATTTTACATCAAATGTTGCAAAAGGCTCAGGTCTTTCATCTTCGGCGGCCTTCGAACTATTAATTTGTTCTATTTTAAACGGTATTTATAATGATGGGAAAATTGAACCAACAACACTAGCAAAAATTTCTCAAAAGGCGGAAAGTGAGTATTTTGGAAAGCCATGTGGACTAATGGACCAAATGGCTTCGGCTCACGGCGGTTTTCTTTTTATAGATTTTGAAAATCCTGATGAACCAAACATATCAAAAATAAGCGCTGATTTTTCCGACTACAACCATACCTTATGTATTGTAAATTCCGGCTCTAGCCATAGTGATTTGACCAGTGATTATGCCGATATAACAATAGAAATGAAAAACGTGGCTAACTATTTTGGAAAAGAATATTTGCGTGAGATTACTAAAGAGGATGTAAGTTCTAACTTTTTAGTTTTGAGAGAAATGTTTGGCGATAGGGCAGTATTAAGGTCGCTTAATTACTTTGATGAAACAAATCGTGCCAATTTAGAGGCAAAAGCCCTTGAAAAAGGGGATTTTAATGAATTTTTAAGACTTGTTAATCAGTCGGGAATAGCCTCTTTTTGTTATTTGCAAAATGTATATTCAAACCAAAATGTTGGATTTCAGGATTTATCCCTTGCTATATTTTATGCTAAAGAAATATTAAACGGCAGGGGAGCGGTTCGCGTACATGGAGGCGGTTTTGCAGGCACCGTAATGGCGGTAGTCCCCAATGATATTTTAAGTGAGTTTTGCCAAAAAATAGAGAATATTTTTGGCGACGGCAGTGTATCTATAATGAAAATCCGCAGCGTTGGAGCATGCGAAATATCAAAAATTTAAATAAATAAGATTTAAGGCGATATAATGATAGGACTTGGAACAATTATAAATGTTATAACAGTAATTTTGGGCTCAGTTATTGGGCTAATTTTTAAAAATATCATTCCGAAAAGGCTTGAAGCAACTGTCGTTTCGGGGATTGGGCTCTCGGTTTGTTTTATAGGCATTACGGGAGTTTGCTCTAAAATGTTTTATATAGAAGAGGGTACTTTAAAAACTAGGTACACAATGCTCCTCATTATTTCTCTTGTTATAGGTGCTATAATAGGCGAACTTATAAACATAGAAAAACATCTTGAGAGACTAGGTGATTTTTGTAAATCTAAAGTGAAATTTGGTGGTGAAAATTCCAAATTTACTGAAGGGTTTGTTTCTGCATCACTGCTTTTTTGTGTGGGCGCTATGGCTATTGTGGGTTCTTTAGAGGATGGTCTGACAGGCAACTATTCGACCCTTGCCGCCAAGGCTATTATGGACGGAACAGTTTCAATATTTTTTGCCGCTAGTTTTGGGGTGGGCGTAATATTTTCTATAGTGCCTGTACTTCTTTATCAGGGTTCTATTACGCTTTTAGCGGGTGCTATAAAGCCTTTACTTACCGAAGTTCTCATAAATCAGCTTTCTCTTGTTGGGTCGGTGCTTATTTTTGGAATTGGAATCAATATGCTGACAGGAAAGAAAATTAAGCTTGGTAATTTGTTGCCTTCGGTTTTAGTGCCGATTTTTTACAATCTGATTTTAATGATTTTTTAGGAGGTAGAATATGATAAATAAACTTATTAGCGAACTTTTAGATTATGCTACCGAAAAAGGTTTAATATTAAAATGTGATGAGATTTATGCGGCAAACAGGGTTATAAACTTAATTGGTGCCGATTCGTTTTTAAGGACTGAGTACGAAAAACACGAAAGCCTGGAAAAACTATTGGGTGAAATTTTAGATTTTGCCAATGAAAATGGCAAACTACCGCTTAATACAACTACTTATAGGGATATTTTGTCAGCGGATATTATGGATATTTTTACTCCTATCCCATCTGTTTTATATGATAAATATTTTGCGGCTTATGAAACTTCTCCTAAACAGGCTACTGATTTTTATTATAATCTTTCAAAAGCAACAAACTATATTATGACTGAAAGAATAAATAAGAATATTATTTGGAAAACTAAGACCGAAAAATACGGCGAACTTGATATAACAATTAACCTTTCTAAGCCCGAAAAGGACCCTAGAGAAATTGCTTTAGCTAAAACTAAGGTGAATTCTTCCTCTTACCCGAAATGTGCTCTTTGTAAGGAGAATGTAGGCTTTGAGGGCGATGCTAATAAGGCTCCCAGAGCAAATCATAGAATTATACCTGTTATGCTTTCTGATGAAGAGTGGTATTTGCAATATTCACCTTACGGTTATTTTAATGAGCACTGTATTTTGTTCCACGGTGAGCACGAGCCAATGAAGGTTAATCGAAAAACACTTGAAAGAATAGTTTCATTTACTGAAATGTATCCGCATTATGTTATGGGCTCTAATGCGGGACTTCCTATTGTTGGTGGTTCGATTCTAACTCACGACCATTACCAAGGCGGATGTTACGAATTTCCCATAGCTAAACGCGGTTTAGTTGAAACATTTTCTTTCGAAGGGTTTGAAGAGGTTGAGGTTGGTATTGTTGACTGGATTATGTCAACAATAAGACTTACTTCGAAAAGTAAGGAAAAGCTTTTGGACCTTGCCGACAAAATTCGTTTATCTTGGGACAAGTTTTCCGATGAGGAAAATGATATTATTGCATTTACCGACGCTCCTCACAACGCTATAACACCAATAGCCAGAGTACGTGACGGGAAATTTGAACTTGATTTAATCCTTAGAAATAATAGAACAAGCGATGAATATCCCTTTGGAATTTTCCACCCTCACGAAGAGTACCATAATGTAAAAAAAGAAAACATTGGTCTTATTGAAGCTATGGGACTTGCTGTGCTGCCGCCAAGGCTTTTAACCGAATTTGGCGAACTTACCTGCGAAGTTAAGGACGAAATTGGTTTTATTTTCGAGAAAATTCTTGAAAACTGCGCAGTTTTTAAGGATGATGAAAAAGGCAAGAAGGGCTTTATTAGGTTTTTAAATTCAGTAAAATAGTAATAATTTGCGGTAAGTTGCACAAAATAATGTGCAACTTACCAAACCCTTAAAAATTAAGATAAAAATCTTAAAAAAAGTCTTGACAAAATAATATGCTATTGATATAATATACAAGTCGCCGGTTTTAAGGCTATGAGCCATTAGCTCAGTTGGCAGAGCACTTGACTTTTAATCAAGGTGTCCGGAGTTCGAATCTCCGATGGCTCACCACTAAACAGACTTGTTAAATTACAAGTCTGTTTTTTTATTCATAAAGGGGGATACATATATGAACATTTGGCACGACATAAATCCTGAGAGGATTAAACCCGAAGAATTTGTTGCTTGTATTGAAATTTCTAATGGCGGAAAGAATAAGTATGAGCTTGATAAGGAAACAGGTATGCTTATTCTTGATAGGGTACTTTACACCTCAACTCATTATCCGGCTAATTACGGTTTTATACCAAGAACATACGGTGATGACGGCGACCCACTTGATGTGCTTGTTCTTTGCCACGAGAATATTGCTCCACTGACTCTTGTTAAATGCTATCCTATTGGTGTTATCAAGATGGTTGACAATAATGATTCTGATGAAAAAATTATCGCTATTCCGGTTAGAGACCCTTCAATGAATGTTTATAAAGATATTAGCGAGCTTCCCGCACATACTTTTGAGGAAATATCTCACTTTTTTGAGAACTATAAAACCCTTGAAAACATAAAAACCGCTGTTACAGAGGTGCTTGGTTACGATAGCGCAGTTAATATTATTAAGGACTGCATTAACGCATATAACGAAAAATTTTCAAAATAACCTTAAATGCCTTATAATCGTTATGATTATAAGGCTTTAATTTTTCAAAGTTATATTAAAATTGGTTGAATTTGCTCTTTTTTAAGAGCTAGTTTTGCGGCTATTAAAAGCTTTTCAAAATCACAAATCATTGATGTTGGCTTATTTATTGCATCGTCTTGACCAAAAGGAATAAAGAATATATTTTTTGTAGATAAAAGCTTTCCAATGTTTTTTGCGCTGCCGCTTAATGCGTCGTTTGTTGCAATACCTAGTAGTACAGGTTTTTCGTTTCTAAGATGGCCTTTTGCCGCCATTGTAACTGCGGTATCGGTAATTCCAAGCGCCATTTTACTTAGGGTGTTTCCCGTACAAGGTGAAATTATAAGCAAATCTAAAAGACCTTTTGGTCCAATGGGCTCGGCTTCATTTATTGTATGAATTATTTTTTTACCTGTAAGCCCTTCAACAGTTTCTATAAGCTCTTTTGCTTTTGTAAAGCGAGTATCGGTACTGTAAACTATGGGGGACATTATAGGATAAATATCTGCACCTGTTTTAGAAAGCTTTTCAAGTTCTATTATCGACTTGTCTATTGTACAAAACGAGCCACACATTGCGTAGCCAATTTTTATGTTTTTCATAAGTTTTCTCCTTTCAAAAAATTTAAGGTTTCAAAAATAGAATCTTCAATATATTTTGCGGAAGAAACAGGTGAATAAATTCCCGGTAGAGATAATGCGTGAATATAATTTATTCCAAGCGATTTTGCAGCTATAATATCTACGCCACCCGGCTTAGATGCCAAATCTAAAAGTAGAGATTCACTACTGATTTTGGTAAGTTCATTACCTAAAATTATTTTTTTAGGAACGGTATTTATAATCACATCTGCAGTAAGATGTTTTGCAAGATTTTCACCGAAATCAGTTACAGTAAAACCATTTATTTCCGCTAAAGTTCTAACACTTTTTTTCCTTGCGGCCACAATAACTTCGCCATTTAAGGCTTTTAAATAATTTGCTAAAATTTTCGCAATTCTACCGTAACCTAGAATTAAAATTTTACTGCCAAAAACACTTTTTCTTGTGTTTTTAATAATAATAGAAAGTGCCGCTTCCGCGGTTGCCATAGCGTTTTTAAGTGTCATTGATTCATCAGAAAGTAGATTATGGTATTTTCTTTCTTTAAAAAGCTCTTCGGCTTCTCCACCACCAAAAATCAACTGATTTTCATAAGTTAGATTAACAATTTCCTTCAAATCTACACTATAATCAATTTTTGGTGCAAATAGACTTTTTTTATCACTTGAAATAGGAACAGGAAAAACCAAAACATCGGCTTTTTTAATTTTTTCAAGCTCGGTTTCTTTTTTTGCGGTTGTATCATAAAAAATATGTTCTACGCTTGTGTTTTTATAGATAAGTGATTTATATAGTATTTCCAGGCGCTCGTCACCGCCTATAATTAAAAAAGTTATATCCAATTTCTTCACCCTTTGTATGCGCGTTTCTTTATAAGACATTTTATGAATTTTAATATATTTTGGTGATAGAAAAAATTGGGGTTTATTTTTGGATAAATATGTTATATAATAATATAAACGTCATAGTAAAGAGGTTTTTATATGAAGGTTCAAAGAAAAGGCGACGAGATTTTAGAAAAGGTTAAACGTATACATTTTGTTGGCATTGGCGGCTCGGGTATGTGCCCGCTTGCCGAAATTCTTCATAGTAAGGGTTATATTTTAAGCGGTTCCGACAACAATGAAAGCGACCCGTTAAAACGTGTTAAAGCGCTTGGTATAAAGGTTTATATGGGACATAGCGCAGAGAATGTTTCGGGTGCTGAGCTTCTTGTTTATTCTGCCGCTATTTTTAAAGATAATCCCGAACTGCTAGAGGCTAAACGCCTTGGCATTCCCTTAATGGAACGAAGCGACCTTCTAGGCGCACTGACCAGAAGGTTTGATAATGTTATTGGTGTATGCGGAACACATGGTAAAACAACCGTTTCTTCAATGATAACTCAGGTACTGCTTATGAATAATTTAGACCCTACGGCAGTAATTGGCGGAAGGCTACCGCTTATAAATGCTAATGGTTGTGCGGGGGATAGCGAACTTATGGTTTGTGAATCTTGCGAATTTGTTGATACATTTTTACATCTTTCGCCTGATACAGCAGTGCTACTTAATATTGATAACGACCATCTTGATTATTTTAAAACTATGGATAACCTTGTTGCTTCGTTTACAAAGTTTGTGAATATGGCAGGTAAGGTGTATCTTAATGGCGATGACGAGCTTTGCAAAAAGGCGGTTTCAAATTTCGGTGGCGAAAAGGTTTCCTTTGGTAAAGAAAAAACTAATGATTTTTATGCAGAAAATATCACTAAATCTTCACTTGGTTTTTGCTTTGACGTTGTAAAAAGGGGAGAGGTTTTAGGCAGGCTGGAACTTTCAGTACCCGGCGCACATAATGTTTATAATGCTCTCGCGGCTACTGCCGTTGCAGATGGACTTGGTGTTAGCTTTGATGGTATTAAAACGGCAATCGAAAGCTTTTCGGGCGCAGGTAGAAGGTTTGAAAGGCTAGGGGAATTTGACGGTATTACATTGGTTGATGATTATGCTCATCACCCAACCGAAATAAAAGCAACCCTTACTGCTGCTAAAAATTTAGGGCATAAAAACGTTATTGCGGTCTTCCAACCCTTTACTTTTTCGCGTACTGCACTGCTAAAAGATGAATTTATTGATGCTTTAAGCGTTGCCGATAAGGTGATTTTAACCCCAATTATGGGTTCAAGAGAAATTAACACCTATGGCATTTCTTCTGAAGATTTAGCTGCAGGTTTAAAATGTGCTACTGTTGTTGATGATTTTGCCGCAGTTGTTGATGCTATAAATTATGAAGCTTCAAGCGGCGATATTGTTATTACAATGGGTGGCGGCGATATTTATAAAGCCGCATATATGTATCGCGACAGTAAAAAATAAGCATTTTTAAGTAGTATAATTAACCCCCTAAGGTCATAAGTTTAAGTATAAACTTTTACCTTAAGGGGTGATTTTTTTTGAAGTTCTTTATTATTACAAAACGACATTTAACTATAGCGCTCACCTTAATACTTGGAATAACTATTATAGGCTTTGGCACATTTTCTTATGGCGCTATTGCGGGAAGCAAAAGACTTGTTCCAATTTATTCGGTTGAAAAAGATGAAAAGGTTGTGGCGCTAAGCTTTGATGCAGCTTGGGGTAATGAAGATACAGGTGAGCTAATTGAAATTCTAGGAAAATATAATATAAAGGCTACATTCTTTGTTGTTGGCTCTTGGGTGGATAAATATCCTGAATCGGTAAAACAGCTTTTTGATGCGGGGCATAGTATTGAAAATCACTCAAATTCTCATCCGCATATGCCACAGCTAAGCGTAGAGGGTATGACAAAAGAGCTTGAAAGCTGTAACGATAAAATCGAAAATGTTACGGGGGTTAGACCAACACTTTTCAGAGCACCCTATGGTGATTATGATAATGCTATGCTTAACACTGTTACGGGGCTTAATATGTATACAATTCAGTGGGACGTTGACAGTAGAGACTGGAAAGAAGATTATACGGTTGATATGATAGTTAAGGGTGTTACTGAAAATGTAAAAGAGGGGAGCATAGTACTTTTTCATAATGCCGCGAAAAACACTCCAAAGGCACTGCCAATTATTATAGATAAACTAATAGCTGAGGGGTATAAGTTTGAACTGATAAGTAATTTAATATATAAAGACGGCTACACTATTGACCATACGGGGAAGCAGTGTAAAACAAAAGACGGTGCCTAGTAGCACCGTCTAATTTTTTGCTCAACAGTCGATTGTCGTATATATTTTTAATCAGTATTGAAATCCGTTTCATAGGCGATTATATTGTGGCAATGATTGCATACGAAAACCCTTTCGTTTAGAACGGAATCTACTTCCCAATGTCCATCTTTTGTTTTTGCGCCAATAGCGTTTCCAATACGTTCTTTATACTTTTTATGTGTTTCCTTGTCGCAAGGCTTAAAACCGTTATATGAATAAATTGGCAAATCGTATTCAATAGGTTTAATAGTTTCTTTTTCAACAAGATTTTCTTCTTTTTCATCTTCTATTTTAAGACCATACCTCGTAATTTGTTCTTTTTGCATATTAATAATTCGTATAATTTCATTATGTTTATTAAATGCTAAAACCTTATATGTTTGCCATTGTGTATAGATTATTACAAATCTTTCCATTGATGAAATATTAGAAATATCATTATAAGATAGACAAAAATTTTCCAAAGAACTGCTTAATCCTGATGATTGAGTTACCGCAGTTCCTTCAACACAGTTTTCGTATATGTACAACTGGGATTTTTCCCCTTTTTTCTTTGCATTAAAAACCCATACAATTAAAAATGATACGAAGAATAGCATTCCAAAATAAAGAATATAAAACAGAGTGTTTTCATCTTCGTTATACACATCATATGTTGAATCAAAAAGATATTTTGAGCCAAAACAAAAAAACACAACACACAAAAGAACAAAAAATACACCTATAAAAGAATTGAAAGGCTTGTTTTGTCCTTTGTCCTCAGCAGTAACTAACTTAAATAACAATTTCCCTTTTTGCATATTTATTCCTCCATAAAACAAAAAAGTGTGTGCAACCGAAGTTACACACACGAAAAATGCGGAACTTCGTTTTGCTACCACACAAAATTCCGACACTTCACAGAAGATGCGAAAATAGAAGTCCGCATTTTTACCGAAATAAAAATACAACTTCTGCAAAATGTCATATTGAATTTTGTGTGGTGCTTATAGTATATCATAATAATACAATTTTTACAAGTATCAATTAAAACATTACTTTTGTAACTAATGATGACTCTAGAGACTGGAAAGAAGATTATACGGTTGATATGATAGTTAAGGGTGTTACTGAAAATGTAAAAGAGGGGGAGTATAGTACTTTTTCATAATGCCGCGAAAAACACTCCAAAGGCACTGCCGATTATTATAGATAAACTAATAGCTGAGGGGTATAAGTTTGAACTGATAAGTAATTTAATATATAAAGACGGCTACACTATCGACCA
>JAZSOH010000018.1:0-84796 GCA_045536815.1 Acutalibacteraceae bacterium | reverse complement strand
ATGTGCATTTGCACTTTCAGAAATCTGCATCTCGCAGTTTTCTCGCAATTTAGGTTTTGGCTTTGCCTTTACAATTTTATATGGAGACGTATCGAAGTGGTCATAACGGGGCTGACTCGAAATCAGTTAGGGAGCAATCCCCCGCGAGTTCGAATCTCGCCGTCTCCGCCAAAAATAATGAATCATACCTTTGGTGTGGTTCGTTATTTTTTTGTGGTGCGAGATGAGAACGAGCAGAGTTCGTCGAAACAGTTCAAAATGCGCGATAGCATTTTGGAGCTGTGAAGTCGGGAGCACGAAGGTTTTGCCGTTTACCGCTCGGAGCGGTCGGCATAAACCGAGAGCGCACCGTACCTCGCCGTCTCTACCAAAGAATAACCCTCCTTCTGGTACAACGGAATGACGGTTATTTTATATCCAAAATTGGCTTTTTAAGGACTTTTTGTGGGTTGAAATTCTTAATCTGCGGCTTCATTCAATTTCATATCGTTAAAATATAGATGATCGTTAAATTACAACTATAATCGTTGATTTAGCGGGGTAATCGCTGAATTGTTGACTTATAGCTGTTTTATGTTATAATATATTTAACTATTGGAGGTGTGAATATGAAAAAATGGCATATCACAATCCTTGTTCTTTGTTTGGCAATTTTTCTTTTGGTGTGTTTTGCATTAGGAGCAAACGCGCTTTTAACCAATCTTGTAGAAAACTCCAACACAGTATGCAGAGGTCAAAAGTTCTCGTCAGCAGAAGAAGCCATACAAGCTTTGGAGAACAGCGAAAGAGAAAGTAACGATACAAGCCTGGACTATTGCCCGCCATATAAAGTAGTACATACATTTGAATATGAAGAAAATACAATAGTTTTTTATAGTTATTGTTATAGCTTTGACGGCGAACAAAGTACCTCTTATGCTGTGAGAGTATTAAAATATAATGATGACAGAACACTTTCTTTCGATAGTGGTTTTGCTGATTTCGTTTTAAGCGAGCCAGAAAATAGCGAAAACTACTATTACTTCACCAATATACACACATCAAATGGACATAAATCAATTAGTTTTTTGTATTTACCAAAAAATATTGACAAATGCATTTATGTTGATGGAAGAAAAGCAGAAAAAATTCTCGTTTCGATTGATAATAGTGAGTTTTATCTGTGTTATGCGATATCAAACCGTGACACTTTCTTTTCAAATCTTTTTACTGAGATTTCTGACAGGCATAAAATTGAAATCAAATAACATATGCAAATTCTCCAGCACTCCCCTAAACCCGATTTGCACCCCCCCTAACCTCAAAAGAGGGTGCGTTTATATCAAAATTAGGGTTAATCTTCAAAAATAATGAATCATACTTTTGGTATGGTTCGTTATTTTTTTGTGGTGCGAGATGAGAACGAGCAGAGTTCGTCGAAACAGTTCAAAATGCGCGATAGCTTTTTGGAACTGTGAAGTCGGGAGCACGAAGGGTTTGCCGTTTACCGCTCGGAGCGGTCGGCATAAACCGATAGCGCACCGTACCTCCTTATGCCGCCAAGGGCTCCTTGAAGGTTTTATCCTTCAAGGAGTTTTCTCTTTAATAATTGTGTTTTACCAAATTATGTGTTATAATTATATTATTAAAGTTTTGGGGGTGAATTCTGTGCCTGTTGTAAATGTAAATTTAGTTCTCGATGATGCCACTTACGCTGGAGTTAAAGCAGGTGCACTTGAACTATGCGGCTTGGCAAAGGATATGGGTAGTAAAAAAGTCAGAAAACACTTACCAACTGTTTTTGATGCTGCCAAAGACGGAGCTGCACAGGCAATAGATATAATTCGCGAGCATAAGAAGGGATTGTTAATTGTTGGTGGATTATTGATCATCGGCGGTGCAGTTGTTGGAACCGTTGCATATGTATCCGAGAAGGATAAACGCAAAGCCAAGAAACATTTGGGGGTATCTTTACAAAAATATTTAGATGCCGCTCAAAACGGTAAATTAACTGTTGAAATAGTTGATAAACTCATAAATGATTTAGATGTAGTATCACAACTTTATAAAGATAACGCTGTTCCACTAAATTTATCCGCTGAACAACTTAGTGCTTTGTTTAATAGCATCTACGACTACACACTAAGAATGGCTAACGCAAACAATGTTGCTGTTCCTAATATACCAACACCTAAGCGTTTCACCAAGAATACTGTTCTTGATTTACAGCAATACCTTAATGCTCAGAAACAAATTTTAAATAGTGCCGCATAGGCTATGGCTGAACCCGATTGGGTTCAGCCTTTCTCTTTTTACCCCAAAGCAGTTCCTATTGCCATCGCAATTGCCTTCTTACTTTAGCTATCACTATAACTGTAAATATGTACATCAAATTTTCAATTTTTATCACTACTTCTGGGCGACTTGAATTTTGCGGTAAAATGTTATATAATACATGTTGAAATTTTTGATTTAACGGAGCGAAATTATGAGTGATAACAAAGAAATGCTCGGCACAGCGCCGATAGGTAAACTGCTGTTTAAATTGGCAGTTCCAACGGTGGTGGCCCAGCTTATCAATATGCTATACAACATTGTTGACCGCATCTATATCGGTCACATACCGGGTAACGGAAGCCTTGCGCTTACCGGTGTGGGTGTGTGTATGCCAATTATTATGATTATTTCAGCCTTCGCGGCGCTGATTGCTTCGGGCGGAGCACCAAAGTCATCTATATGTATGGGTGAGGGCGACAACGATTCCGCCGAAAAAATAATGGGTGGTTGTTTTTCTCTGCAGCTTATCATTTCTGCCATTCTGACCGCCATTTTGCTGATTTGGAATAAAGACCTACTGTTGATGTTCGGCGCCAGTGAGAACACCATTAGCTATGCCACCGATTATATGAACATATACGCTATCGGTACGATATTCGTTCAACTAACACTCGGCATGGGCGCGTTTATCACCGCTCAGGGTTACACCAAAATCAGTATGATTACGGTGCTTATAGGCGCTGTCAGCAATATTATTCTCGACCCGATTTTCATTTTCGGTTTCGATATGGGTGTAAAAGGTGCAGCCCTTGCCACTATACTTTCACAAGCCATTTCTTGCTTTTGGGTGCTTTTATTCCTTTGCGGAAAGAAAACCTATCTTAAACTTAAAAGACATAATCTACGCATAGACGGGCAACTCGTTTTCCCCTGCATTGCACTTGGAACGGCAACCTTTATTATGCAAAGCAGTGAAAGCGTGATTTCGGTTTGCTTTAATTCTTCGCTCCTTAAATACGGCGGTGATATTGCCGTTGGTGCGATGACAATACTTACAAGCGTGATGCAGTTTGCCATGCTCCCGATGCAAGGTATTGCACAGGGTGCACAGCCGATTTTGAGCTACAACTACGGTGCAAAAAACGTGGGGCGCGTCAAGAAAACATATAGACTATTGCTTATATCCTGCCTTACATACTCCTTTATCATTTGGGGAGCTATTATGCTGCTGCCACAAATGTTTGCAGGGATATTCACTCCTGATACATCACTCATTGAATTTACTGCAACGGCGCTTCGAATTTATTGCGGAATAATGTGCATCTTCGGCATTCAGATTGCTTGTCAGATGACATTCGTTTCCATCGGTAACGCGCCTTGTTCTATCATTGTTGCCATTGTTCGCAAGTTTGTTTTACTCCTACCTCTTATCTACATTATGCCGCAACTGACCCACGATAAGACGATGGGTGTTTATATGGCAGAACCCGTTGCCGATGTGATTGCCGTAACCTTTACCGCTATTCTTTTCACCGTTCAATTTAAGAAGGCACTAAAATCTTTAACAGAAGAAAACTAAAAAAATCCGATAGATTCTTTGCCTGAATCTATCGGATTTAATATTTATTAAAACTACTGTTTAAACAGTAACCGAGTATTTTTCGGCAAAGGCTTTATACCTAGCCTCAAATTCTCCCCTGTTTTCCTTAATGCTCTTAAGTGACTCGTGAGCATTCATATCGTGATGCTTTGCATCAATTATACAAACCGCAATATTTGAGCAGTGGTCTGATGTCCTTTCAAGATTAGTTAAAAGGTCTGCCCAAATAAAGCCTGCCTCAACGGTACAGTCGCCATCCTTAAGTCTAACAACGTGCCTGTCGCGAAGTGTTGTTTTAAGGCTGTCGATAACCTGTTCAAGAGGTTCAACTAAAAGGGCTGTCTGAACATCATTATTCTCAAAAGCCACAAGGGTCATATCAAGTATTTCAGATACAGCCGAGCAAAGAACCGAAAGTTCTTTCTTTGCTTTAGAAGAAAACTCAATTCCTTTTTCCTTTAACTCCTCAACCGATTCCAAAACGTTTACGGCATGGTCGGAAACACGTTCAAAATCACCAATTACTTTTAAAAGCTTAGAAATTTCAGAGCTATCATCCTCGGTAACCTGATTGCGCGAAACCTTTGTAAGATAGGTTCCCAAAACGTCTTCATAGTGGTCAGTATTACCCTCAATACGCCTGATTTTTGCAGCGATATCTTCACTATACTCTTCTGCCGCCTTAAAACTAAGCTTAAAGCCTTCAATAGACTCTTTCGCCATTCTAACAGCAATCTCACCAGCCTGTTTAATAGCGATTGCAGGAGTGTCAAGAAGTAGGTCGTCAAGCTCGATTTTTGTTTCTTCCTCGTCTTCGCCCTTAATAACTGCGTAAGCAATTTTTTCAAGAAGACCTGAAAGGGGCCACAAAAGAGCAACACATAAGGTTTTGTAAATAGTATTTACAACGGCTATACCTAAATATGATGCTGAGGTATTTAATATAGCAGGTTTGAAAATCATTGAAAGAATGCTAAAAATTGTTAGCCAAGCAACAGTACCTATAATATTAAATGAAAGATGAATTGAAGCAGCGCGTTTAGCATTTTTGCCTGTTCCCAAGGAGGCTAAAAGCGCAGTTACGCAGGTGCCTATGTTTTGTCCCATAATAATAGGAATTGCGGCCGAATAAGGAATAAGTCCTGTTGCCGACATTGCCTGTAAAATACCAACCGATGCCGAGCTTGACTGAATAATAGCAGTAAGAACTGCACCAACCAACACACCCAAAATCGGATTTTGGAAGGCTACAAAAAGGTTACGGAAGGTTTCGTTATCTGCAAGGCCAGAAACGGCACCCGACATGGCATCCATACCGTACATAAGAGTTGCGAAACCTAGTAAGATTGTTCCTGTATCCTTTTTCCTACCCGACTTTGCAAACATCAAAAAGCCAATACCTATTAAAGCCAAAACTGGAGTGAAGGAGGTGGGCTTTAAAAGCTTTAGAAAAACATTATCACTTGCTATACCACCAAGACTAAGAATCCACGCGGTAATCGTTGTACCAACATTGGCGCCCATAATAACACCGATAGACTGCTTTAGGGTCATCACCTTTGAGTTAACAAAGCCTACAACCATAACTGTTGTCGCTGAAGAGCTTTGAATAACGGCAGTAACACCCATACCTGTTAAAAATCCTTTTAGTCTACTGTTGGTAAGTTTACCCAAAAGATTTTTTAAACTGTTTCCCGCTCTTCTTTTAAGTCCATCACCCATTACGTCCATACCAAAAAGGAAAAGACAAAGGCCGCCTAATAATCCAAGTGCGTCAAAAATTGTCATTCAACATCCCCCAATTAGTTTTAATTTTATCTTCAATCTCAATTTAAAACTTTCACACTATGCTCTTATTATACTGAAATTTCTATACGTTTTCAAGTATGTAAAGAAAATAATTTTTTCGCCATATTAAATACATTATATAAAAATTGCATAAAAAATGGGCGGCTAAAATTTAGCCGCCCATAAATTTATATTAGATTTGTCCTTTTAATTTTTCTATTTCGGTTTCAACCTGTCCGAGCTTCCACTCAAGCCTTTTTCGGTCAGTAATATATTCAAGTGAAGGCTCAAAACCAAGTGAAGAATCGGCCTCAACAAGCGGAATTGTATCAACAGCATTTTTACTTTCGGCTTTTAAAATCTCTATCATTTCATTTATAAGCCCTGCTTTTTCTTCTTTATCCTCAGTTTTTTGCCTTTTTTGGTCGCGAATAAAAAACTGCTTCATATTAAGTACCGAAACTATAGTATTTCTCATAAAATATCCCATACCTATAAGTCTGGTAAGCTCTTCATTTTTATCCGTCACGCTTTCGAGTAACTTAAGCCCCTTTTCGAAACATGCTTTAACCTGCTCATAAGCGACAATTTCCTTAGGTATACGCTTATCTCCTGCATCACCTCGGCTAACGTAGAAATAGGTGTTGTGGAACATACCCGGAGCAAGTTTCGACATTGCAAACTTATCCTGCGGTGCGCTAACCCCCTTGTTGGGTTCAAGTCCCGAATAGAAAGGATATGCAGGGCCTACGCGGAGTGCACCGTATTGGTCTTCATTAGTCGGCACCATATTTGCAAGCCCTTCGCTCCAGTATTTCATGGCCTCGTCAATCTTGTCAACCTCTTCTTTACCAAAATGCATTGCAAGAATTTTGGGTATCATCTCATTTAAATCTACCATAGGTACCGCAAAAGCCCATTTGGCAATTTCGGTAATGAAAGAGGGGTAAACGCCATAATGTATGCTTTCGGTTGTGGCAGAAAGATTATTTTCAAAATATGCCTTACGCATTGCCTCGTGTCTTTCGGCCCACCTATAAGGTGCGGGTACAAAGGGTATTGCGCCAAAATCCCAAATTCTTCCGCCTGTATTTGAAATTGTTTTTAGCTTCAAGCCATATTTACCCGTAGCCTCAGCCTCGCTTTTAAAGTATTTTCCCGGCTCGGCACAGCGAAGAGAGTAGTCGTTACAAGCTTCTCTTACACCGTCAAGGTCATACTCCTCAAACATTTCCCAACCACATTCAAGTATAACATCCTTAGGAAGGCTTGCGATAAGCTCCTCCCTAAGCTCTTGTGGGTAAAAGCCCCAGTTATAAGAACATATAATTATATCAACGTCAGGCTTGGCTTTATCAACCGCTTTTCGTATCATTCTGAGAAGCAAATGCCAGTCATTACAAGGGAAAAAGCTTGGATTAACCCCTTCGGGAACACGGGTATCGCGACTAACAAAATCAACCGCCTCACCTACAATAGTAAGTCCCTTAATAAATGGAAACTGTGCAAATAAATCACCATAAAGCTTATCGTAATATTTTTGCGCCTCATCCCCCTCGGGATAAACATCGTGCTTTGCATAGCTCATAATATAAATGCCAAGACCATATTTTTCAGCTCTATTTGCAAGGTCGGTAAAGTTTAAATATCCCTTTTGAGTTTCGTTAGGTCCCTTTATCCAAAGACTAATTCCCGAAAAGCCATGATGGGCTAACAAATTCAAATAATCATCAGGATATTCGTCCATACTGTATCCCGACATAACAACCCTTGGCGCAAACATAATACGTCTTGTTTCGCTTCCTTTTTTAAGGAATGGGGCCACGCGGAGATTCATTACGTCTTCAAGATAGTAAAGCGCTTGAGCAATACCCGCGCCGTCAAAACCTTCAATTAAAACGCCATCATCTACTGTAATTCTGTGGCCTCGTCTCTCAGAAGCCTCGTCCAAATCTTTATTTATTTTAAGTAAAACTCCGCCATTTTCTGCTTCTTCGCAAAAATCTACATAAGCGGGCACATTCATAGATGTTAAAAGGTAATCTGCAAAATCTTTTGCGGCGGTTATCGCTACAATATCCGCTTCTTTTGATATTGCGATTTTTACAAGATTTTTAAATTCAAACTCATCTTTTTCGGGTGTAAGCGCTTTATCGCGGCGGTCCTTTTTATGCACCTCTAAAAGACGTTTACAAAAATCGTAACTTTTTTCAATAGCCATACTGACACCCCCGTTATTTATCTAAAAACTCGTCCCAAAGTTCGTGCACTCTGTTTATAACATCTCTGCCCTTTTCCTTTGAGGCATATTTTGCGGTTTCAACAAACCAGTCATCAGAAGTACCTATTTTATCTTCCCTAATAAGTTCGGGTTTAAGCGCCCAAAGCCAAGAGGTTTCCCACTCGCCTGCGTGGTCACCGGCAATTTCAGGATTTCTAAAATGCATTGGCCTTACCCTAATCCAGTTCCAAGGATTATCGTCGCTGTCGAGCGTGCCATAAAAATCTTTCATTTTATTATCTCCCCACCAGCCAATACCACGGGTTTCTTCAAGGAATTTGAAGATAGCACGTCTTGCGGCATCAATACAGGCTGCCTCGGTAGGATTGATTTCTTCAATCTGATGTGCAACAATTACAATAATATTGCGGAAACCTGTCTTTAAAAGCGACATATAGATATTATACATAAAGTCGTTTAAAACTTTACCGTCCATATCAACACTTCCACCCTCGGGGCCCTTAACCGCATAACTTGCACAGCCATACCAAACAGGAGGCGCTATTATAATATCTCTTCTTTTTTCAAGCTCTTCCAAAAAATAGTAGGCGGTTTGAGTATCGGTACCAAGCGGCATATGTGCGCTATGATACTCAATTGTACCAACAGGAAGGAAAAGAGGAGTTTTGTTTTTTATAGCCTCTTCAATTATATCGGGATAACAGTTTTCAAGTTTCATAAATTTTGCCTCCAATTTAAATTTTATTTATTTGCAAATAACATTTGTAATAACGTTATTACAAAAACCAAAGTTAAATAGGTGCTTATTTGCACCTATTTTAAAAATTAAAGCTTACAGCAGGACTCACCCTTAATAAAATCTGCCTCAAGGGTTATATGCTCACACTTACCGTTTATAAGCATCTTTGCGGCAGTTTCGCCCATTTGCACAGTCTTTTGAATAATGCTTGTGATTTCAGGCTTTAAAATTCCCGTTTCATCTACTGTGTCAAAACCGGCAACCGAAAGGTCTTTGGGTATACCAAGCCCACATTGGCGCGCGGCACGTATTGCTGCAAAGGCCAAGGAGTTGTCGGTGGCAAGTATAGCGGTAGGTCGCTTATTCCGACCTAAAATTTCTTTACAAACCTCATAGCCTTCTTTACTGCCCAGTCCAGACCTTACCCACTCATCGCGAATTTTAATTTTTCTATCCTCTGCGGCGGCCAAAAAACCCTCCAAACGTTTATGCTTATTTGTATGAGCCAAAAAAAGTATGTCTTTATGTCCAAGTTCAAAAACATAATTGGCTAGTTTTTTAGCGCTATCAAAAGCATCAAAGCTTATATTTCCTACCCCGTTTGTAAGAGGCGCTTCGGTATCTATCATAACTACCGCATCTTCACCAAATAGGTCCTTATAAAATTCGGTTGCATCTGAAAGCCCGCTTGAACAAATAATTTTACCAATTTGCTTGTTTTTTAAAAAACGGGCCATTTGTTTTTCTTTGTCGCCACCCACACAAGTAACTACCGTATATTCGTTTTTATATGCCACATCCCAGGCGGCAGAGATTATTTTATTATAAAAGCTACTTGAGAGAGACGGAACAATTACACCTATAGAACGACTAGCCATTCCGCGTAAACCTCTGGCGCTATCGTTGGGTATATAGTTATGTTTTTTAAGTGCCGCTTTAATGAGCTTTCTTTTTTCCGGGTCAACCCTATCCTTTTCGGTTACAACGCGTGAAACGGTCGACACCGAAACGCCAAGTTCCTTGGCAATTTCTTTTAATGTTATCAAAGTTTAATGCTCCTTGTAATAACGTTATTACTTTTATTATATAAACCCCCTCCCCCTTTGTCAAGCGCATTATTATTTTAATTCAATTTTTTCGCATAAAAATCCGCAAAAACACAAAGAAAACATAAATATTTGGCTCGTAAATTAAAGTTTAATAAATTATCATTTGGTAAGCACTTTTTTTAAAAAATAGATAAAAAAGTGTTGACAAACTCAAATTTATATGATAGTATATCATTTGCCGCTAAAACTATGCGGCAATCGTGGGAGCATAGCTCAGCTGGGAGAGCATCTGCCTTACAAGCAGAGGGTCACAGGTTCGAGCCCTGTTGTTCCCACCATTTTTTGGCCTGGTAGTTCAGCTGGTTAGAACGCTAGCCTGTCACGCTAGAGGTCGTGGGTTCGAGCCCCATCCAGGTCGCCAATCTGCCTCTGTAGCTCAGTCGGTAGAGCAGGGGACTGAAAATCCCCGTGTCGTTGGTTCGATTCCGACCGGAGGCACCATTTATTTATAATTTATGCGGATTTAGCTCATCTGGTAGAGCGCCACCTTGCCAAGGTGGAGGTAGCGAGTTCGAGCCTCGTAATCCGCTCCAAAAATCCCGTCCTCATAAGAGGGCGGGATTTTTAAGTAATAGGTAAAAGGTAAGAGTGAAGAAGTAATGTGTGGCTTCGCCACTGATATATCAAAACGAGCCGTAACATTACGGCTCATTTTTGTACCTTAGGATTGTCTGTTCGACATAAAATATAGTCAATGCTCACTCCATAAAAATCTGCAAGTCTAACCAATGTTTCGGTGGGCGGTGTGCGCTCTCCGTTTTCAAACTTAGAAAGTAACGCCTGTTCAATTCCCGTCTTCATTTGAACAGCTATTTGTGTGTATCCCCTGCTTTTGCGCAATTTTTTCAAATTGTTTTTCACAAAACCACCTCTAATGACATTATGTCATAATTTGTCCTTGACATTTATGACATTTTGTCATATAATTATCAAAAATAGTTAGTAGGTGGTTTTTATGATTATTCTTTTAATTCCTGTACTTTTTCTTATAATAAATTTTGCAGCAAAAATTTTCAAACGCGTTGTTGAAAAGAAAGGTAAAAAATACTATTCTTCATTTTGTTTTTTAGTAGTTTTAGGCTATCTAATACTAACTGCTGTGGGCGTATGCGTGATTGGTTTTTCTTGCGAGTGGGATTTACGAGCTTCTTCAGTTTTTGCAATAATTATTTTGAACCTATTCCTTAGCTTCCTCTATACATATATTTACTTTCTGCCTTACCTAATCGCAAACAAGAAAAAACATCCTCAGACAAGAGCAATATATATTTTAAATATCTTCGCAGGTTGGACTATCCTAGCTTGGTTTATAGCATTAATTTGGTCCTGCACCGAAGCCCAAAATAAAATAGTAACGCAACCGTATGCACCTCGTGATGTTGCCAATGAACTCGCAAAATACAAGGTACTATGCGATGATGGGGTAATCACACAAGAGGAATTTGAACAAAAGAAAAAGCAATTATTAAATCTATAAAAAACGAGTCGTAATGTTATGAATCGTACAATTAAGGACAGTAATAAAGCTGTGTAGAAATTTTCTACACAGCTTTTAATTATGTCTTATACCGTAACAAGCAGGGAACTTGTGCGGCAACTTCCACTTGTTCGGAAGACCTAAGAACTTTTAATCCATCTCAAAAAAGTGATATTGTGAGACGGGTCTCACAGTTATATTTTGCCTACCGGCAAAGTGATATTAAAACCTTGTGGTTTTAGTGATATTTCATTCGCCCCAAAACTGCCGTAGGCAATACCACTTGGGCAAAGCCCAAATATAACTGCGAAGCAATACAACTCGCCTGGGGGCGAATAAAACTGGCGTTGTATCCTACGGGTACAACGCCATTACGGCTCATTTTTTCTTTATTCGTTTCTATCCTGTCTTTTCTCCATTTTTCTCCAGCTTATAAAACCATATAGGTCATTTACCAAAAATACCAAAAAACAAATTACTACAGAGATATAAGAAATGTCGGTAAAGGACGCGAAAACCCAAAGTACAATAAGAACAATATCATTAAGGGCGTACCCAAGCGCGAAAAAAGGGCTTCTTCTAAATGTCAAATAAACGGCAGCAAAGCTTGTTGTTACCGAAACTGTGCTTACCAAAAGATTTGCAGTGCCAAACGCCTTTAGAACAAAGTAAAAAACAAGAGTTACAAGTGCGGTAAGAAAAAGCATAAACACAAGCTCTTTTTTGCTTATTTTATTAACCTTCACCTCTGCCCTACTATTTTTATATGGGTTTTTTAGCCACGAAATTAGTGAAAATATAGACATTGGCACCGTCATTCCTGCATAGGTTATTGTTTCACCATAGTAAGTAAAATTAAAGGATATTATAGCATAAACTGTGCCGAAAATTATCATCAAAAGCTGTCCCAACGGGTTTCCCTTTGCGCAATAAATTAAGGCGGTTACGCCCAAAAAAGTCGCAATAAGTGTAAGATAATTTTCTCTATCGAAAATTAAAAAAGTAATAATTATCGCTAGTTCCGAAAAAAGCCAAAGAAACTTTTCGGCAAGACTGAAATAGTTAAAAAGCCTTTTAAAGCTATACATAATATCCTCCAAAAAACAAACACTCGACAGCACATCTTCAAAGACCTAACGATGTGCTACGAGTGTTAAACTCACTACCCGGTGGCAGTTAATATCATATTTTATGTAAGTATTATAAACACATAAACACTTTTTGTCAACATTAAATATCAAATTTCGATTTAATGCTTTTCATATACTCTGACGGAGATTTATCCTCATAAGACTTAAAAATTTTACTGAAATAATGAATTGAAGAAAAACCTACCTCTGAAGACAGTTGGGTTAAATTAAGCTTACCTTCCCTCATTAGCTTTTTGGCATTTTTTATTCGAAGACGATTAACGTAATTTATAAGAGACACGCCATAAGTATTTTTAAAACTCTGGCAAATTGTTGTTTTGTTGGTGCCAAATAAAAAGCAAAGGTCGTCCAAAGTTATTTTTTGATTGTAGTTATTGTTTACGTAGGCAAAAATCTCTTCAATTTTACTGTTTTCCGCAAAACTGTCGGTATTGGTAATTGGCATCTCGGTACTTCTTATAAGTTCAATTAAAAAGGTTTCAAATTTAAGGCGGAGCATTTGGTCGGCGCCAAAAGGAACGTCGGTTTTGCGCTTTTTCATATCCTTAATGTATGGTATATCGTAGGGTGGTAAAAAAACCGAGCGCCCTTCTTTAATAACCTCAATTAAAATCTTTATAAGGTCATTTGAAAGTGTATATGCTTTGTCGGCAAAAAAATCTAACCGCTCACACTCACACTCAAACCCAATAATTATAACGTTGGGAGCATTATTTTGCAGGCAGGAAAGGGAGTGTACGTTATTGTTTTTATGTATAAGAAGCTGCTTTGCACCAAGTGTGCCGCGAAAGCTTTCCGACTGAACGTTTATGCTGCCGCTATCAACGTAAACAAGCTCCCTGAAGGGATGTTTGTCCTTAACTGTTTGATACTCCTTAATAAACTCAAAATAATGCAAATTTGCCATTCTTGTTACGCGAAGCTCGTTTTTAAAACCTTTAAGCTTAAATTCGGCACTTTTTATGGAGTTCATAATTTTCACCCACCCTTTATACTTTAGTATAAACTTCCCCAAAAACTTTGTCAATATTAAATTTATTAAATATTTTACAAAAAATTTTTAATATCCTTTAAATACAAATCGCAAGGTTTTTGTTATAATGTAAGTGTAAAAATAATTTAATATGAGGTGAAGCGTAAATGGCAGGAAAAATCTTTCTTTACAAAGAGAATTTTTGCGAAGCAAAAAAGCCGGTTTTTGAAGGCGAAAATTTAAGTGCGGTATCCTTTAAATACAAAACAGGTGTTGAGGCAATTACACTTAAAAATAAGCACGGCTACGTAACCCTTTTACCCTTTATGGGTCAAATGATTTGGGATATGGAATTTCTAGGCAAAAACCTCGTTATGAAATCCATATTTGATGAACCCGAGGTTGCTTGGGGGAATTTTGGCGAAACCTACGGTTGCTTTTTAATGCACTGCGGCCTTACCGCTATGGGTAACCCAAGCCCTGAAGATACTCATACTCCTCACGGTGAGCTTCCTATAGCAAGGTACAATAACGTATTTTTAATTACCGGTGAGGATGAAAAAGGCAAATACATATCTCTTAGCGGTGTGTATACTCATAAAAGGGCTTCTGAGCTTAATTATGAGTTTATACCTGAGTGCAGGCTTTACGAAGACGCAACCACTATTGATATTAACGTAACCATTAAAAATAACAAGGACCTTGACCTTGAATATTTTTATCTTTGCCACATCAACTATCTTCCTGTTGACGGTTCTAAGCTTTACTACACCGCAAAGCATGAAGATATAAAAATTCACCGCGAGGTTCCCGCAGGTTATCCCGGTGGCGAAAAAACAAACGAGTATATCGACAGGCTTGAGAAGGACATTTCCATTATGGATACTGTTGATAAAAACACTCAGTCCTATGCTCCTGAAATTGTTTTCACCTGCAAATACTATGCCGACGAAAACGGCGAAGCACATTCCATGCAGCTTATGCCCGACGGTTATTCTACATACATTTGCCACCGCCCCGAAGAGCTTCCCGTTGGTGTAAGGTGGATTTGCAGAACCGATGACGAAGATGCAATTGGTATTGTTTTACCCGCCACTGCAGAGCATAAGGGTTATATCTACTGCAAAGAAAAAGGCTACGGAAAGATTCTTAAAACAGGCGAAACCGCCACAATCCGTATGAGAACAGGCATTCTCTCTCCTTCGGAGAGTCAAAAAGTATTAGAAAAAATTAAAAAATAAATTTTATGGAGGAATTTATTATGTCAAACAGAATTTGTATCCCTGATTATGAGTACAAGGAAAGAATTGCAAGAGCAGCTAAGCTTGTACGCGAAAAAGGCCTTGACGTTATGGTTGTTTCCAGCACCGAGTCTGACTACGCTAACGCAAGATACTTCAGTGGCTTCTGGCCCCTTTTCGAGCGTGCAGGTGTTGCTATTGCAGCAAACGGCGACGCAGCTTTAATGGTTGGTCCTGAGTGCATTATCTTCGCACAAGACGTTGCTAAGATGGACAAGATTTTCTGCCTCAGCGAGTTCAGAGAGTCTGCTGACCCTGCTTATCCCGAACTTAAAGCAGATACCTTCAAAGATGTATTTAAGGCTATCGGCGTTACAGGTGAAAATATTAAAATCGGTCTTGGAAGCTATGTTGAATGCACCCTTCCCATTTTCGAAGGCCTTAAAGAAAGCTTCCCCAAGGCTGAAATCGTTAAATGCAACGACATTATGGTTGAGCTCCGCAAAATTAAGAGCGTTAACGAACTTGCTTGTATTAAAGAAGGCTTCCGCATTATTGAACTTGCTACCGACGAAGTTATCAAGGCTCTTAAACCCGGCGTTACCGAGCTTGAGATGGTTGGTGTAGCACAAAGAGTTATTTATGAAAACGGTGCTGAGTACGAAGGTCTTCCTATGTACGTGTTCAGTGAGGCTTCTACCCGTCACGCTATCAGCCGTTCAAGCTACAAGAAGATTGGTAAGGGCGATATCGTTCAGCTTAACCTTTCTGCTAAAATTGACGGTTACTCACCTGCTATCGGTCTTCCCGTTGTTATGGGCAAGCTTGAAGGCGAGAGAAGAGATTATGTTGATTTCTGTCTTAAAGCTCACGACTGGACAGTTGACCAGATTAAAGAAGGCGTTTTAGCAAGCGACATTGCTAAAAACTTCTATCAAATGTATGTTGACAACGGCTATAAAGATGCATTTGTTTATGGTCCTTGCCACGGTACAGGTATGATTGAGGTTGAGGCTCCTTGGATGGAATCTATCAGCGATTACAAACTCCAAGAGAATATGACATTCCAGGTTGACACCTTTATTTCCGGACCTACTTTTGGTACAAGATGGGAAAAAGGTATCGTAGTTACCAAGGACGGTTGCAACTCTATGACAGATTACCTCAAGAAAGGTATCATCGAGCTTGACTTCTAATTATAAAGAGGTATAAAACTATGTTACTTGATTTTTGTTTCCCCAGAGAGTCTAAAAGCCCAACGGGCTATGATAACATGGGGAAATGGTTCAAAAATCATTTGAATATCTTGATAAAACAATAGTTTACTTTTTTAGCCAAAGTGTTTAGATTAAAAAATCCAAACGCTTTGGCTTTTTTGCAGCAAAACTTACAGGTATACGCAAAGGAGTTTTTTTAATGGAAAGAAATTATGAATTTAGAAAAAGACTTTCCGAAGTACATAAGCCTGGCAGAAAAAACGCCGAGGTTTACACCAAAAAGGAAGGCACCGTTGTTACCAACGACTGGCAAATTGTTTACCCCGACGACGCTGACAGAGTTATAAAAATTGCAGCTAATGACCTTAGAGAATATTTTGAGGTTTCATTAGAGGTTTATCTAACTGTTCGTCCCGCATCTTTGGCTCAAAAAACCAACACCATTGAGTACAACACCCTTTACGATGGAAAGAAAGCATCCTATAAGCTAACTGTCCAGGATGATAAAATTACAATTTCGGGTGCTGACCCGAGAGGCGCCGCACAAGGCTCTTACTTTGTTGAAGACCAAATGAACCTAAACGAAGGTCCCGTTATCGCAAAAGGCGTTACCGAAAAAGAGCCTATTTATTCTCCAAGAATGATTCATTCGGGCTACGGCCTTGATATGTTCCCTGACGAGCATCTTCGTACTATTGCACATCACGGTATGGACGCTATTTTGGTGTTTACCAAGGACGTACATATGACCCCATACGGCTTTTTAGATTTTAATGACCTTATTTATAGGGCTGCAGGCTACGGTATTGACGTTTACGCTTACAGCTACCACCAAAATTATAGGCACCCAAGCGACCCTCTTGCAAAAGATGATTACCGCAAAACGTACGGTCGCCTTTTCAAAGAGTGCCCCGGCCTTAAGGGTATTGTCTTTGTTGGTGAGTCCTGCGACTTCCCGTCAAAAGACCCCAACACCTGCGGTGTTCCTGCCCATATGGCGAGGAGAGATTTAGCTTATAAATCTACACCTATTGCAAGGCCTTATCCCGGTTGGTACCCCTGTAATGACTACGGCGATTTTATGGAGCTTATCCGCGACGTTATTTGGGAAGAAAATCCTGAAGCCGACATTGTTCTTTGGTCTTACAACTGGGGTTATCAGCCCAAAGAAGCAAGGCAGGCGCTTATTCGCTCACTACCTGAAGGTGTTTCGCTTCAGGCCACCTACGAAATGTTTGAGCGTTTCCCCGTAGGGAATACCTTTGAAACGGTTGCAGACTACTCAATTTCCTTTGAAGGCCCGGGACAATATTTCATAAGCGAAGCAGAGGAAGCCAAAAGGAGCGGCGTTAAGCTTTACACAATGAGTAATACCGGAGGTCTTACCTGGGATGTTGGTGTTATTCCTTACGTTCCCGTTCCATATCAGTGGAAGAGAAGATGGGATTCTATGCAAAAAGCCCACGACGATTGGGGTCTTTGCGGTCTTATGGAATCGCACCACTACGGTTTCTTCCCCTCTTTCGTTTCCGAGCTTCATAAAGCGGCCTGTTGGTCGCCTATTGATGATTTTGATACACATATTCGTGCTATCGCAGTTAGGGACTACGGCAAAGCAAATTCCGACAAGGTGTTAACCGCTTGGCAGAAACTCAGTGAAGGCCATAGGCACTATATTGCCGCCAACGAAGACCAGTACGGACCTTTCAGAATAGGTCCTTCTTATCCGCTTCTTCTTATGGATGATGCCACCATTCCCAGCCCGAATTTTGCGCACTTCGGCGGTAACGAAATTTGCTTCCCGATGTACAACTTTAACATAAATAATATGGTAAGACTTAACCACGAAATTGAGTCCCTTTCCATAATGATAGATTTGTACAAAGAGGGCGCCGATATTTTTGAAGAAATTTTACCTACTATCCCCGACGCTAAGTACGACGAAGCAAAGAGAATGTTCGGCCTTGCTAGGTTCATTGAGAATGCCGCAAGAACCGCGGTTAACGTTAAAAAATGGCATGTTTTAAAGCACAAACTCGGCTTTAAGCCAACAGTTAATTTCCTTTCTCCTGCTAAGAATAATTTCGTTTTGAATGAAGAAATCTTTAATGCAGTTCCGGTTAAGGAGAGAAATGCTATAATCCTTGAAATGAAAGCAATTGCAGAAGGCGAAATTGAAAATGCAAAGGCAACCATTCCTCTAGTTGATTTTGACTCTAGACTTGGTTGGGAGCCTAGTATGGAATATATGTGTGACAGAGAGCATCTTGAGTGGAAGATTAAACTCACCCAAAAAGCTATTGCCGCTCTTATGCGTTTCTACGACCCACATGCAGAATAATTAAACAAAACAAAATATCCCAAACGGAAAACCCGTTTGGGATATTTTTTATTCTACTTTTATAACTTCAGTTACTGTTAAGGTATCGCCCTTTACGTTAAAGGCAATATCAAACCCCACAAACCGCATTTTATAGGTGCGACCATCATCTTGGTAAGAAGGCCTTGGGTCCTCCGCCAAGCATTCTATAAGCGCCGCCCTTTTTTCTAAAGGAATTTCTTCCAAAAGCTCCGTCTTGAAATTTACCTCAAGCCTATACTCCTTAAACTCTTCGGCATAGCCGCCAAAAGCACCTTCTACACTGTCGGCAAAGGGTAAATAGGGTTTTATATCAAAAATCGGTGTGCCATTTAAAAGGTCAACCCCCGAAACAATAAGCACAGTACCCTCATTTTCGGATTGTTTTGTTTCTTCAAGCCTTACAACCGAAAGCCCTAACGGATTTGGCCTAAAGGGTGAACGCGTGGCAAAAACCCCCATTTTTTCGTTACCGCCTAGTCGCGGTGGCCTAACTGTCGGACTCCATTTTTCTCTATGCGCCTTTGAAAAATCAAAAATAAGCCAAAGGTGAGAAAAGCCTTCAATACCTCTTAAGGCATCGTCATTTCTATACTCAGGGCAAAAAACAATTTTCCCCTTAAGCGATTTTGCCCTACCGCTTTGCCTTGGAATTCCAAACTTTTCACTAAAGTCAGTCTCAATATATGCGATAGGTTTTATATTTAATTCATCTTTACTCATTTAAATTATTTATCACCCTTAGCTTTTTTGAATATGAATTTTCTAAATAAAATTATATTCATAATAACGAGAAATGCTAAAAGTAAAAGCCAGGTAAGATATGGCTTTTTAGGAGCTAAGGTTGCAAGTAACATAATTGGAAAGCCAAAAACAATAGCCGGGAAGTTTTGATAAACTAGGTTGTCTGCCGCGGGGGTTTTAAAATCAGGGTCAATTTCTCGAAGCAATATAACGCCCGTACTAGCGGTACCGGTTAACATACCGAACATTGTTAAAAACTGTGCTTCGCTATACTCTTTAAATAGAGTTCTGGCAGTTAACAAGTTATAAAGGTATGTAATTACAAGACCAACCACGCCAAGTATAAGAATAATTCCCCAATATTTTTCCAAAATGCTGAGTCTTATCGCGGCAATACCCGCAACTACCATCAAATCAAAGAAAAAATTGCTTATTCTCGTCATTAAAAAGTTATTAACGTAGTCTTTTTTAATAACATTTTTGCTTCTAAGAAAATTTATTACCGCTTTAAAAAGAGTAGCCGATAAAACGCCAATAAGGAAGTTGAAGCCGTAAATAACCGATTTCATTCCCGAAATAAGCTCTCCCAAAAGGAACATAAGACCGAAGGTTAAAAAGTAAGCGCCGAAAACCAGAGCAATTTGAATGGTAACCTTATCAATACTGCCGTTCATGGCGATTTCATTTTCTCCCTCAATCTCTTCGGTGGAAATAACCCTTTTGTCTTCGGGCACAACATCAATTTTCTTATGCTTTTTTAGAATATTAAGATGTATAACACCGCCTATACTTGCAGACAAAAATCCCAAAGCCGCAACTGTGAGGCCGAATGTTTTACCGCCGCTAAAACCAAATTCGTTCTCATAAATTCCGCCATAGTTCATAGCCTGACCCGTTCCCTGACCGTAGCCGAAGGGAAGCAGTAAGCCTGCAGAAGAGAAAAAGTCCTTCATAATAAAAGAGGCTATAATTGTTATGCCAAAACCAACAACCGCTTGTAATAGATATGTAGAAACAGTATTAACACCTGTATTGAAAATTTCTACTGTGCGGTTTTTGTTTTTGACACCCTTTGATGCCTTAAAGGTTGAGGCAATAAAGCCAAGCGCCAAGGCATGATATGTAATGATTTCAAACATAGCCATACCGTTGCCGCCAAAAAAGTTTGTGTCAAAAAGGGCTTTTCCGCCGCTTATCCACTCGAAAACACCCGAAATAACAAGCAAAATTACACCGCCGAGAACAGATGTGGGAATAAGTGAATATTTAAGCCATTTAATAGCCTTTTTGAGCGCATTGGCAAGTAAAAGACTAAGTAGCAATACAGTTACAAGATTTACAAATCCCCAAACGTTAGAGTCCCAAAAATTTTGCATTTTCGTCTCCCCCTAAAATGTTTTTATACCTAAAACAGAAATTAACGTATTTAAGAGCATTAAACCGTTTATCGCCTTTTATTTGATAAAGCTTTGAATCAAGATAAATATTAAGCTTATTTTTGCCCAAAACGGTTATTCCCTTAATATCCTCAAAATTTAGTTCAAGACTTATTTCTTTACTATCCAAGGTTATTTTGTTCCCATATAGCGAAAGCTTAACCCTGTTTGAAAGCCTAAGCTTTTTCTTATATAAAATTACCTCAGAAAGAGAAACCATATCCTCAAAATAAAGTTTTTCTTCTGCTAAATCTAAATTGTTAATAAAATCTACTTGATAGTCATACCAATCGGCAACATATTTAAAAGGAAACGAAAAGCCTACGCCCGAAAGGGTTTTGTCGGCATTATGTTCTACAGTTTTTCCACATTTAAGACATTTTATTTTGCTACCGTTACTTTCAAATTTTGAAAGGCCGCAATAAGGACAAACGTATATCGCCCTCTCCAAAAATTCGGCATTTTTAGAGCTTAAATATTCTTCCTTAATTTCGGTCTCGTCAACATACATTTCTTTTTTAATTATTTCATAAAGCTCATCATTTGTAAGGTTTTTATATTCCTCGGGTTCAATAACCCTTGAAACATATGCTTTCATATTGCCTTTTCGTGTAACGTCACTCCATCTGGGGTGTACACCATATCCGCCCTCAATACGCATAATGGCAAGCGGAAGCTTAAGCGCCTTGGTAAGTGAAGAAATTGCGGGATTTATGTAAACAGGCCTTCCCGAATATGTACGGTTGCCCTCAGGCGCAAGAGCTATTGTGCCTCCCTCTTTTGCGACCCTAATACAAGTTCTAACCGCCGACACATCTGTTGTTTGTTTTCTTATAGGAATGGGAGCAACCAAATATTTAATAACCTTTGAAATAAAACCGTTAGAAAAAAGGTCCTCAGACGCAATATAGTAAACTGGGCCCTTAAAAGCGCCGCCAACAAAGAACTGGTCAAATGCGGTTTGGTGATTCATAACAATCAAAAACTGCCTACCCCTTTGTTCTTTAAATGGCACTATTTTAACCCTATATGCCATTTTAGAATAGGGAATTAAAATAAAATACAAAATATTTCTAACTATATGATGCCTTAGTTTTATCCACTTCTTTTTTGCTTTTTTCATTAAACACCTCAAAATGATTATTTAAAGAAAACATTCTACACACAGTTTATTTTACCATAAACCTATGCCGCTTTTCAACATTTTATGACATTTTTTATACAAAAAATTGCGCCCACTAAAAAACTCCTTAGCGGGCGCAACATTTTATATAATCAATGCTAATATTATTCCAACAACCGCTAATGCCCCGATAGATAACATCAAAAATGCATTTCGTTTAAGTTTGGCTTTTCTTCTCATTGAAACATATTTTTTATTTTTAAGTCCTACCGGTTTTGTGCCAAAGGCACCAACCATTTTTGCTGCTTCCTTTTGTAAATACCCCTCCGGAAAGTTGCCGAATTCAGGTTTTACAAATATTAAAACCCTTTCAAAATATCGGTTGCCTGTATCGTTAATTTCAATTATTGAACGGTTGATTCCTCTAAGCATTTCACTCTTCCTCCAGACAAAAATTCATTAAAATTACACTCTAATTTTTGCCAAAAAATAAATTTTTATACAATTCGTATTTATTAAGTTATCCACGATTTCGGTGGATAACTTGGTGGAAAAGTTCAATAACTTGGCATTTCTAAGGGTTTTTTGGGTGTTGACTGTTATTTTTTTGTTAATATTTTGTTACTGACTGTAGAAAAATATTTTATCTATTTTCCAAATTTTCTTATAAATTATCGTAAAAACTTCAAAGCTCTTTCAATAGCAGTTTTAGAATCGCCCCAGTCGGCATCGGGACCGCTGTTTCGGTAATCGAACATTGATGCGTAATGCTTTAAATCACCTTTAATTTTATCTAGGTTTTTATAGGTAATTTCGGTTAGACCTTTGCAAAACTCACTTTTGTATTTTTTAAGTCTTGACTTGGGTACGCCACTCATAAGCCTTTCGAAATGCGGCAGACAAAACGTATCCTGAGACAAAAACATTTCCCTAAAATCTCTATCCTTTTCAAAGGTTATATAAATCGTTTCTATCATACGCGACATTCCCCATTCAACCTTTTCGCAAACAAAACAACTTTTCAAAAACGGGGCAACGTTTTTTCCGTCCTTATGAAATCCGCCAAATGCTTTATGGGCGATTTCGTCTAAATGGGTCTCAAGCATTAAAGCTATCGGAAGCCCGCCTTTTTTGGTGGACATATATTCAAGATGGTCTTTGCAAAAGCCCACCTTATTGGTCATAATTCTTACGTCAGGTTCCATCATGGCGGCGCCAAGAATATAATCAAGCGCACGAACACTAAGCTTTTCTTTCATTCTACAAATCGGACAACCGTCGTTTTCCTCAAAGACATCGGTAACGGGAATTGTGCAAATATCTTCACGCATAATATTTTCCTTTCTTTTTTGCCTTGTGTTTTCTCTTGTTTTACTGTATTATATAATAAATGATTTAAATAACTTTTTCAAGGGGGAAAACTTTTGGGAGATTTTTTAGTCAAAAACATAGCGCCTTTTGACCTTGCTCTCACCTTAGACTGTGGTCAGGCTTTTCGTTGGACAAAAACTTTGGACGGTGCTTTTGAGGGCGTTGCATTCGATAGATACTTAAAAATAAAGCAAGAGGGGGATTCTCTTGTTTTATTTAATACAAGTAAAGAAGATTTTGAAAGCATTTGGGCAGATTATTTCGATTTGAAAAGGAATTATCTGGAGATTGTTGAGCGCTGCAAAAAACATAAAATCATCTCTCCTATGCTTAAAACAACAAGTGGAATTCGCATTTTAAAGCAATCCCCTTGGGAAGCGCTTTGCTCATTTATAATTTCGCAAAACAATAATATTCCGAGAATTAAGGGTATTATTTCTCGCCTATGTGAAACCTTTGGTGAGAAGCTTGAAAATGGCTATACCTTCCCCTCTGCCGAAAAGCTTAAAGACCTTACAGTGGAAGATTTGGCGCCTCTAAGGGCAGGGTTTAGGGCAAAATATATTTTAGACGCCGCCAAAAAATGCAGCAGTGAGCTAGATTTGGAAGAGATAAAAAAGCTTCCCACTGATCTTGCAAGAGAAGAGCTAATGAAGATTAAAGGTGTTGGCAAAAAGGTTGCCGACTGCACCCTTTTATATGGAATGGGCTTTACCGATGCCTTTCCCACTGATGTTTGGATAAAACGCGCCCTTGAGAAGTATTTCAGCGACGGTTTTCCGGTGGAATTTTCCGACTGTGCAGGTATCGTACAGCAGTATATTTTTCATTATATACGTACAAATGAAAATAATTAGTGAAAATTTTATCAATTTTAAAAATAGGTCTTTATTTTCTTTAACATTTATAGTATAATAACTAGGTAAATAAAATTTAGGAGTGTGACAAATATGCCACTTGTAAACACAAAAGAAATGTTCAAAAAGGCTTATGAAGGCGGCTATGCCGTTGGTGCCTTTAACGTGAACAACATGGAAATCATTCAAGGTATCACCGAGGCGGCTAAAGACCTTAAAGCCCCACTTATTTTACAGGTTTCTGCAGGTGCCCGTAAATACGCCAACCACACCTACCTTGTAAAACTTGTTGAGGCAGCTGTTGAAGAAACAGGTCTTCCTATCGCTCTTCACCTTGACCACGGCGATTCCTTCGAGCTTTGCAAAAGCTGTATCGACGGCGGCTTTACTTCAGTTATGATTGATGGTTCTCACCTCGATTATGAAGATAACGTTGCCCTCACCAAAAAGGTTGTTGAGTACGCTCACGAGCGTGGTGTAACCGTTGAAGGTGAGCTTGGACAGCTTGCAGGTATTGAAGACGATGTTAACGTTTCGGCTGAGGACGCTTCCTTCACCGACCCTGACCAAGTTTACGATTTCGTTACTCGTACAGGTGTTGACTCTCTTGCAATCGCTATTGGTACAAGCCATGGCGCATACAAATTCAAGCCCGGTCAAAAGCCTCAGCTTCGTTTTGATATTTTAGAAGAGGTTAGCAAGCGCCTTCCCAACTTCCCCATCGTTTTACACGGTGCTTCTTCGGTTGTTCCCGAATTTGTTGAGATGGTAAATACCTACGGCGGAAAAATGCCTGATGCTATCGGTATCCCCGAGGATATGCTTAAAAAGGCTGCAACAATGGCAGTTTGCAAAATCAATATCGACTCTGACCTTCGCTTAGCTCTTACAGGCGCTGTTCGTAAACATCTTGTAGAGAATCCTGAACATTTCGACCCAAGACAATACCTTGGCGATGGCCGTGCTGCTATTAAAGGCATGGTAGCACATAAGATTCAAAACGTTCTTGGTTGCGAAGGCAAGGCTTAATTTATAATGCTATAATAAAAGAGCAGTAGAAAACCTACTGCTCTTTTTATATTAAAACGAAACTGCCGTAAACATTAAACGAATGCTCACGGCAGTTTTATTTTACATTTGTGCCTTAATGTCGGCAATGCTTTGATTTATATTTTCGATTTTTTCCAAAACCTTAGCAAGTTGTGCCCTTTGCTCTGCCACAACCTTTTCAGGAGCCTTCGCAACAAAACCGGGATTACCAAGTTTTTTCTCGAAAAACTCTTTATCTATATTTGCCTTTTCGAGTTCTTTTTCAAGACGCGAAATTTCGGCAGAAAGGTCCAAAAGGTCGCTCATTGGCATATAAATAGTTGCTGCATCGGTGATAACGCAAACCGCACCCTGTGCATCGTACTTATCGTCAAAAGAAATGTTACTAGCGTAAGCAAGGCGCTCGATAATAGGCTTCGAATCCTCAAATATTGCCTTTCTTTCGGAAGAAATTACAAGATTTGCCTTTCTTGAAGGTGCAACATTCATTTCGTTTCTACGAACGCGGATGGCACGAATAGCCTCCATAATAACCTGGAAATCTGCCTCATCAGACGCAAAATTTAGTTCCTCGCTAAACTCAGGCCAATTTGATGTCATAATTGTTTCGCCCTCGTGAGGTAGCGCCTGCCAAATTTCTTCGGTAATAAAGGGCATAAATGGATGTAAAAGCTTAAGTGTTTCGGTGAAAACGTAAACCAAAACAGCCTTAGCTGTCTTTTTGCCCTCGGCATTTTCGCCACCAAGCTTAATCTTGGCAATTTCGATATACCAATCGCAAAATACGTCCCAAATAAAGTCGTAAAGCTTTTCAACGGCAAGGCCAAGCTCAAACTTTTCAAGATTTTCGGTTACCTCTTTTGCAAGAGTATTAAACTTTGAAAGAATCCACTTATCAGCAGTAGAAAGATTTTCGGGAATGTAAGGTGCAGGTTCGTTATCGTCCAAATTCATAAGAAGGAACCTTGCAGCATTCCAAATTTTGTTAGCAAAGTTTCTACTTGCCAAAACCCTATCAGGTAAATAACGCATATCGTTACCGGGGGTATTACCTGTTGCAAGTGTAAAGCGGAGTGCATCGGCACCATATTTTTCAATCTCAAGAAGCGGGTCAATACCGTTACCAAGAGATTTCGACATTTTTCTACCCTGCTCATCTCTAACAATACCGTGGAATAAAACGGTGTTAAACGGAGCCTTGCCTGTATATTCAAGACCGGAGAAAATCATTCTTGCAACCCAGAAGAAGATAATATCATAACCTGTAACAAGTGTGCTTGTTGGGTAGAAATATTTTAAATCTTCATTCTCTTCGGGCCAACCAAGAGTTGAGAAGGGCCAAAGTGCAGAAGAGAACCATGTGTCCAAGGTATCCTCATCCTGAGAAAGCTTTGTCCCTGAGCACTTAGGACAAACACTGGGTGCTTCTTTAGAAACAATAACCTCAGAGCAATCTGCACAGTAGTATGCAGGAATTCGGTGTCCCCACCAAAGCTGACGGGAAATACACCAGTCTTTAATATTCTCCATCCAATTAAAATAGGTTTTTTCAAACCTTTGGGGAATAAGCTTAATTTCGCCATTTTTAACAGTTTCTATAGCGGGTTTTGCAAGTGGCGCCATCTTAACAAACCACTGTTTTGAAATTCTGGGCTCTACAACGCTATTGCAACGATAACAAGAACCAACATTATGCTTCATCGGTTCAACCTTAACCAAAAAGCCTAGCTCTTCAAGGTCAGCTACAACCGCTTTTCTTGCGGCATAGCGGTCCATTCCACAGTATTTTCCGCCATTTTCGTTTATAACCGCTTCATCGGTCATAACGTTTATAATAGGAAGATTGTGGCGAAGACCTACTTCAAAGTCGTTCGGGTCGTGCGCGGGTGTGATTTTAACAACACCTGTACCAAAATCCATCTCAACATATTCGTCAGCAACAATGGGAATTTCCCTATTCATTATAGGAAGCATAATAGTTTTGCCGATTAGGTGTTTATACCTTTCATCATCAGGGTGAACTGCAACTGCGGTATCTCCCATCATGGTTTCGGGACGGGTAGTTGCAAGTTCTAAATATCCGCTTCCATCAGCAAGAGGATAGCGTAGGTGCCAAAAGTTTCCTTCCTTTTCCTCATAAGTAACCTCAGCGTCGGAGATAGAGGTTTTACAGTGTGGACACCAGTTTATAATACGCTCACCACGATAGATAAGACCCTTTTCGTAAAGGCGAACGAAAACCTCTTTAACCGCTTTAGAACAGCCCTCATCTAATGTGAAGCGCTCTCTTTCCCAGTCACAAGAAGAGCCTAGCTTTTTAAGCTGAGAAATAATTCGGGAGCCAAATTTATCCTTCCACTCCCAAGCGCGTTTTAAAAACTCTTCTCTGCCAATATCCTCTTTAGTAATACCCTCAGCCTTCATAGCCTCAACAATTTTTGCTTCGGTAGCTATTGAAGCGTGGTCGGTACCCGGCATCCAAAGGGTGCTATAACCCTGCATTCTGCGAAAACGGATTAAGATATCCTGCAGGGTGTTATCAAGAGCATGACCCATATGAAGTTGACCAGTAATGTTCGGTGGGGGAATAACTATTGTATAAGGCTTTTTATTTTTGTCCACAGTAGCGTGAAAATAACCGCCTTTTTGCCAATAGTCATAAATTCTATCTTCAACCTCGGCAGGATTATAGGTTTTTGCAAGTTCCTTCACTTTTTATACCTCCAAATAATAATACATACACAGTATATTTTAACCCTAAGCGTCCCTTTTGTCAACCTAATTTTGCCTTTTAAAGACGTATATATTGACAAATTTTTTGCTTTATGTTATACTTATGCGAAAACCTTCAAACTTTATAAGAGAAGCCGTTTCCAGCGGCAAAGGCAAATGCCTTACTCTGTTTTATTTTTTATTTCTCCTTGGAGGGAGCGGGTACAAATGATTTGTGATAATCTTGCTATAAATGAAAAAGGCCACCTCTTTTTTGCAGGGGTTGATTCCTTATGCCTTGCGAAAGAATATGGCACACCTTTATATGTTATGGACGAGGGCAAAATTAGAGAAAAATGTCGCATTTATCTTGAAAGTATGAAGGCGGCTTTTGGTGAAAACGCCCTTCCCCTTTACGCTAGCAAGGCTGCCTCTTTTAAGGCAATTTACCGTATTATTAAAGAAGAGGGGCTTGGCATAGACGTTGTTTCTATGGGTGAAATTCATACCGCTTTGTCGGCAGGCTTTAACCTTAAAAACGCATATTTTCATAGCAACAATAAAACCGATGATGATATTGCGTACGCTATAGATAACGAAATAGGTTACTTTGTTGTTGATAATGAATTTGAGCTTTTGGCCATTGACGAAATTGCAAAAAGCAAAGGTAAAGTACAAAAGATTTTGCTTCGCCTTACCCCCGGAATTGACCCACACACCTACGAGGCCGTTGCAACCGGCAAGGTTGATTCTAAGTTTGGCTCTGCCATTGAAACAAATCAAGCCGAAGAAATAACCAAGACTGCGCTTTCTCTTAAAAATATTGAGCTTATGGGCTTCCACTGTCACGTTGGCTCACAAATGTTTGACGAAGCTGTTTTTGTTGATAGCGCAAAGATTATGCTCGAATTTATTTCGATGGTAAAAGAAAAATACGGCTTTATCACAAAAGAGCTTGACCTTGGCGGTGGCTTTGGCGTTAAATATATAGAGTCTGATGGCGATATTGATATTGCAAAAAACATTTTACTTGTTGGTGAGTATGTAAAAAATAAATGTACCGAACTCAATATTCCCCACCCCGCAATTAGAATGGAGCCCGGCAGAAGCATAGTTGCCGATGCAGGAATTACACTTTATACTGTTGGTACAGTTAAAGAAATTACAGGCTATAAAAATTACGTTTCGGTTGATGGCGGTATGTCGGATAATCCAAGATACGCTTTGTACGGCTCGGATTACACAGTTTTACTTGCAAACCGCGCGAACGATAAATGTGATTTTAAGTGTTCCCTTGTTGGAAGATGTTGTGAAAGCGGCGATATTATACAAGAAAACATTAAGCTTCCTAAAAACATTAAAAGGGGCGAAACTGTAGCGGTTTTAACAACAGGCGCCTATAACTATTCTATGGCATCTAACTATAATCGAATTCCCCGCCCCGCCCTTATAATGATTAAGGATAAAAAACCTTATGTAGCGGTTAAAAGGGAATCATTGGAAGATATAACCAGAAATGATATATAAAACATCAAAAACCCACCTATTGATAGGTGGGTTTTTTAATACTCAACATTCCTCAATATTTTCGCGACTAAATACTTCTGAATTGAAAAAGTCTGCAAGACCTATTGAAAGGCCATCGCAAATTTCGTATATTATCCTAAGCTTCATACTAGGGTAAGAACACTTCATAATTGTGCTTATGGTTGATTGTGGAACGCCCGTTTTTAAATGCAACTGATACTGTGTTATTCCTCGCTCTTTCATAAGTTCCTTTATTCTGTAAGCAACGGCTTTATTTAATTTCATTATTATCACCCTATGCTTCATTTACTCGATAAATATATAATAAGTATAGGTGACAAAGAGCCAAAAGATACCTTAAAACCGCCCTTTTAAGCTGGTTCAGGTTTAATTTCTTTGGATAACCTTTTCCTTGCCTAAAACTGCAGCCTTTGTTACCACAACTTCCTTTACCGTTTTATCGGTTGGAACAGTATACATAGGCTCCAAAAGAACCGACTCGAAAATTGAGCGAAGCCCTCTGGCCCCTGTTTTTCTTTCAACAGTAAGCTTTGCAATAGCTTTAAGTGCCTCTTCTTCAAAGGTAAGCTTTACACCATCTAAATTAAAGAGCTGCTCATACTGTTTAAGCACTGAATTCTTTGGCTCTTTCATAATTTTAACCAATTTTTCTTCGTCAAGAGCCTCTAAAGGAGTTACAACAGGAAGACGGCCGACAAGTTCGGGTATAAGACCAAACTTAACCAAATCCTTATGGGTAACATCCTTAATTAGCTTATCCTTTTCACTTTCAAGCGATGCCCTGATTTCAGCACCAAAGCCAAGAGATTTTTGACCAATTCGGCGCTCTATAATCTTTTCGATACCGTCAAATGCACCCGCGCAAATAAAGAGAATATTGGTTGTATCAATTCTGATAAACTCTTGCTGCGGATGTTTTCTTCCGCCCTGAGGGGGAACATTCGCAACAGTACCCTCTAAAATTTTCAGTAGTGCTTGTTGAACACCCTCGCCGCTTACATCCCTTGTAATTGAGGTGTTTTCAGATTTACGACCGATTTTATCAATTTCATCGATATAAATAATACCGTGTTCGGCTTTTTCGGTGTCATAATCTGCCGCTTGAATAAGTCTGAGCAATATATTTTCAACGTCCTCACCAACATAACCTGCCTCGGTAAGAGTGGTTGCATCGGTTATTGCAATAGGTACGTCTAAAAACCTTGCCAGTGTTGTTGCCAGTAGGGTTTTTCCTACACCTGTAGGTCCTAACAAAAGCACGTTACTTTTAGCAAGTTCTACATCACTCTCGCTACTTTTAAGGGCGCGGATTTTTTTATAATGATTATAAACAGCAACCGAAAGTGTTTTCTTTGCATCGTCCTGACCGATTACATATTCGTCAAGCTTTGCCTTTATTTCGGTAGGTGTAGGAAGGGGTTTTTCTTCTGTGCTTTGCTTTGCCTTATTTTCCTTATTAGGCTCGGGCAAAAAGCCTGTATCGTGGCCTAAAAGATTATAGCAAACATCAATACACTCATCACAAATATAAACACCAGGCCCTGCAATAAGCTGCATTACCTCCTCTTGCGTTTTGCCGCAAAAGGAACAAATAACATTTTCATCCTTTTTACCTGACAAGGTAATACCTCCTAACAGGGATTATCTTTTATCAATAACCTTATCAATAAGGCCGTAATCTGCAGCCTCTTTAGCCGACATAAAGTTATCACGCTCGGTATCTCTTGCGATTTCCTCATAGCTGCGAGAGGTGTTTTCTGCAAGGATTTTATTAAGAGTTTCACGAGTTTTTTCAATATGACGGGCATGAATTAAAATATCGGTAGCCTGACCCTCAGCAGAGCCTAAAGGCTGATGAATCATAATCTCACTGTGAGGAAGAGCATAGCGTTTGCCCTTTGTTCCCGCCGCAAGTAAGAATGCACCCATACTTGCCGCCATACCAATACAAATTGTACTAACGTCGCACTTAATATACTGCATTGTATCATAAATTGCCATACCTGCAGAAACGCTTCCGCCCGGGCTATTGATATAGAAGTTTATATCTTTTGTGGGGTCCTGACCCTCAAGATAAAGCATTTGTGCAATAATAAGACTTGCCGATGCATTTGTAACCTGGTCGGAAAGCATTATAATTCGGTCATTCAAAAGTCTTGAAAAAATATCGTACTGACGCTCGCCCCTACTTGTTTGTTCAACAACATAAGGTACTAAATTCATTTTGCTATCCATAATAATTCCTCCATTTCTAGTATAAAAATTATTGACAAAATATAAGATTTTTAAACAAAATTAAACCGCACAAAAACTTTTAACTACTATTGTAGAAAGTTTTTGTGCGGTAAAAAAACCTTCTACCGATTTTTAAAAGGTAAAACTATTCTGCCTTATCTTCTGCCTTTTTGGTTGTGGTTTTCTTTGTTGTGGTAGATTTTTTAGCAGTATCAGTTGTTTTCTTAGTGGTTGTAGTCTTTTTCTCGGTTGTAGAGGTGGTCTTTTTGGTAGTTGTCTTCTTAGCTGCAGGTTTTTTATCAGCCTTATCTTCTACCTTTGTATATTCCTTAACCTCTTTAATTTTAGCATTTGCCTTAACAAGCTCCATAGCCTTTCTAACGCTTAAATCTGCGGCGATGTCGCTTTCGGGAATAGCCTTTTTAACCTCTTCTACAGGCATTGAATATGTTTCAGCAAGAACGCCGAACTCTTTATCTAAATCTTCTGCGGTTGCAGTAAGGTTTTCAAGTTCAGCAATTTTCTCAAGAGCGAGACGGATTTTAACTTGACGTTCTGCCTGAGGTAAAAAGCTCTTCTTCATTTCTTCTACAGTAGAATTTGTGTACTGCAAATACATATCAAGGCTCATACCCTGCATTTGAAGGCGATACTCAAAATCTCTAACGCTTTGCTCAGCGCGGTTTTTAAACATAGCCTCAGGAATTTCTGCCTTTACTGCGTCAACAAGCTTATCGATAAGTTGATTTTCAACCTCATCTTCTACTGCTTTTTCTTTTCTTTCTAAGGTTTTCTTAGAAATATCCTCTTTAAGAGCATCGAGTGTATCAAACTCGCTTACGTCTTTTGCAAACTCGTCATCAATTTCGGGTAACTCTTTTTTCTTAAGTTCTAAAAGCTTAACCTTAAAGGTTGCATCCTTACCTGCAAGTTCTTTTGCGCCATATTCTTCGGGGAATTTAACATTAACGTCAAACTCTTCACCCACGTTTTTGCCAACGATTTGGTCTTCAAAGCCGGGAATAAACTGACCCGAACCAAGTGCCAAAGAATAGCTTTCGCCCTTACCGCCTTCAAAAGCTACGCCGTCAACGAAACCTTCAAAGTCAATAACTGCGGTGTCGTCAAGTGCGGCTGCGCGGTCAGCAACCTCAACCATTCTTGAGTTGCGGTCTGCAAGGCGGTTAAGCTCTGCGCTAACCTCATCATCAGTAACTTCGCAAATAAGCTTTTCGGCTGCAAGGCCTTTATATTCGCCCATTTCCACCTCAGGCTTGGTTGTAAGGGTAACCTTAAAATGAGCACCCTCTGCCTTGCTGATAGAAACAAGGTCAAATTTCATTTCATCATCAATAATTGTAAGACCTGCTTCTTTAGCTGCACCTTCAAGTGCCTCTACATAAAGAAGATTTAAAGCATCTTCAAAAAACACAGATTCACCATAGTATTTTTCAATAATGCCAAGAGGAGCCTTACCTTTACGGAAGCCGGGAACATTAATTTTCTTTACTTCCCTTTTGTAAACCTTACCGATAGCCTCGCAAAATTTTGCGCTATCGATAGTAATTTCTAATTCGTAGCGATTTGTTTCTACTTTGTTTGCTGCTTTTAAACTCATTGTATTTTAACCTCCACACAATTGTACTGATATAATATACCACATATTGAAATTATTTTCTACCATTATTTTCAAAAATTTTTAATTTTTTTATAATTTTATATATTAGGGTATTAAAACGGGCGTAAAATCCACAAAATCTGCCGAAAGAAGCTTTAAATTAAAATCTTTATAACTTGAAACGGCACTATTAAAACCGCTACCGTGAATATGGCCGTGATATACGGTTTTTACACCGTAATCTTCCAAAAGCTTTAAAATATCTTCACATACATATTCGCCGTAAACCGGGGGATAATGAAGAAAAACAACCAAATCGTTTGAAAGCTTTTTAGCCGCATCTAAAGAAAGCTTTAGCCTTCCAAGCTCTCTTTTTCTAATCTTGGTATCGGCGCTTTCATCGTAAAGCCAACCCCTTGTACCGCAAATAGCTTTCCCTTCAACCAAAAACGCATTATTATATAAAACCTCTACAGTTTCGATTTTATTTTCTAAAAAAAATTTATTTATTTTAGAAACGGTGCTCCACCACAAATCGTGATTTCCTTTAAGCAAAATTTTCTTGCCGGGTAAAGCGTCAATAAACTTAAAATCTTCCAAGGTTTCTTCAAGCTTTAGTCCCCAAGAAAAATCGCCCGGCAAAACAACTGTATCCTCATTTTTAACTATCCTTTGCCAGTTTGCTTTTATGCGCTCGGTTGAGTTTTCCCAGCCCTTAAAAATATCCATTGGCTTTTCTACCGAAAGAGATAAATGCAAATCAGAAATAGCGTATATCGACACCTTTTCACCCACCTTTATTTTCAGATAATAAAATAAACAAAACTGCACATACTTATTATGGGCGAAATTTTCGCCACATTTTTTGAAAGGACTAATAAACATGGAAAACAAAAAAATCGCCGACGTTAAATGCAACGTTACAAACTGTATCTACCATACAATGAACAACTGCTGCGAAGCAGGTGCTATTGAGGTTGAGCCCTGTTCACCTAACTGTAACTGCTCAACAGAAACTGCTTGTAAAACATTTAAAGCAAAGAACTAATACGCTCTTTAAAAAGCTAGAATTGGCTGCCTTGCATAAAGCAAAGCAGCCTTTTTGTTAATTTAGTGTGACAGGATTCGAACCCTGTCGTAGTTTCGCACGCCGCCTTTATCCTTACGGCTTTGTGCTCGTTTTTGCAAGGCGACAGCCTTGCGGCAAACTCGCGCTTCTCCGCACGAAAAATTCGGCGGCAGAAACGCTTTGCCCTTACAAAAAGAGAAATTTTTGTTTCGCCTAAGCTGCGAAGCGCCGTTATCCTAACGGATTACAAGCGACAAGGCAACGGCAAACGGAAATTTACCTTTTGTAAGGTATGACAGGTTCAAGTCCTGTCACACTAAGTCTTATCACCTAATTTTAAGATATGAAAGAACCGCCTTTTCCATATCGGCCGCATCGCAAAGATTATTAAACCTAACCTTTTTACCCTTAAGATTTGCAAGCGGTGCGGGAGGCACTGTGTTTGTTTTTTCGCTTAACTGCTCAACAGTATCAAACTCGTTATCCGAAGCCTCGACACCAAGCGCCGAAAGAACGCTTTTAGAGAATTTATAAGGACTTGCAGTTGAAGCAATAACCATAACCCTATTATCGCCTGTTTTCTCCATATAATCACTTGCAACCTTAACGGCAACTGCGGTATGAGTATCACAAAGATAACCTTTTTCCTCGAAAACCTTTTTTATTGTTGCCTTTGTCATTTCATCGTCACAATATCCGCCGTAGAAAAGGTTTTGAAGCTTTTTAAACACCTCTTCATCAACGGTATATTTGCCGTTTTCTTTAAGGCTTTGTTGCCATAAAACAGTTTTTTCATCATCCCTATTTGAAAGTTCAAACAACATTCTTTCAAGGTTGCTTGAAATAAGAATATCCATTGAGGGAGAAATTGTTGTATAAAAGCTTCTGTTTCTATCATAAGTTCCCGTTTCAAGAAAATCGGTAAGAACCTTATTAGTATTAGAAGCGCAAATTAGCTTATTTATCGGCACACCCATAATTTTAGCATAATATGCCGCCAAAATATTGCCAAAATTACCTGTTGGAACAGCAACGTTAAAGCCATCTTTAATATCTGCACCCTTTTTAAGAAGGTCGCAGTAGGCAGAAATATAATAAACAATTTGTGGTGCAAGTCTACCCCAGTTAATTGAGTTTGCGCTAGAAAATTGCATATTATTCTCAGCAAGTTTTTCTTTAACCTTTTCGTCGGTAAAAATCTTTTTAACGCCGGACTGTGCATCATCAAAATTACCCTTAATAGCATAAACCGAAACGTTTTCACCAACCTGAGTATCCATTTGAAGCTTTTGCATAGCGCTAACGCCTTCGCTTGGATAAAACACCATTATCTCGGTGCCGTCAACGTCGTGGAAGCCTTCAAGGGCCGCCTTACCAGTATCGCCCGATGTAGCAACCAAAATTACGGTTTTTTTGCCGTTTGCAACCTTCTTGGCAGAGGTTGTAAGCAAAAAGGGTAAAATTTGAAGAGCAAGGTCTTTAAAAGCGCAGGTAGGCCCGTGCCAAAGCTCCAAAATCTCGGTGTTATCGGAAAGTGAATAAAGCGGAGCAGGTAAATCGTTATCAAAAGTGCCGACATATGCCCCTTTTGTACAATAATCAACCTCTTCTTTTGTGAAATCACCCAAAAATTTACCCAAAACGAAAGAAGCCCTTTCGGGATAACTCATATCAGAAAGGTTTTTGAAATCCTCAGCGCTAAGGCTTGGCAAAGTTTCGGGAACAAAAAGACCGCCCTCTACCGAAATACCCTTGGCAATAGCGTCAGATGCCGTAACCTTTTCATTTAAATTTCTTGTACTTATGTAGTTCATAACTTCCTCCGATTATTTTTTACCACTATTTTTATACTCTTTAATTTTGACACATTCTATCAAAAAATGCAATAGCATTTTTGTAAAAAATCCTACTTAGAACCGACTTTTTTATGCCCATATTAGACAAATAATCGTATAGCTTTAAAATATCCTTAGGATTAGAAATTTTTTCGCTCATTTCAGCCCCGTCAAAATCGCTGCCTATCGCTATGTTTTCTTCCATTCCAAGAATCAGCAAATGCTCTATATTCTCCCTTATTTTTTCATAAACATTATCGCCTAGAAACTCTGGATAAAAACAAATACCGACTAACCCATTTTTCTCTTTTATCTTTAAAAGAAGCTCATCTGACAGATTTCTTTTATGGTTTAAAACCGCCTTACAGTTTGAATGGGTTGCAAGTGGGAATTTTGCAAGTTCTAAAGCCTCAAAAGCCGATTTTTCGTTTAGGTGGGATATATCAAGAGCCATACCAAGCTTGTTCATTCTAAGTATAATTTCCCTTCCTTTTTCGGTTAGGCTACCACTTCCAAAACAGCCTCCTGCCAAGAGATTATCCTCGTTCCAAGCAAGGCTTAAAACCTTTATATTATCTTTTGCCATTTGCTCTAAAAAATCGGGGTGTTCCGCCAAAAAACCTCCGTTTTCAACCGAAAGCAAAAGAGAATTCCTATGATTTATTTTTCCGCTAAAAATCTCTAGCCCGTTTTTCTTTGCAAAGCTTTTTGTGAGCTTTAAATATTCAAAATATTTTTGTTTAGGATTTTCCTCCCGCCCGTCAAACCAAAAAGCCGCACTTTGCAAAAAGCCTTCAAATCCGCAACCTGTACAGTCGGCAAATGAAGGCTCATTCTCTAAAAATTTTAAGGGCATATCGGTATGTAAATCAATAAAAATCACGGCTACTCACCTCAAAGGCATTTTCTATATGATTTATCTCCGATTTAATTATATTGTCGTCGTTTGAAATTATTACCTCTAAAATATCAAACCTTGGTATAAGGTTTGTATGGCTTCTTAATATATAGTTTTTGGCAGTATAAACAAGTCTGCGCTTTTTTGCTGTAGTAACTGTTTCGCGCGGCAAATACCCTGAGTTTTCATTTCGAAGCTTTACCTCTATAAAAACTACAAATTTTTCATTTTCGGCTATAATATCAATCTCACCGTGGGCAGATTTATAGTTTTTGGCCGAAACAAAATACCCCTTACTTTTAATAAAATTGGCGGCTAATTCCTCGCCTTTTTTACCTAAAAAATAACTATCTTTTCTAAATTCACTCATAATTTTTTAAGAAAGCTTGGCCTGTGGCACTCGCTTATCCCGTACTCCCTTATAAGTTCCATATGCTCTTTTGTGCCATACCCTTTATGCTTTTTAAAATTGTACATGGGATATTTTTCGTCGAGTTCCAGCATAAGCCTGTCACGCGATACCTTAGCCAAAACCGAAGCCGCCGCAATAGACATTGAAAGAGAGTCGCCTTTTACTACAGTTTTTGTATCAACAGGACAGTTTTTAGGAGTACGATTACCGTCTATAAGTGCAAAATCGGGAGTAACCTTGAGCCCGCTTATTGCCCTGTTCATAGCTATAAAGGTAGCTTCAAGTATGTTGTGCTTTTCAATCTCTTCAACCGTAGCAAAAGCGATGCTATAAGAAATAGCCTTCTCTTTAATAACATCAAAAAGAGCTTCTCTTTTCTTTTCGGTAAGCTTTTTAGAATCGTTTAAGCCCTCAATTTCAGCATCCAAAGGCAAAACAACGGCAGCCGCGCATACAGGCCCCGCAAGAGGACCTCTGCCCGCCTCATCAACACCACAGACTACCTTAAACCCATCTAAAATGGCCTCTTTTTCATAGCTATAATCAGGCATTTTATTCACCCGCCCATTCGAGAGTAATTTTTCCTAGGGCACCTTTTCTATATTCGTCCATAAGCATAACTGCTGCACGTTCGGTATCAATTTCGCCGCCGCGAATTACCATACCTCTTTTTCTTCCTATATCACAAAGCAAATCATAAGGCTCTTTTTCGGGCTCTATGTCCATTTTATATCTTGCATCAAAAAGTGGCTTATAATTTTTAGCTGTGAAACGTAAAAATTCAGTTGCTAAGGTTTCAATATCTAAAACAGTATCCTTAACGGCGCCCGTAAATGCAAGTTTAAGACCAACCGACGGGTCCTCAAACTTGGGCCATAAAACACCTGGGGTATCTAAAAGTTCAAGCTCTTTTGAAACCGAAAACCACTGATTTCCCCTTGTAACACCGGGCCTGTCCTCAACCTTTGCACGATTTGACTTAGCCATTTTATTTATAAATGAAGATTTACCAACGTTTGGGATACCCGCAACCATTATTCTAAGCGGTTTACCTGCCATACCCTTAGCGGCATTTTGCTCTAGCTTTTCCTTTAACATTTCTTTAAGGGTGGGTACAATAGAATTTACACCTCTACCCGACTTGCAGTCTACCGCAAGGGCGGTAATTTTTTCTTCTCTAAAATGGTTTATCCAAAGGTTTGTAGCCTTTTGGTCTGCCATATCACACTTATTGAGCAAAATCAAAACAGGTTTGTTTTGTATGATTTCGTTTAACTCAGGATTTCTGCTACTAAGCGGTATCCTTGCATCAACAATTTCAATTACCGCATCAACCAAAGAAAGACTCTCAGTAATCTTTCTTCTGGTTTTGGCCATATGCCCCGGAAACCAGTTTATATTAGAAATGCTTTCACTCATAATATCACTACTTTACTATTCTTTAGTATATAGGCCACCGAATTTTTTAATAGGTGAAATCCTTAAAATAGCCTTACCTAAAATGTATTTTTCGTCAACCATACCGTTTTTGCCTAAATCTGAATATCTGCTGTCAGAGGAATCGTTTCGGTTATCACCAAGCACAAAAACACAGTTTTCAGGAACCCTTACGGGAAAGGTTACGTCCCCTCGTCTATAGGTCAAATCCTTAACGTACGGCTCGTTTAAAACTACCCCATCAACCGAAACCAGACCAGTTTCGAAATTTATATCGACCGTTTGCCCTTCGGTTGCAATAACCCTTTTTATAATAGGTTGAGATGTGGCGCTTTGCTCTACCAAATTTTCAGTATTGCGCGAAATAACAACAATATCACCATATTTGGGAGTATAAAAAAGGTCAGAAATTATAACCCTTTCGCCGTTATGAAGGGTGTTAAGCATAGAATCGCCATCTATTGCGACTATTCTAAAAACAAAGGTAAAAATCAAGGTTACCGAAATAACCGAAACGACAATAACATCAAGCCACTCGAAAAGATTATGAAAAAAGCCTTTGGAACTGCTATTTTCATCACTTTTGTTTTTTTCATCACCCTTAAAAGCGGACTCTAATTTTTGCTTAAAAGTTTTTTTACTTTCCTTTTTTCGATAAAGTGCATTTTCATTAACCTTATCATCAAAAGAAAAATCGTTTTTGTTAAATTCGTTAGCCATTTTTCGCCTCCTGAATCTAGTGTGACGGGACTTGAACCTGTCATGCCTTACAAAAGGTAAATTTCCGTTTGCCGTTGCCTTGTCGCTTGTAATCCGTTAGGATAACGGCACTTCGCGGCTTAGGCGAAACAAAAATTTCTCTTTTTGTAAGGGCAAAGCGTTTCTGCCGCCGAATTTTTCGTGTGGAGAAGCACGAGTTTGCCGCAAGGCTGTCGCCTTGCAAAAACTAGTACAAAGCCGCACGGATAAAGGCGGCGCGAGAAACCACGACAGGGTTCGAATCCCGTCACACTAAAGGTTTTTGCCTCATAAAATGCAAAAAAGGGGACAAAATTTGTCCCCTTTCGCGCTCTTAGATTTGTTCTTTAACCTTTGCGGCTTTACCAACACGGTCTCTAAGGTAGTAAAGCTTTGCTCTGCGAATTTTACCTTCGCGAACAATTTCAACCTTGTCAACGTTTGGTGAATGTACCGGGAACACACGCTCAACGCCAACACCATAAGAAATGCGGCGAACTGTAAAGGTTTCAGCAATTCCGGAATTGTTGCGGGCAATAACTGTACCCTCGAAAACCTGAATTCTTTCTCTTTCACCTTCACGAATTTTTACGTGAACCTTAACGGTAGAACCGATTTTGATTTCCGGAGCATTTTCTTTAAGCATACCGGAAGTAAGTTCCTTAACAAAATCCATTTTCTTTTCCTCCTTAAAATATCAGACGTTCATACCTTTTAATATAAACTAAAGCAGAGGACCGTCAGCTTCATTGTCGTACATAAGACGGCAGTGACTCCCACCTATAAGGATTAGGTGTAATCAAATGCTAAAATATGATAACACACTTGAAACAAAAAATCAAGTCTTTTTTTATTTTATTTTTTAAAACCTATTTTCCAAGGCTTTCCTCTATAGCAATAAGCCTGTTATACTTTGCTGTGCGGTCGCTACGGCAGGGGGCTCCGCTTTTTATATACCTTGCGCCTACTGCAACCGAAAGGTCGGCAATAAAGGTGTCCTCACTTTCGCCCGAACGGTGAGATATAATAGGTGTGTATCCATTACTTTTTGCAAGATTTATTACATTTAATGTTTCACTTACTGTGCCTATTTGATTGGGCTTAATTAAAATAGAATTTCCTGCTTTAAGGGCTATTCCTTTTTTAAGACGCCTTTCATTAGTAACAAATAAATCGTCGCCAACAAGCCGCACCTTTTTAGATAGCATCTCGGTTATTTTGCACCAGCCGTCCCAATCATCCTCAGACAAGGGGTCTTCGATAGAAATTATTGGAAAATCGTTAATCAAATCACCCATTGTCGAGCAAATATCCATACTACCCGCGTAAACTCCGCGTTTGGGCATAAAGTATTTATCGTCGTGATACCATTCACTAGCCGCCACATCCAAAGCAAGTGAAACATCATCAAAATCATAACCCGCATCGGTTATAGCCTCACAAATAAGGCTAAGTGCCGCACGGTCAGACTCAATATTAGGCGCGAAACCGCCCTCATCGCCAACGCCGCTTGCAAGACCTTTAGCAGTTAAAATTTTACCCAGGCTATGATATATTTCACTACCCCATCTAACCGCCTCCTTAATATTTTCGGCGCCTTTGGGGACTATCATAAACTCCTGAATATCTACGTTATTAGCGGCGTGGGCTCCACCATTTAAAATGTTCATCATAGGTATTGGCAATGTTTTTTGCGCTGCACCGCCAAGATAACGAAAAAGCGGCATTTTATAATGCTCTGCTGCCGCGCGTGAAAGAGCCATTGAAACCGCCAAAATTGCGTTTGCACCAAGGTTTTCTTTGTTTTCCGTGCCGTCTATTTCGCACATATACTCATCTATAGCATTTTGTTCTATCGTTTTTGTCTCGATTAAAGCATCTCTTATTGTATGGTTTATATTTTCAACCGCGTTTAAGACTCCTTTGCCGCTAAAACGGTTAGGGTCATTATCTCTAAGCTCGTGGGCTTCATATTTGCCCGTAGATGCTCCCGAAGGGGAAATAGCAACGCCTCTGCTACCGTCAGCGAGGGTAACCTGCGCACAAACAGTTGGATTTCCTCTTGAATCAAGTAGTTCTATACCTTTAACATCAACAATTTTTGTCATACTTTGCCTCCTTATATTTTTAATATTTTCCCCTAAAATACTTAAAATATAAAAAATGGTTGAAAAAACCTTTTATATAGGTTAAAATTAGGTAGAAGATTAAAATTTTTGGGAGGGCACAGTATGAAACGCTATAAAATTGCAAATTTAATAGTAGACATTTCGGCGCCTTCCGAAAGGCTTTTAAAACTTGGTGCAAGTTATGAGTGTGACTCAAAAGGCGAAGCCGACCTTACCGTAAATATTACCGATAGTCTTTTAGACGAGCTTAATAAAAAACATCCTTTACTTTCAAGGGAGGAGCTTGCCTACCTTGCGTCCGGCACCGCATTTTATAGAAAGGCGGCCGCTTTTGACTGTGTTTTGGTTCATTCATCAAGTATTGTATATAAAGATAAGGCATATATTTTCACTGCTGATAGCGGAACGGGCAAATCGACCCATACAGGCCTTTGGAAAAAGGTTTTTGGCGACGAGGTTACTATTTTAAATGACGATAAACCAGTTTTAAGAAAAGAAGATGGCATTTGGTACGCCTACGGCACCCCTTGGAGCGGGAAAACAGACCTTAACGTTAATATGAAAGCCGCCGTTGGTGGAATTGTGTTTTTAAAAAGGGGCGAAAAGAATTCTATAAGAAGATTTGACCCTAAAGTAGATGAGGTTGCTCCACTTTTTATAAAGCAAATCAGTAAACCTAGCAATATAAATAATTTAGAGAAAATTCTTATAAATGCAGACGAAATATTAACCACACTTCCCATATATGAAATGTTTTGTAATATAAGTGAAGATGCGGTTTGGACTGCGCACAATTTTATTGTAAAATAGGGGTTAAATATTTTGCAAAAATTCCTTATTTGGCACTTGACAAAGCCAAATTTTATGGTATAATAGTTTTTGCTTTTGTAAGCAAATGCGAAGGTTTGCGTTTGCTTAATATATGGTGGATATAGCTCAGTTGGTTAGAGTGCCAGGTTGTGGCCCTGGAGGTCGTCGGTTCGAACCCGATTATCCACCCCATTTTTTAAAACCTAATATTGGGGTGTCGTCAAGCGGTAAGACACAGCACTTTGACTGCTGCATTCGTAGGTTCGTCGAAGCTGCTTAAAAGCCGCGATAGGCTTTTGAGACTGCGAAGTCTCGAGCACCGCCGAAATACCGCAACCACTCGGAGTGGTCGGTAGAGCGGTGGGCGCAGAGTACCCTGCCACCCCAGCCAAAAATCCTCATTCACAAGAATGGGGATTTTTACTTTTTCACTCTTCACTTTTCACTATTCTCTGCGTTTTTGATAGAGGATTTTTGGAAGTAATCAGTAATATGTAATAGTGAAGAAGTTATAGCACCTGCTACGGCGGGTGCTTTTTTTGATTTCTTTTGGACGGCAGGATGAGAACCGTTGGTTCGTCGAAGCTGCTTTAAAGCCTTTTTATTATAAAGATTGAAAAATAATAAATTTTATGATAAAATTGAGAAAAGTAAACTAAAGAGGATGCGAAATGAAAAGAAAGTTATTACGTATTGTTGCTATAATTGTGGTATCCGTGTTGGTTGTATCTGTTGCGCTTTTTTGTGCTGCAAGGTTCATTTTCCTTTCTCCCTCCTTCTATTCGGATAATATCAATTTAACGGAACAAGAAAACTACTTTATAAAGAAAACTGTGCTTGAAACGGTAGAGAATAGACTTTCTACTTTTGCAGGAAACGGTAAACACATATTTATTTGGATAAACACCGATTTTATGGATTCTATAGTTAAAGAAAACGGAGAATATATTATTCGCGTACAAACCTACTATATGGAATCTTGGAGCGATGATTCAGTATATGAAATTCATATGTCGGAAGATTTTTCAGTAACCTCGTTTTACTTGGATGCATAATATTATATAGAATCGGTTATGAATAACAAGCAAAAATCCCAAGAACCTTAGGTTCTTGGGATTTTTACTTATCACCTATTGCCTCTTCACTAAATTAGGCGGTTGGTGTGCCCACCAACCGCCACCGGAAAGGTACGCAAACCTAGTTAAAAAGGCTGAATCCAGAGCCTTTTTATGTTTGCCTTGTCATAATCTTATTAAACTACTACCGCGCTATAGCCTTTTTTTGTAAGCTCTGTTTTTAGCGCTTCGGCGCTTTTTTTGTTTTTAAATGCGCCAACCTGAACTCTGTAAATCTTTGAGGTTTCTGTGGTCTTTTTTGTAGCTTCTTCCTTGTAAGAAACACCCAAGCTTTTTAAAACGCCCTTTGCTATAGCGGTGCCCATTTTCTTTTGCTCGGCAGCAGTGTCGATAATAGCGATATCCTTTTTATTGTCAACAAAGGCACACTCCACGATAACTGCGGGTGCATTTGTTTCCCTTATCCAACCGAAATAATCTTTACCGCTACTGTCAAGCTTTGTTTTAATGCCTCTTGAATTTTGTCCTATTTTAATAATCTCATTCAAAATATTTTGAGCTAGGGTTTTTGAGGTGCCGCCGCCCGAATAATAATATACCTCGGCGCCGTCTCCACCGCCCGCGTTATTATGAACTTCAACCGCGAAATCGGGGTTGAATTTGTTGCATTCCTTAATTTCCTCGGAAAGCTGGTCGTTTTCGTCTTTAGTTCGGCTTATGCCTACCAAAACACCATGTCTTTCAAGCTCACTTTTTACTGCTAGTGAAATAGACAAATTTAAATCTTTTTCTTTAAGTCCGTTGGCTACTGCACCCGGGTCTTTGCCGCCGTGTCCAACTCCGATAAATACTTTCTTACTCATCTTTTTTCTTCTCTCTTTCTATAAACTGTTTAAATGCCTGATGCATTCCTGTTGAGGCGAGGCCTGAAATAAGGCCCGACAATAAAATTTGGGGAGTAAAAATAAACCCGCTAAGCCAAATATTTAAAAACACGCCAAGCGCCCCCATAATAAGTGGTATAAAGTTATTTATTTTATCATTAAAAATCTTTTTAATTATGTAGCCTACGCAAATGCAAATGCCCATAACTATTAACACCAAATACTCTTCTAAAAATTCCATAATATCACCTTCCTTTTTTATAAATATGGGCGGGTTGGCCCTTTTTCAAGGTCTGAAACTCTATGATTCATAACCTTTAGCTCTTGTTCTATAACGGGTATGCGAAGAGCAAAATTATTATGCTTGTCCACTTTATTTTCCAACTGTTTTATCCTGAAATTTGTTAGCTTTGCACTTGAAAGTACCCCGCCAAAGCTACCAATAACTGTGCCGAAAAAGGCAATTATTGCGATAATTATTTCGGAATCCATTTAATCACCACCTTATCTCTTGCCTTTAATTATATTTATTTTTTCAAAAATTTCCCCCCACCTTTTAGCGCAAAAAAAGGACAAACCGATTTTATCGATTTGCCCATACAAAATTTATATATTTTCTTTTAGTTATAAACCTTTATAGTTTTAATTTTAGGTTGGTCTTTACTTTCAATACTACCGTTATCGTCGGTGGGGTTGGCCTCTTTACAAATTTTATCAACAATTTCCATACCGCTTGTAACATACCCAAAAGCTGCATACTGCCCGTCTAGAAATAGGCTATCAGACTGCACTATAAAAAACTGAGAGCTGGCACTGTTAGGATTGCCCGACCTTGCCATTGAAATAACTCCCCTTTTATGCGAGATGTTATTCGTAACTCCATTATAAAGGAATTCGCCCTTAATAGCTTTATCGGAACCGCCATATCCTGTGCCCTCGGGGCAACCGCCCTGAATCATAAAGCCGTCTATAATGCGATGAAAGGTAAGGCCGTCATAAAAGCCTTCATCTGCAAGCTTTTTAAAATTTGTAACGGTAATTGGAGTATTATCGGCATCAAGAGTAAGCTCAATTTTTCCGTAATTTTCTATCTCAATTTCTGCGAAGTATTTGCCGCTTAAAAGCGCTTCTTCCTCATTCGACGCTTCATTTTGACCTGAGTTTGAGCTGCCGTCATCACCTGTATAGGTTGGTTCAACCTTTGCAATACAACCGCCAAGGCAAAGCATAACAGCAAAACTTAAAATAACACACATTAAAATTTTTACATTTTTGCTAAACATTATTTCACCTCAAAAATACTACCCTGCAAAATGCAGGGTAGAAACCTTACTTATTTTTCAAGCAGCTTATTAAGCTCGTTCATAAAGGTACTTATATCTTTAAACTGACGGTAAACCGAAGCAAACCTAACGTAAGCAACCTCATCAATTTCTTTAAGCTTATCCATAGCAAGCTCGCCGATTTTCTCACTCGAAACCTCTCTATCAAGCGAGTTTTGTAAAACCGCCTCAATTTCGTTAATCATATTTTCAAGATTTTCAAGCGAAACGGGACGCTTTTCACAAGCACGAAGCAAGCCGTTCAAAAGCTTGTCGCGGTTGAACACCTCGCGAGATTTATCCTTTTTAATAACAATTACGGGAAGGCTTTCGATAATTTCATAGGTAGTAAAACGCTTTTGGCACTTTAAACATTCCCTACGCCTTCTAATACGTTCGCCCTCATCGGTCGGGCGAGAGTCAATTACCTTGCTTTCTTCAAAACCACAAAACGGACATCTCATTTTTACATACCGCCTTTACATAGATTTTAGCAAAAGTATCTACTAATTTATAATACCACAAAAACCCTTTATTTTCAAGGTTTTTAAAGCATTGTTGATAACAACTCATCATTTGTAAACTGCGACAAATCCTTAGGTGGAATATCAAAAACAGTTAATGCACCAACGCTGCCCTTAGAAAAATTTCTATACACCGCTCTTGCATAGCAAACCAAAACACTTGCAGTAAATTCGGGGTTAGAATCAAGTTTTAGGCTATACTCAATAACGTGACTGTTCTTACCGTTTCCTGTTTTGCCGCTTCTGATAACAAAGCCGCCGTGAGGAAGCGCCGAATGATTTGCGTCAAGCTCTTCCTTTGAAACAAAGTTAACGGTTGTATCATAATCGGCGAAATATTTGGGCATTTTTTTTATTTTTTCTTCTATTACCTTTTTATCGGCGCCTTCCTTTGCTACAACAAAGCAAAGCCTTGTGTGTTTATCCCTTGTCGTAAGCTCTGGGTTTTCGCCCGAGCGAACCTTATCTAAAGCTTCTTTAACAGGGCAGGTATACTGCCTTGCATCTAACACACCCTCGATTCTGCGAATAGCGTCGGAATGGCCTTGGCTAACGCCCTTGCCCCAAAAGGTATAGTCCTTACCTTCGGGCAAAATGGCACTTGCATAAAGACGGTTAAGAGAAAACATACCCGGGTCCCAACCGCAAGAAATAAGGGCGGTATGGCCACCTTTTTTAGCAGTTTTGTCAACATTTTCGAAATGCTTTTTTATGTCGGCATGTGTGTCAAAACTGTCAACAACATTAAAATGCTCGGCAAGGTATGGGGTCATTTCGGGCAGGTCAGTTGCGCTACCGCCACAGATAATTAAAACGTCAATTTGGTCTTTAAAATTCAAAACATCGTCGGCGGGATAAACCTTAGCACCCGTAAGGGTTTTAACAGAGTTAGGGTCTCTTCGGCTAAATACACCAAAAAGCTCCATATCTTTGTTCCCCACAACGGCAAGTTCAACGCCCTTACCCAAATTACCATATCCATAAATGCCGATTTTCATAAAACCATTCCTTATTTAAAAAATTACACAAATTATTATAACAAAAAAGCTCCCCAAAATCAAGAAAAAATCGCCTAATATTGCATTTTTTTACGAAATGTAGTATCATATTTTTTATAATGCAATAAAAGGTGGTTTTTATGGATAAACATTCTGCAAATCGAATTTTAGACTGCGAACTGTTTTTGTTTGATATGGACGGAACTCTATACCTCGGCAACACCCTTTTTGATTTTACAAAAGAGCTTCTTTGCAAGATAAGAGAAAAGGGCAAAAACTATCTTTTTATTACAAATAACTCCTCTAAAAGCGTAAAAGACTATGTTAAAAAGCTTGAAAGTCTTGGGATTTCGGCAACCGAAAACGATTTTTTAACCTCTTCCCAGGCTACTGCCTATCATCTTAAAAAGGATTATTCGTCTGCAAAGCTTTATGTTTGCGGAACAAATTCTTTAAAGAAAGAGCTTGAGAGCGAAGGCTTTAAAATCACCGAAGATTTAAATGAAACCGAAGTTATTGTAATGGGATTTGATACCGAGCTTACCTTTAAAAAATTAGAGGATGTTTCAAGGCTGCTTTGCGAAAGGGATATACCGTTTTTTGCCACTAATCCCGACCTTGTTTGCCCTACTGAATTTGGCAGTGTTCCCGACTGTGGAAGCGTTTGTGAAATGCTTTATAACGTAGCTAAAAAACGTCCACAATTTATCGGTAAGCCAAGCCCCCTTATGCCAATTTTGGCTATGGAAAAATTCGGTGTTTCTCCCGAAAAAACCGCTGTTGTGGGGGACAGAATATATACCGACATTAAAAGCGGCTTAAATGCAGGCGCACTTTCTATTTTAGTTTTAAGCGGCGAAACCGACCAAAGCATACTAAACGCTTCGAGGGAAAAACCCGATATAACACTTTCGTCTTGTAGGGAAATTTTAGATATTCTTTTGGAAAAATAGGGGTAATATTTAATTGACATTAGTTTTAAACTAATGTATAATGGTTAAATAGATTTATTTTATAATAAAGGAAAGGAGAGGGCATCAGTGAAAAAGACATTTATACCCGAAAATTATCGTCCCCTACTTGATAGGTACGATATGCAACGTGCAATTTCATGCATAAAACAAACCTTTCAGCATGAACTTGCTACCGCACTGAATTTAAAGCGTGTTTCTGCACCGCTTTTTGTTACGGAGGCGTCAGGTCTTAATGATAATTTAAGCGGCATTGAGCGCCCTGTTTCTTTTGATATACCGGCGGTAGGCGATGATGCGCAAATCGTTCATTCCCTTGCTAAGTGGAAGCGCCTCGCACTTAAAAGATATAACTTTAAAATAGGTGAAGGCCTTTATACCGATATGAACGCTATCCGCCGCGATGAAGAGCTTGATAATCTTCATTCTATCTACGTTGACCAGTGGGACTGGGAAAAAATTATCACAAAAGAAACCAGAAACACTGAATATTTAAAGCTTGTTGTTAAAGCTATTGTTAAGGCTATTTGTGATACTAACGACCATTTGAGAATTCGCTTTCCACAGCTTTGCAGCAACCTTAATAGTGAAGTAACCTTTATTACAACAAGTGAACTTGAAGAACTTTACCCGAACCTTACCCCAAGTGAAAGAGAAAATGAAATAACCAAAGAAAAAAAGACCGTTTTTATTATGCAAATTGGCGGCGCTCTAAAATCGGGCAAGCCGCACGATAACCGTGCGCCCGACTATGACGACTGGTCGCTAAACGGCGATATCTTCTTTTGGGACGACACACTAAATAAAGCTATGGAAATTTCTTCTATGGGAATAAGGGTTGATAAAAAAGCGCTTGACAGTCAGCTTAAAATTTCGGGCTGTGATGAAAGGCGAAATCTTATGTTCCATAAGATGCTTTTAAATGACGAGCTTCCCCTTACTATAGGCGGCGGTATTGGTCAGTCAAGGCTTTGTATGTTAATTCTTGGCACCGCACACATTGGCGAGGTTCAGTCAAGCATTTGGGACGAACATACTATTTTAGAATGTGAAAAGCACGGCATTACTCTTTTGTAAATCGTAGGTTTTTTTGGAGGAAAATTATGATTAAAACAACTGTTAAAGAGATTTTTAGAAATCCCGAAAGCTTTAAAGACCAACAGGTTAAAATTTCGGGTTGGATAAGAACAATTCGTTCATCAAACGTTTTTGGGTTTATCGAGGTAAATGATGGCACTTTCTTTAAAAACATTCAGGTTGTTTTCGAAAGCGAAATTTTAGAAAACTATAAAGAAATTGCTTCACAAAACGGTGGCGCCGCCCTTAATATTGAGGGTGCCTTGGTGCTTACCCCCGAAGCAAAACAACCCTTTGAAATTAAGGCTTCTAAAATTGAGGTTGAGGGTACATCTACTCCCGATTATCCGCTTCAGAAAAAGCGCCATTCACTTGAGTATCTTCGTACCATTGCTCACCTAAGGCCCAGAACAAACACATTCTCTGCGGTTTTCCGTGTTCGTTCTCTTGCGGCGTATGCAATTCACAAGTTTTTTAACGAAAGAAACTTTGTTTATACACATACACCCATTATCACAGCCAGCGACTGTGAGGGTGCGGGTGAAATGTTCCGCGTTACTACACTTGATTTAGAAAACATTCCTACCGAGGACGGAAGGGTTGATTATTCCAAAGACTTTTTCGGTAAGTCGGCCAACCTAACGGTTAGCGGTCAGCTTAGCGCCGAAACCTACGCTATGGCATTTAGAAACGTTTATACCTTTGGCCCCACCTTCCGTGCAGAAAACTCTAACACTACTCGCCACGCGGCAGAGTTTTGGATGATTGAGCCTGAAATTGCTTTTGCCGACTTAAACGACGATATGGCACTTGCTGAGGATATGCTTAAATTTGTTATTAACTACGTTTTGGAAAACGCCCCCGAAGAGATGGAGTTTTTCAACAAGTTTGTTGATAACGGCCTAATTGAGCGCCTTAAGGGTATTGTTGAAGCCGATTTTGGCAGAGTAACCTACACCGAAGCCATTGAACTTTTAAAGAAAAATAACGATAAGTTTGACTTTAAGGTTGAGTGGGGCTGTGATTTACAAACCGAGCACGAGCGTTACCTCACTGAAGAAATCTTCAAGCGTCCCGTTTTCGTTACCGACTATCCGAAGGAGATTAAGGCATTTTATATGCGCCTTAACGATGACGGTAAAACCGTTGCCGCTATGGACTGTCTTGTTCCCGGCATCGGCGAGATTATAGGCGGCAGCCAAAGAGAAGAAAGATTTGATGTTTTGGCCGAAAGAATTAAAGAATTTGGCCTTAACGAAGAAGATTATTGGTGGTATATGGACCTTCGTAAATACGGCGGAACAAAACACGCAGGTTTTGGCCTTGGCTTTGAAAGGGCAATTATGTACCTTACAGGTATGTCCAATATCCGCGACGTTTTACTTTATCCAAGAACTGTCGGCAACGCAGAATTTTAAATTCAAAAATCCCAAACGGAAATTCCGTTTGGGATTTTTTTAATAGCTAAAATATTTATAAAATGTTGGGTATGCGCTTAAAAACTGTGCAAGGGTTGTTCTTTTGTTGCTACCGGGGTCGTTAATTAAAAAGTCGCTTGTTTTATTACCCGAGCCCGTATAACCTATTACCACAACCCAGTGTTGCGCTCCGTATTTATTCTTGGCGCCGAAAAGTATTGGTTTCTTTGAATCAATTTTTGACTTTATTTTTGAAATATATCCACTACTGCTTGTAACGACGGTATAGTGAGATGGCCAATAAACGCTACCCGAAGATGTGTATTTAAGTCTTTTGCTCATAACATCGGGGGTTATAGTTTTGCCTTGCCTATAGCTTTCAACCATAGCGATAGCGGTTGTGGCACAACCTATTTGAGAAATAGTTTTACCTGAGCTTCCAATCTTTACATTTGCCCAACGCGAGTCGGTTTGCTTAAAGCTAGGCACACTCAGTTTTACGGTTTTTACACTACTGCTACTAAGGTATTTACTACTAACAAAGCCTGTTTTCGTGCCGTCATAAAGCACCCTGCTCCATCCATCTGATTCGCTTAAAACTATAACGATTTGATTATTTGAAAGCGACCCTACAATTTTTTGGCTTGTACCTGCCTTACTTCTTACATTTAGTGTACCCGAAGAAAGATTTACCCGTTTAGCAGTGCCGCTTTTTGTTTTAATATAATCTAAATGGCAGTAACCATATTTCCCCTTAGAATATTCTACATACCACCAATCTCCTGATTTAGAAATTAGGGTTATGTAGCTACCTTTTTTAAGCGAAGTTAAAATAGTCCCCTTGGTACTTGCCGTTTTCCTAACATTCAGGTTATCGCTTTCGGTTGCTACAATTCCCGCCTTTGAACTCATTGTAGCCGCCGATGTTTTTATAGGCATTACAAGAGCAAAAACCATTATAAGCACCGATAATATTTTGAAAAGTTTTTTCATTTTTCCCTTCCTTTCCGCCAATAAAGGCTAGCCAAAGCATTTAAACTTGAATCAGATTTTGAAACAAGTATTTTTCGCTGTGGCTTTGTTAAAATACTTGTAAATCCTGTCGCCTATATGCGACAAAGAGCCAAAAGATACCTTAAAACCGCCCTTTTAGGCTGGTCAGGTTTAAGTGCTTTGGCTACACAAATTATACCACGCCTTCCCCTTTTATTTTAAGCCCTTAAATACTGTAAAAAAATATAGTAAAAAATGTAAACCCCTAAGGGCGATACCATTCGCCCTTAGGGGTTTAATATACTATTTATTCTTTAAATACTCATCAATTGCACCGGCAGCAGTTTTTCCTGCCCCCATTGCAAGTATTACGGTTGCGGCGCCTGTTACCGCGTCGCCACCTGCGTACACACCCTCTCTTGATGTAAGGCCGCTTTCGTCTTTTGTGATAATACAGCCTCTTTTGTCGGCTTCAAGGCCGGGAGTTGTGCTTCTAATAAGTGGATTTGGGCTTGTTCCTATCGACATTATCATAGTATCAATAGTAAGAGTAAACTCGCTATTTTCCTTCAAAACGGGTCTTCTTCTACCGCTTTCGTCGGGGTTTCCAAGCTCCATCTCGGCACAAACCATACCGCAGACATTACCTTTTTCATCACCCAAAACCTCTATAGGTGTTGTGAGGGTTTTGAAAATAATTCCCTCCTCTATAGCGTGTTCAACCTCTTCTTTCCTTGCGGGAAGCTCTTCCATACCGCGCCTATAAACAATGTAAACCTCTTTCGCGCCTAAGCGCTTTGCACTTCTTGCGGCATCCATAGCAACGTTACCGCCGCCAACAACTGCAACCTTTTCGCTTTTCTTTATTGGGGTTTTGCTACTATCAAGGTAAGCCTTCATAAGATTTATTCGGGTTAAATATTCATTAGCGGAATAAACACCCTTTAAGCTCTCACCCGGGATACCCATAAATTTCGGTAGCCCCGCGCCCGAAGCAATATAAACTGCCTCGTAACCCATTTCAAAAAGCTCATCTATATAGAGCACCTTGCCTATTACCATATTGGTTTCTATCTTAACGCCAAGCTTTTTAAGTCCCTCAACCTCACTGGCAACAATGTTTTTAGGGAGCCTGAATTCAGGAATTCCGTAAACTAAAACACCACCCGCAGTATGAAGCGCCTCAAAAATCGTAACATCGTAGCCTTTTTTTGCAAGGTCACCCGCGGCGGTAAGTCCGCTTGGTCCCGAACCGATAATAGCAACCTTTTTGCCGTTTGATTTAGGGGGCAAAACCTCTTTTGAGACATTTTCCCTATACCAATCGGCAACAAAGCGTTCCAGCCTTCCAATACCCACGCTTTCGCCTTTAAGTCCCCTTACGCATTTGCCCTCGCACTGATTTTCTTGTGGGCAAACCCTACCGCAAACAGCAGGAAGCGAGGAGCTTTCACTTATAACCTCATAGGCGCTTTCAAAATCGCCCTTTGCAACAAAGGAAATAAACCTTGGTATATCAATACCAACAGGGCAGGCAGTTTTACAGGGCTTGTTAGGGCAGCTAAGGCACCTTTTAGCCTCTGAAACAGCCATTTCGGAAGTATACCCTAGAGAAACCTCGCTAAAGGTTTTATTTCTTATATCCGCTGCCAAAGTAGGCATCTTTGTTTTTTTAGGGGACATATTTTTTTCTACCATTTATTTATCCCCCTTTTTGAGCAAATTGCAGTCTGCCTCGCGTGAATGCTGCTCAAAATCTTTATACATATCAGAACGTTTCATAGCCTCGTCAAAATCTACAAGATGACCGTCAAAATCGGGACCGTCAACACAAGCGAACTTTGTTTCGCCACCAACTGTAAGCCTACAACCACCGCACATACCTGTCCCATCAATCATAATAGGATTCATACTAACGGTTGTTTTGATGCCGTATTTTTTTGTCAACAGGCTAACGAATTTCATCATAACAAGCGGTCCTATAGCGAAAACCTCGTCATACTCATTACCCTCTAAAATAAGGCTTTCCAAAGCGTTTGTAACAAGACCTTTTTCGCCGTAGCTACCGTCATCTGTCATTATTTTAAAGGTATCGCTAACCTTTTTAAACTCATCTTCCAAAATAACTAAATCTTTGTTTCTAAAGCCCATAACGGTATGTACGGTAGCTCCCAAGCTGTTTAGCTTTTTTGCGATAGGATAAGCAATAGCGCCACCTACGCCGCCACCAACAACTGCAACCTTTTTTAGTCCCTCTAGTTTACTTTTAGTGCCCAGTGGACCAACAAAATCTAAAATATAGTCGCCTTCATTTAAAGAGTCAAGCTCCATTGTAGAGCCGCCAACCACCTGATAAATTATGGTAACTGTACCAAGCTGCCTATCAAAATCCGCAATAGTAAGAGGAACGCGTTCGCTATCCTCTTTAGCACGAAAAATTATAAATTGACCCGGCTCTGCCTTTTTTGCGATAAAAGGAGCCTCAACAACCATTTTTGTAACAGTTTTGGTAAGTGGGACCTTGCTTACTATACGAAACACGTTTTCACCTCAAGTAAAAAAAGTACAGTCGGTCAAAAGACCGACTTTGTTAATAACCATTTTAGCACATAAGTTTTCTAATTACAACAAAATTTTTAAATTAGAAACCTATTTTATCCATCAATTTCGCCTTTAATCTTTCTTCCCTCTTCCAAAAGGTCAAAAAGGGTAGCTTTATCACCCTTTTCAATAGAAGCTTTAACCTTTAAAAGATTATCAATCAAGGTGTTTAATTCTTCGAGTAGAAAATCGCCATTTTCTAAAAATAGTTCTGTCCACATCGCAGGATTAAGCCAAGCAACACGGGTTAAATCCTTATAGCTTCCTGCCGAAAAGCCCTTATGCTCCAACGCGGTTGGGCTTTTAACAAAAGCGTTTGATACTATATGAGCCATTTGTGATGTAAAGGCTATCATCTTGTCATGCTTCTCTGCAGTTGTTACCGATATGCTACCAAACATTAAAGGCGCCAAAGCCTTTTTAACCCTATCTAAAAGCTGCATATCGTCAAACCTTGGCGGAACAATAACCATAGGCGCACCGCTAAACATATTTTCTCTGCTATATTTAAAGCCAGATTTATGGGTACCTGCCATTGGATGACCGCCAACAAAGGTGAAGCCGTATTTTTCTGCCTTTTCAAAACCAACCTTGCAAATCTCTCGCTTTGTTCCGCAACAGTCTATTACCAAAGCATCTTTGGATATATACTCCGACATTTCCTCTAAATACTGCGCACAAACCTTTGGGAAAGCGGCAAGGAATAAAATATCACATTCATTAAGGTTTTCTTTTGTGAGTACCTTGTCAGTAACCTCGCACATAACCGAATAATCAAGCATAATTTTGTCAGTATCAAAGGCTAAAATACTGTGTCCGGCGGCTTTAAATGCCTTTGCAACCGAGCCGCCTATAAGACCTAGACCTACTATTCCAACTGTCATATTAAGTCCCTCTTTTTCTAAAAAAATATATAAATTAATTTTGCTTAAAGTACGCTTTTTACTGTTTCAACCTTCTTAACTACCTCGCCGAACTGTTCGGGAGTAAGCGACTGTGCACCATCGCAAAGGGCTTTTGCGGGGTCGTTATGCACCTCTATCATAAGTCCGTCTGCACCCGCCGCAACAGAGGCTAAAGACATTGGTAAAACAAGCTTTGATTTGCCTGTTGCGTGGCTTGGGTCGGCAATAACGGGCAAATGGGTAAGCTCTTTCAAAACAGGAATCGCCGAAATATCCATTGTGTTTCTTGTGTATGTTTCGTATGTGCGAATTCCCCTTTCGCAAAGTATTATATTACTGTTACCCTCCGACATAATATATTCCGCGCTCATTAAAAACTCTTTTATTGTATTGGCAAGACCCCTTTTCAAAAGAATTGTCTTGCTCGTTTTACCAAGTTCTTTTAAAAGCTCGAAATTCTGCATATTTCTAGCGCCAACCTGTATAACGTCAACATCCTCAAAAAGCGATAGATGATTGGGGTTCATAATCTCGCTAACAATGGGCATGCCCGTTTCCTTCTTCGCCTCTAAAAGAAGCTCTAAGCCATCGGCCTTAAGCCCTTGGAAATCATAAGGTGAGGTACGGGGTTTAAAGGCGCCGCCACGAAGAAGCGTGGCACCTGCCTTTTTAACCGCCTTTGCGACTGCTATAATTTGCTCTTCAGACTCAATAGAGCAGGGCCCTGCAATTATTGAGAAATTGCCGCCACCTATCTTGGTGTCTCCAACCGAAATAACAGTATCTTCGGGTTTGAATTTTCGGTTACACTGTTTAAAAGGCTCGGAAACACGCTTAGCTGTTTCAACTATTGCAAGGTTAGATAAAAGGTCAATATCAACCTTGGTGGTGTCTCCAACAAGTCCTAAAACGGTATAATCTGCTCCTCTTGAAATATGTACGTCAAGCTCCTGACTTTTAAGCCAAGAAACCAAATGCTCAATTTGTTCTTTTGTCGCACTGTTTTTAATTACCGCTATCACTTTAATTCCTCCAAAAAAAATGCCACACAGAAAAACTGTGCGGCAAAAAAATTATAGGTAAATGTATTAACCTAAAATATCTGCAGCACAAAATTCTTCTACCGAGTAGCGGTAAAAGTAGGTATAATAATATGTGCCAGCAAATTTTTTAAGCATAAAATACCCTTTCCTTCTAAAAAAATTATGTGTTTATTATATCAAATTTTAAGAATTTGTCAACACTTTAAAGCGATAAATTTTCCTTTTTTCAGGTTTTTTCAAAAAAATGGTAAATATTTTTATATAGCGGTTGATATTTAGGCATAAAATTTGTATAATAAATTAGATGAAAAAACTTTCGGGAGGACGGTTTATGGACTGTAAACAGTTTTTTGCTTCACTTGAAAATAAGCGTATCGCGCTATGTGGTATCGGTGTAAGCAATACACCTCTTATTTTAAAATTTTTAAATATGGGCGCCAGGGTTTTCGCTTGTGACAAAAGAAGCAGAGAGGCTATCGGCGAGCTTGCCGACCGACTTGAAGCCGCAGGTGCCGAGCTTCGTCTTGGTGAAGACTACCTTAAAAATCTTGAAGTAGATATAATCTTCCGTACCCCCGGTATGAATTTTTATTTGCCTGAGCTTAAAGAAGCAAGAAAAAGAGGTATTGCCGTTACAAGCGAGATGGAGGTTTTCTTTGACCTTTGCCCTGCTACAATTTTCGCGGTAACAGGCTCCGACGGAAAAACAACCACCACAACCCTTATTGCCAAAATGCTTGAGGCGGCGGGTAAAACAGTTCACGTAGGCGGCAATATCGGTCGTCCTCTTCTTCCTGAAATTGATAATATTAAGCCTGAAGACTTCGTTGTGGTTGAGCTTTCGTCCTTTCAGCTTATTTCTATGCGCAAAAGCCCTGATGTTGCGGTTATTACAAACGTTGCCCCTAACCATCTTGACGTTCATAAGGATATGGACGAATATGTCGGCGCAAAGAAAAATATAATGCTTCATCAAAACGCGTTTTCCAGAACTGTTTTAAATTTTGGTGACGAAATAACAAACGGTTTTTCAAAGGATGTTCGCGGTCAAAAATTACATTTCAGTATGCGCGAACCCGTTAAAAATGGTTCGTTTATCGACGAAAACGGTAATATCTTTATGAGCTACCGTGGTATTAAGGCCCCGCTAATGCATAAATCTGATATTGCAATTATGGGTGAACACAATGTTGAAAACTATCTTGCCGCCACAGCTGCCGTTTGGGGATATGTTGGCGCAGATGAGATTAAAAAGGTTGCAAAAGAGTTTATGGGTGTTGAACACCGAATTGAGTTTGTAAGGGAAATTGATGGTGTAAAATACTACAACGACTCGATAGGCACTAGCCCAACAAGAACAATAGCCGGACTTAAATCTTTTGATAAAAACGTTGTTTTACTTGCAGGTGGCTATGATAAGCAAATCCCGTTTGAGCCAATGGCCCCCTACATTGTAGAGAAGGTTAAGCTTTTAATTCTAACCGGTCCGACGGCGGCAAAAATTGAAAATGCCGTCAAGGCAGAGCCGAATTACGCGGGTTATAATCCTGCCATTATTCATGCCGAAGACCTTGCCCACGCGGTTGAAATCGCCCACCAAAACGCTGTCGAAGGCGATACAGTTTTACTTAGTCCCGCTTGTGCAAGTTTTGACGCTTTTCCAAACTTTGCAATAAGGGGAAACAAATTTAAAGAGCTTGTAAACTCACTTTAATAATATTTTTTTAGCGGAAGGCTTTTCTTCCGCTAAATTTTTAGACGGAGATATTTATGGATATTAAAAATTTACTTACCGCCCTTACAAAGACCCATTCGGCAGGGCATATAGACTATTCGCTTAAAAAAGCTATTGAAGTTTTAAAGCCTGTTTCCAAAGTTACGGTTTACGACCAGTACATTACGGCGGAAACTAATATAGACTGCTTACCTTCTTTAATGCTTGAAGCCCACATAGACCAGGTTGCTATGATTGTAACTTCGGTTTATGATAACGGTTTTTTAAGGGTTAGCCCTGTTGGTTCTATTGATGCCAGACTATTACCTGCAACAAGGGTTAAGGTTTATGGCAAAGAGGTTTTAAGCGGTGTATTTACAAGTGTTCCGCCACACATTAAAAAGGATGACAGTGCATTTGATTTTGACTCTCTTTATATAGATACAGGCATTTTGGGTTTAGAGAAAATTGTTTCAAAAGGCGACCTTGCTTTTTTCGATAGTGAGCCCACTTCTCTTTTAAACGATAATTTTTGTGCGGCAGGGCTTGACGATAAAGCAGGTGCGACCGCAGTTATTTCTGCATTTTTAGAAATTGCTCAACTTAATCTTCCCATTCATACTACCCTTTGTCTTACATTTGGTGAGGAGTTGGGACTAAGAGGCGGCACCGTTGCGGCCTTTAACGGAGACTATGATTTAGCCATTTCGGTTGACGTCAGCTTTGGTGAGTGTGAGGGCGTCGCTCCACATAAAACTGCAAAGCTTGGAAGCGGCGCTATGGTAGGTATTTCTCCTGTTTTAAATAGAGAAATTTCAAACACCTTAAAAGATATTTGTGAAAAAGAAAATATTCCCTATACATTAGAGGTTATGGGCGGAAGAACAGGTACTAATGCCGACGTAATTTCTGTTTCAAAGGGCGGCATAAAGACAGGCCTTGTGTCTATTCCCCTTAAAAATATGCATTCACCTGTTGAAATTGTAAATCTAAACGATATTGAGGCAGTATCTAAACTGCTAACCCTATTTGCAAAGGAGGTTTCAAAAAATGACTAACCTTGTAAAAAAGCTTTGCAATTTGTCTGCGGCTTCGGGCAACGAAAATGCCGTTAGAGACTTTATTTTAAGCGAAATAACCCCATACTGCGATACCTATACCGACCAAAACGGAAATATTATTGCCTTTAAAAAGGGTGAAAAAACACCTGAGAAAAAGATTATGCTAGACGCACATATGGACGAGGTCGGCGTTATCATAACCTCAGTTTCTGATAATGGTTTGCTTCGTTTTGAAACGGTTGGCGGAATTCTTACCGAATCTCTATTGGGTGCCACCGTGCGTTTTGGGAATATTTTGGGTGTTATTGGCATAAAGCCCATTCACCTTTGCGATAAAGATGAGAAGAAGGCCTTGCCTAAAACCGAAAGCCTTTTCATTGATATTGGTGCAAAAGATAAGGCTGATGCTCTCAAACACATTTCTATTGGCGATATCGGCTCTTTTAAAGAAAACTTTACCGAAGTTTCGGGCGGTCGCTTTATTTCAAAAGCAATAGACGATAGAATTGGTTGCGCGCTTCTGATTACGCTTATTAAAGAAAAGTCCGAATATGATTTTTATGCAACCTTCACAGTTTCAGAAGAACTGGGGCTAAGGGGCGCTAAAACCGCCGCGTATACAGTCTCTCCCGACATAGCCATTGTTTTAGAGGCCACAACCGCCGCCGATATAAACGACGCACCTATAGGTGATAGAGTTTGCGAGGTTTCGGACGGTGCCGTTATCTCATTTATGGATAATTCGACTCTTTATAATAGGCAGCTGTTCGATAAAGCGTTTTCTCTTGCAAAAGAAAACGGCATTAAGCTACAGGCCAAAGAAAAGGTCGCAGGCGGCAATAATTCGGGAGCAATATCTCTTTCAAAGGGTGGGGTAAAAACCATTACTGTATCTCTTCCTTGCAGGTATATACATTCCCCCTCCTCCCTTGCCGATATTAGCGATGCCGAAAATATGCTTTGCATTACAAGACATCTTATTAAGGCTTTTGCAAGGCTATGATTTGTCTTTTAGATTCAAGCGAGGCGCTTATCTTTCCAAAAGGCCATAATGAATTTATTGTAACAAAAATTCTTGCAAACGATATTTCTTATGGCAGAAATTTTGGGTTCTTAAATTTTTGGTACCAAAAAATTGGTGAGGATGTAACCGCTACACTTTGCAAATTTGAGGAAACAATTTTTTTAACAGCCAGCGCATCAGCCGACTTTACGGAACTTAAAGAATTTATTTCGGTTATAGGCTTTAAAAATCTTCAAACCGAAAAAAATACCTTAACATCACTAGGGTTAAAGGGGCAAGACTTTATATGCCTTGCAAAAGAAGGTAGTGGTCAAAAGTCTGTACCTGACAAAAATATAAATATCAACCTTGCTTATAATATTCTTTTTGCTGACCAAGAGGAAAGTATAGCTAAAATAGATTTTGAAGGTTTTTATGTAGATTTTTCACATAGACTGCGTCACGGTACGGCGAGTTGCGAGGTTTTAGACGACAGTGCCACAGCTACTGCTTCCCATATAACTAAAAACACCGCCATAATTAGCGGTGTCGCCGTAAAAAAGGAAAAGCGTCGTAGCGGAGTTGGGTCTTTAGTTTTAAAAAATCTGCTTAAAAAACTTGGGTGCTGCAAGGTTTATGTGGCCTGTAATGAACAAACCGCAAATTTTTACATCAAAAACGGGTTTAAGCCCGAAACATATATATCAGAATATAGGAGTTAAAAATGCTAGATTTTTTTGAAATTTCAAATGAACTTTCCGATTTGGATATAAAAGCAAAAGCAGTAGCTAGTAAAACCTTTTTTGAAATTGATGAGCTTACAAGCTACAACCAACTTAAAGTTCTTTCCGCTTTTATTAAAAACCGAGTTAGTGAATCGAATTTTACTGCCACAACCGGCTATGGCTACGGCGATAAAGGCCGAGATGATTTGGATAAAATTTTATCGGATATTTTCGGCACCGAAGATGCTCTAATAAGGCACACCTTTGCCAGTGGTACCCACACCCTTTCGGTTATGCTTTTTGGAATTCTTCGCCCGGGAGATAAAATGCTTTCCATCACGGGAAGGCCATATGATACATTGATAGGTGTTTTGGGTATTGATGGTCATAGCGACGGCTCTCTTAAAGATTTCGGAGTAGAGTATAGCGAGGTCCCCTTAAACAACGAGGGACGACCCGACATAAATGGTATTAAAGCCGCTCTCGAAAAGGAAGATTATAAGGTTGTTTATATTCAGCGTTCAAGAGGCTATTCTTTAAGGCCAAGCCTTAAAATTGAAGACATTAAATCTCTTTGCGAGATTATAAAATCTATATCTCCTAATTCGATAATTATGGTCGATAACTGTTATGGTGAATTTACCGAAAAGCTAGAACCCACTCAGGTTGGCGCCGATATTATGGCGGGCTCTTTAATTAAAAACCCGGGCGGTGGAATTGCTCCTTGCGGCGGGTACATAGCGGGCAAGAGAGAGCTTATTGAAAAGTGCTCATACCGTATGACTGCGGCGGGTGTTGGCCGAGAGGTTGGTGCAACCTTAGGTCATAACAGAGAGCTTTATATGGGACTTTTTAGCGCTCCACACGTTACAGGCGAGGCTTTAAAATCAGCAGTATATACGGCGGCTCTTTTCAGTGAAATGGGCTATGCCGTATCACCTGACGTTTTAGAAAAACGCGGAGATATTATACAAAGCATTTTGCTTGGAAGTAGCGAAAAACTTATAGCTTTTTGCAAAGGGCTTCAACACGGCGCTCCGGTTGACTCACACCTCACCCCTGAGCCTTGGGATATGCCCGGATATGACGATAAGGTTATTATGGCGGCGGGTGCCTTTACAGGTGGCTCTTCAATTGAACTTTCGGCCGACGCACCACTTAGAGACCCCTTTGCCGTATGGCTTCAAGGCGGACTTAATTTTCATAGTGCGAGGGCGGGTATTTTAATGGCCGCCGACGAGGTTTTAAAGGTAGATAATAAATAATTAAACATAAAAAGATAGGTCGTTCTTTTACGGATAATAAGGTAATCAAATACAATGTAAAAACTCTCTGCTGAAATTCAGCAGAGAGTTTTTTTTACTTGCGAGTAGGTTTTACGTTTTTTGCAGGAGAGATATTGCCGTCAATAGCACCATGAACATCTTCAAAAGCTTTAATATTTTCTCTTATTAAAACAAGTACTTGACTGTTTACACTTCTACCTTCGTAATCAGCTATATGTGCAATCTTATTCAACATTTCCTCTTCAATTCTAATTGATACGCTTTTGATAGCCATAAATTCACCTCATAATAAATATATTGTATATTTATTTTAGATGTATTATGTGTTATAATGTTGAAAATAGATATACTATATATCTAAATAATGCGAGGTGTACTTATGAATCAAGAATTTCATACTTGTTGCTTTTTCGGCCATAGAACGATAAACGAAACCGAAGAGTTAAAATTAAAACTCAAGGAAATTATTGAAAAACTGATTGTGAGAGAAAAAATTGATGCATTTCTTTTCGGGAGCGGGAGCCGATTCAATGATATATGCCTTGACCTTGTAACCGAAATAAAGAAAACCCACCCTCATATAAAACGAATTTATGTACGAGCGGAATATCCTTATATAAGTGAGCATTATAAAAACTACTTGCTTGAAAACTATGAGGATACCTATTACCCCAAAAAGATAATGAATTCAGGAAAAGCTTCTTATGTAGAGCGTAATTACGTAATGATAGATAAAAGCCAATTTTGCATAGTCTACTACGACGAAAAGGGTTTCCCAACTACCCGCAAAAGCGGTACAAAAATTGCTCTTGATTACGCTATAAAGAAACGTAAAAAGATCATTTGCGTATTATGAAATTTTAAGGATAGAAAATAAATAATTACTTATAGCTCGTGAGCATAAAAAAACTGAGGTTTTTAAAACCTCAGTTTTTTTAATAGCTATCTTTCTTCTCTGAAATACGGGAGACCTAAGCTCTCGGGCGGTTGATTTTTCTTTTTGTTTCGCATACTTGTAAAAATCAAAACGATTATTGTAACAACGTATGGAAGAAGCTTGAAAAGTTCCTTTCCCGCAAAGCTAACACCTGTAATATAACTACTTGCAATATAAAGCGCACCAAAAATAATTGAGCCCAATATTGCAAGACTTGGTTTCCAAACAGTGAAGATAACAAGTGCTATTGCAAGCCAACCAATATCATCAATAATGTACTCCCAGTTTCCGTTTAAATAATCCATAACAAAGGAAAGTCCGCCAAGACCGGCAATACCGCAACCAATGCAAGTAGCACCGTATCGATAAAGCGAAACGTTTATGCCCGCCGCATCGGCCGTAGCAGGATTTTCACCGACTGCGCGAAGGTGAAGACCAAGCCTTGTGCGATTTAAAATATAGGTTGTAACAATAGCAATTATAATTGCAAGATAAACCAAAACGCCGTGTGAAAGGAAAACCTCACCAAACGAGCCAAGCTTTGAAGCGAAGGGAAGAGAAGCCTTAAAATATGCTGCACCTCTGATGTAAATAAGGCCTGTTTTATCAATCATATAGTCTGAAATACCAACACCAAGTGTTGTAAGGGCAAGACCCGTAACATTTTGGTTTGCACGAAGCGTTACTGTTAAAAAACTAAAGAGAAGTCCCATTGCGGCGCCACCCAAAAGTGTAGCCAAAACAGGTAAAAGTACTGCTAAAATGGGGCTTACATTTTCGCCTGCAGCAGTTAAATAAACATACTCAATATAACAACCACAGGAAGCACCAACACACATAACACCGGGGATACCAAGGTTTAGGTGACCCGATTTTTCAGTAATTGTTTCGCCCGTTGAACCAAATAGAAGGGTCATACCAAGCCTAATTGCACTAACGATAAAAGCAATCATTTGTCACCCTCCTTAATGTGTTTTGTGAGAACTATTTTATAACGTAAGAAAAATTCCGAACCGATAATAAACAAAAGTGTTATACCTGTAATGATATCGGAAATAGAGCTAGGCACATTAAAGGTTGAGGAAATTTGCCCCGCACCTCTATCTAGAAAAACAATTAAAAAGGTTGTAAACACCATAACTACGGGATTGAATTTAGCAAGCCATGAAACCATAATTGCTGTAAAACCTCTACCCGCAACCGAAGTTGTGCTAATAGTGTGGTTTGTTCCGCCAACGATTAAAAGACCGGCTATTCCGCAAAGAGCACCCGAAACCATAAGTGTTCTTATAATTACCTTTTTAACACCAATACCTATATATTTAGCTGTATTTTCACTTTCACCAACTACCGAAATTTCATAACCTTGTTTTGAATATTTGAGATAAACATAAGATACGGCAGTAAGCACAGCCACGATAATTATGTTAAGTAAAAACTGCTTATTTGCCAAAACAGGAAGGCCATATTCAGGCATTGTTTTCAAAACGCCCGAACCGTCTTTCGCAAATACTTTAAGGAAGTATGCAACAAACTGAATGGAAACATAGTTCATCATAAGCGTAAAGAGTGTTTCATTTGTGTTCCACTGTGCTTTGAAAATTGCCGGTAGAACCGCCCAAATAACACCCGCCAAAACACTTGCTATAACCATAACAAGTATAAGAAGCGGTTGTGGAATTCTTCCTCCCAAAAACATCATAACCGATATGGTTGCAAGACCACCTATAAGAACCTGACCCTCTGCACCGCAGTTCCAAAAACGCATTTTAAATGCAGGGGTAACTGCAAGAGAAATACAAAGCAAAATTGCAACGTCTTGCAGGGTGTTCCAAATACGGCGCTCTGTTCCAAAAACGCCTTCAAACATTTCGCTATAAATTTGAATTGGGTTTTTATCTATTAAAATTGTAATCAAAACACCCGAAATTATAAGCGCCGCCAAAATAGCAACTGCCCTAACTATAACGCCAAACCAAACGCTAACAGACGCAGGGTCTCGTTTAGAAATATGAAAAAGAGGTGTTTTTATAGTATTTTTACTCATTTACTTGTCCCCCCTCTTTCACATCGTCTTCATCTACTGATGTTGATTTAACCATAAGTAGACCAATTTCTTCCTTCTTGGCGGTGCGGCCATCAACAATTCCTGTAACCTTACCGGAATTTATAACCAAAATTCTATCGCAAAGCTCCATTAAAACGTCAAGGTCTTCACCAACAAAAATAACTGCAACGCCAAGCTCCTTTTGTTCGTTCAAAAGATTGTAAATAGTGTAAGAAGCGTTAACGTCTAACCCTCTAACAGGGTATGCCGCCATTAAAACTGTAGGAGAAGCGGCGATTTCACGGCCTACAAGTACCTTTTGTACGTTACCACCCGAAAGCTGACGAACGGGGGTTGTTGCACCAGGTGTTGAAACGTTAAGGTCATGAATAATTTTTTCAGCAAGGTCCTTAGGACCTTTTCTTTCAAGGAAAGCAGACTTGCCTTTTTGATAGCTTCTAAGCATCATATTGTCGATAATATCCATATTACCAACAAGGCCCATACCAAGTCTATCTTCAGGAACGAAAGAAAGTCTTACACCTAAATCACGAATTTGTATGGGAGTTTTATCACGAAGGTTTTCTTCGGTATTGGTTTTGGGGTCTATGTAGGTAATCTCACCCTCGGTAAGACGGTTAAGTCCAGCAATAGATTCCAGCATCTCTCTTTGGCCACTACCCGCAATACCTGCGATACCCAAAATCTCACCCGAACGAGCAGTGAAGGAAATATCATCTAAAACCTTTCTTCCCTCGTCATTTACACTGGTAATTCCCTTTACAATAAGGCGGTCGGTAGAATTCTTCGGCTCACTTCTATTTATGTTAAGAGTAACCTTTTCACCCATCATCATTTCGGTAAGCTCTGACTCATTTGTATCCTTAGTATCAACTGTCGAAACGTGTTCGCCACGCCTAAGCACTGCAACGCGGTCGGAAATAGACAAAACCTCATGCATTTTGTGGGTAATGATTATAATTGATTTTCCGTCCTCACGCATACGACGAAGCACCGCAAAAAGCTTTTCGGTTTCTTGAGGTGTTAAAACGGCGGTGGGCTCGTCCAAAATAAGAATATCGGCACCGCGATAAAGCACCTTAATAATTTCAACGGTTTGTTTTTCCGAAACGCTCATTTCGTGAACCTTTTTTTGAGGGTCGATAATAAAACCATATTTTTGGGTTATTTCAATAACCTTTTTGGTAACATCAGAAAGGCTATATTTTTTGCCGTCATCGGTACCAAGTGCAATATTTTCGGTTGCAGAAAAAACATTTACAAGCTTAAAATGCTGATGAATCATACCTATTTTATGTTCAAAAGCATCTTTTGGAGAACGAATTACAACCTCTTTCCCATCGACGAAAATTTGTCCCTCGTCAGGAAAATAAATGCCCGCTACCATATTCATAAGTGTTGTTTTTCCACTACCATTCTCACCTAAAATAGCCAGGATTTCGCCCTGCCTAACATCTAGGTTACAGTTTTTGTTTGCAACAACACTACCAAATGTCTTTGTAATATTACGACACTCAAGCTTTATATTGTTTGCCAAAAAGACACCCCCAAAAAATATTTTATCTCCGATAAAAGCAAGACTTTTGCCCTTATCGCAAATAAAACTCATAAAACTATGTATAGGCGGAGCCGACGACTCCGCCTATACTAAAAGATTATTTAAATATTAGTATTTCTCGTTAAGGAGAGTGATTCCGTCAATACGGAGGTCAAAGTAAGGAGCGCTACGGAATTTAGACTCTTTAAACACACCGTTTTCAACAACTACTGTATCAGGAGTAAATTTGTCATCGGTGTCAACGTCTGCTTTGTGGTCAGCAGCGATAGCTGCGCCACCAACGGTGAAGTTTTTAGTATCAAATACATTAACTGTACCGTCTTTAAGACCTGCTTTAACTGTTTCAAGCTTAGCAGCAGTATCTTTTGCAGCAGCAGTTTCGTTGATTTCGGTAAGAACTACAGAACCTTCAGCAATACCGCCGCACCAGTCAGCAGCGATAGCTTCGCCGTTCTTAACGCACTCAATCATATATTTGTAGTAAGGAGCCCAGTTGATTCTGGAAGAAACGATAAAGGTGTTAGGACAAGCGTCTTTTGTGCTACCGTTGTAGGAAACGTTAGGAACGCCTGCGGCCTCACAAGCAGAAGGAGCGCCCATAGAGTCAGCATGCTGAGAAATAAGAACGCATTTCTTTGCGATTAAAGCTTCAGCAGCATTTTTCTCTTCGATAGCATCATACCAAGAGCCTGTGAACTGAACTTCCATTGTAACTGTGGGGCAAACCGATTTTGCGCCAAGATAGAAAGAGGTGTAACCCGAAATAACTTCTGCGTATGTAAATGCGCCAACATAGCCCATTTTAGCCTGGTCAGCAGTGATTTTCTTTGCATCAATCATTTCGTTGAGCTTAAGACCTGCAGCAACACCAGCGAGGTAACGGCCTTCGTAGATAGATGCGAAAGCGTTGTGATAGTTTGCAAGACCCTCTGTATGAGCTCTTGTACCTGTAGCGTGGCAGAACTGAACATCTGTAAACTCTTTAGCAGCTTTAATCATAAAGTCTTCGTGACCGAAAGAGTTGGCAAAGATGATGTCGCAGCCTTGGTCAACAAGGTCAGCAGCTGCCTGATAGCATTCGTCGCCTTCAGGAATGTTGGTCTTAACGATAACCTGGTCGTCAGTAAGACCTAATGTCTCTTTAACTTCGTCTACACCTTTGAGGAAGTTAAGGTCGTAGGTGGATTTTTCATCGTGAAGACAGATGAAACCTACTTTAATGTCTGCAGTCTTGTCGCCAGCGCCGCAAGCTGCAAGGCAGAAGAGCATAGCAACTGCCATTAAAATTGCGAGTAACTTTTTCATTTTCTTTTTCCTCCGTTTTATTATTTATTACAAAAGCCGAAGCAATTTGTACAAAAGAAAGCCAAAAACAGAAAATTGTTAAAAAATTTTTAACAAAATATCACAATATTATTATACATACATAAATTATATTTTTCAATACACTATTTTACGAAAATCGAAATTTTTTTACAATTTTTCCGCTAAATTTTGAAGTACCTTAACAGCGCTTTTTCCCATTCCTATTTTTATAGAAAAATGTATGGGCTCGCTTGTTATAAGTTTGACTGTGCCACCTAGTTTTTCTAAAAGATTTTTTGCAACCTCCGGTGAAAACTCTCTTGGGTAAAGTCTTATTTCATTTTTATCACCGCTAATTTCTGAAATTTGGTTTCTTTCGGCGGCGCCCCTTAAAAGAGCAATATCAATAAGACCCAAAACCTCTTTGGGTGGTTCGCCAAATCGGTCACAGAATTCGTCAATAACGTCTATCTTATCCTCTTTGGTTTTAACATCGGCAATTCTTCTATACATTTCAAGCCTATGTGACAAAGAGGGTACATATTTTTCGGGAATATTGGCGCTAACATCAATGTCAACGGTACATTCGCTATACGCGGGTGCTCTTTCCTCACCTTTTTCTTCGGCAACCGCTTCGCCTAAAAGCTTAATGTACATATCATATCCGACCGAGTCCATATGCCCGTGTTGTTCACCGCCTAAAATATTACCCGCACCTCGAATTTCAAGGTCGCGCATCGCGATTTTAAAGCCCGAACCAAAAGAAGTATACTCCCTAATTGCCTCAAGCCTTTTTGTTGCAATTTCAGAAAGCGCTTTACCTCTTCTAAAGCAAAAATACGCATATGCTCTACGGTTTGAACGGCCTACTCTTCCCCTTATTTGATGAAGCTGTGCAAGTCCCATACGGTCGGCATCTTCAATAATAAGTGTGTTGGCATTTGGTACGTCGACGCCCGTTTCGATAATGGTAGTACAAACAAGAAGGTCAATTTCTCCGTCCAAAAGTTCCTTCCACACCTTTGAAAGCTCCTCTTCACCCATTTTTCCATGAGCAAGGCCGATTCTTGCGTTGGGCAAAGCCGCCTTAAGCCTTGCGGCACAATGAGTTATGCTTTCAACCCTGTTATGAAGATAATAAACCTGTCCTCCGCGTCTTAGTTCTTTATTTATCGCTTCAATCAAAACCGCGTTATTTTGCTCTAAAACATAGGTTTGAACGGGTTGCCTATCCTGCGGGGCTTCCTCTATTGAGGACATATCCCTTATACCTGACATTGCCATATTAAGCGTTCTGGGTATAGGGGTTGCAGTTAAGGTTAAAACGTCAACAGAAGTGAATGCGGTTTTCAGTTTTTCCTTTTGTGCAACGCCAAAACGCTGCTCTTCATCAACTATAACAAGCCCTAAATCTCGGAACTTAATATCTTCTGAAAGAAGCCTATGGGTGCCGATTACCATATCAACTTCGCCGCTTTTAAGACCTTTTATTACCTTATTTATTTCTCCCTTTGTTTTAAAACGCGAAAGCATTTCAATTTTAACCGGTAAATTACCAAACCTTTCGGTAGCCGTTAAAAAATGCTGCCAAGCCAAAATAGTTGTAGGAACAAGCAGTGCACACTGTTTCCCGTCGCAAATGCATTTAAAAGCCGCTCTTAAAGCAACCTCGGTTTTTCCAAACCCAACATCTCCGCAAAGAAGCCTATCCATAGGAACAGTGCTTTCCATATCATTTTTAATTTCCAAAGCTGCTTTTAATTGGTCATCGGTTTCCTCAAAGGGAAATCTTGCTTCGAAATCTCTTTGAAGCTCACCGTCCTCGCTAAAAGCAAATCCCTTTATTTTTCTTCTTTCGGCATAAAGCTTTATAAGTTCTTTTGCGATATTTTTTACGGCATTTCTAACCCTTGTTTTTGCCTTTTGCCATTCGTTAGAGCCTAGTCTATGCAACGTAGGGCCATTTTCCCCCGCCGAGCCTATATACCTTGAAACCAAATCAAGCTGTGTTACCGGAACATACAAAACGTCGCTACCCTTATATTTAATTTTTATATAGTCCTTGGCTATTGAACCCGTTTCAATACGGTGAATTCCGTCGAACTGGCCTATTCCATGAGAAAAATGAACAACAAAGTCACCAACCTTTAGTTCTTCTAAAGAATTAAAGGCCTCATTTTTATTTGCCTTCTTTTTCTTTTTTGAAAAAGAAGCCTGCTTATGCGCAATAACTAATAGGTTTCTTTCAGCTATTTCCATACCAGCACTAAAAAACTTAGGTATAACAAAAACTCCGCTTTCCGGCAGAGTGTCATCAGGGCTTAAAAGCTGCGCGTTTATTTTGTTTGCTTCTAGCTGAGATATTAAAATATTTGCCCCTTTTTCGCTACCCGCTAAAATAACAACCCTTTGATTTCTTTTTATAGCAGGGATAATGTCTTCAAAAAGTAGGTCGATATTTCCGCCCCAGGGGCTTAGCTGTTTAATGAAAAGGTCGAAAACTGCTTTTGGCGAAATGGGATATCCGCTTTTTGAAAAGCTATCAATATAGCAAATTTCAAACGGTGTTATAAGCTTAGAAAAACCATTTTTAAAGCACCAAAATTTTTCGGCGGTTTTGTCGCAATTTCCCGAAGCTATAAGGTCTGTAATTTCACTTTTTCTTAGCTCGTCAAGGCTTTTTAGTCTTGATATAACATTTGCGCTCTCACTTATACAAAGCAAACAGTCTTTAAAATAATCTATAGGAAAGCTGGGCTTTTCTTCCAAATACTCCATATATCTGTCTGCCGAAATTAAAATGCCTGAATTTAGTAGTTCAATATCCTTTAGCACCTGAGCCTTAAACTCTTCAGATATTTTCTTGTTTTCTGAAAGTTTTTTTAGCATTTTAATAAATTTTTCAGTAGAAATCGAAAATTCAGATGCGGGTAAAATAGTTACCTCTTCTAAAGACTCAAGCCTTCTTTGGCTTTCTGCGTCAAAGGTCGAAATACTATCTATCTCGTCACCCCAAAGTTCAATTCTTATGGGAAGGCTAAGTCCGGGTGAATAAAGGTCAATTATATCTCCCCTTGACGAGAACTGACCCACTCCATCTACCTGTTCAGTTTTTTCAAATCCTATCTCTAAAAGGTGAGGAAAGAGTTCTTTTTGTAAAACCGTATCTCCTACCCTAAGCGTAAAGGCAGAGGTTAAAAGAGCTTCTTTGGAAAGCGTTTTTTGAGTAAATGCCTCAACATCCATAAACGCTCCATCAAAGTCGCCACTTATTATTTGCATAAGCGCCGTGATTCTTTTATGCTCATATTCCTTTGAGAAAGAGGTGGTGTGCAAAAGATTATAGTCTCTTGACGGCAAAAACACCGCCTTTTTGCCCAGAAGCTCGAACTCAGAAGAAAGACGCAAGGCTTCGGCTTCACTCGAAGTTACGGTAACAGTTTTTCCCCCCAGCTCTTCAAAAAGGCAAAGTGAAAAGGCCGCCCGAGTAACTTCGGGCAACCCAAAAACTGCTACAGGCGTTTCACCGCCTTTAATAGCACATACTATTTGTTTTAAGCTAGACAACCTTCTCAGTTCATCTGTCAAAAACTGCATACAAAACCTCGGCTTTACTTATTGAACAAATTCATAGCGCTGCTAATATCAGATTTTATTATACACTCGGCAGCGTCGGCGGCATCCTTTGCAGACTGCAAAATAATCTCGCTTTCTTTTGGCGAGAATTTTGATAGAACCCAGTCTTTTGTGTCGTAGTCTGGGTGAGGCTTTTGACCTACGCCAAGTTTAATTCTTGGAAAAGTATCCACCGAGCCAAGCTCAATTATATTCCTCATTCCTCTATGGCCACCGTCAGAGCCTTTAGCCCTTATTCTAAGCCTTCCAATATCGAGGGTTATATCATCAAATATAACTATAACCTTTTCGGGCATCACCTTATAAAAGTTCATTGCCTTCAAAACTGCCTCGCCAGAAAGATTCATAAAAGTCTCAGGCTTCATTATTAAAACCCTTTTGTCACCAATTTTTCCGTCAGCAATAAGGCTTTTAAATTTAGAGGGTTTAAATTCTACACCAATTTTTTTAGCCAAGGCATCGGCCGCCATAAAGCCAACATTATGCCTTGTGTTTTGGTATCTTAGTCCGGGGTTTCCAAGCCCCACCACAATATAATCAAAACTTCCCGAAAAGCTTTTCTTTTTTCCAAACAACATACACATTACTCCAAATTATCAGTAAGTAGCATTATGCCCGTAAGCGCCGCAAGTGGCGCAGTTTCTGCCCTCAAAATTCTTTTACCGAGAGTGATAACCTTGGCCCCTGATTCTAAAAGCATTTTAGCCTCATCCTTAGAAAAACCGCCCTCAGGCCCCGTTATTACCGCTATTTTTTTAGCGCCTTGATTTTCCCAAAGGGTTTCGCCAAGCGGCTCGCCACCCGCTTCATAAAAGAATAAAACCAAATCATAGTCGCTAAATCTTTTAGCTAACGCTTTTAAAGAGGTCGCACCTAAAACCGCCGGTACTCTGCCTCTTTGGCTTTGTCCTGCCGCCTCTAAAGCGATTTTTTGCCAACGCGAAATTTTTCCCGCAAGTGCCTTTTCGTTTGGTCGTGAAACACAGTTTTCTGAAACAACGGGTAAGATTTCGCTAACGCCAAGCTCGGTTGAATGCTTTATAACCTGCTCAAACTTATCGCCTTTTAAAAGACTGGTGCAAAGTGTAACCTTAATATCAGGTTCGCTTTCACTTTCTTTCCTCTCATCTATGGAAAGTAAAACCCTGTCAGAAGTTATATCTATAATTGTGCAGCTAAAATCGATTCCGTTTGCGTTGCAAACAGTAATTTTTTCACCTGTTCGCATACGAAGAGAGCGCGAAATATGAACAAAATCTTCGCCCTCTATATATGGCTCGTTTTCAAAATTCTCTTTAAAAAATCTTGGCATTACTCTTCCTTTTCCTCTTCTATATCGGTATTTATCCAAAAGCCGCGGTTGAAGTCGGCCGACTCGCCGTACATTTCTTCATCTGAAAGCTCTAAAGATGTCGGATTTTGAGAATTTTCCTGCTCTAAAAAGCCTTCGGTCGCCTCTTTAAACCTCTCGTTTGCGACCTCGCCTTTCCACTGCTCTAAAAGTTCATCACCTTCAGGATATACGATAGCCTTTTCTCCGCCCTTTCGTTTTAAAGCGAAAAAGACTGCAATATAAATAAGCAACACTAAGAGGGATAAAGCAGAAATTTGTGTTCCAATTTTAAGCCCCGGTGTTTCAAAATCAAAGGTGATAGAATTTGTTCCCTTTGGAACAAACACCGCCATAAAGCCCACATTAACCTGTTCTATCTCGGTCTCCTTACCGTTAACCGTGGCGCGCCAACCCTCTTCGAACGGAACAGAGAAGAAAACAAGCTGGTCGGTCTCGGTAGTGATTTCGGCTGTAAAGCCGCTCTTGGTTCTTTCAAACAAGGAAATTCCGTTTGCTCTAAGCCTAGCGGCATCGCCTTTCAGCTCTTCACCATCAAAATTAAAATTAACAACGCTTCCTATCGGCGTACCAAAGCTATCATTTGACTCTTCAATATTTTTAAGGAAATACCCATACTTTTTAATTTGTTCATCATTTAAAAGAATGGCCTTGCACATAAGGTGCGAACGGTCACTTTCCTCTAAGGTGTCTGCCTGTTCTTTTGTTGTGTAAAAATCGTAGGTAAAGCCAAAGGGGGCATAATTGGTGTTTTCATAAATCTTATAGTGTTCTTCGCTGCTATAAAACTCAAAGCCCTCTATAAGAGGTTCGCCTAAATCACTTGTAAATGAAGTCCCGCCATTTCTTTCAAGCAAAAACTTAACGCCTAAAAGTGTTCTGGCACCAAGGGCATTTGTTGTAGGTCTACTTGCTACGCCCCTTTCTTCACCAACATACTCCCAAAAGTCTGTTACCGAAACAGGTACTATAGAATGAAATGCATTTATCGAGCTATAACCTAAATACATAGCGGTATTATCAACGCTATCATAAACATCAATTCTATAGGTATCCTTGTCTCCCGGAAGACTAAGTTCCTTCTCGGTTAAGGCATCTATCATAACATCTTTAACCTCATAAGAATGGCTTTTACCTGTTCCTATAAAGTATGCCGAATAAATAACACTAAGCACTAAAACTATTGCAGTTGCGCTCTTCATAAACTGCATTTTATCACGTTTTAAAAGCTTAAGCAAAATACCAAGTACAATAAGTGAAACTATGGCAATAATTGCTGTAGCAAGAAAACGATAAATATAAAAATCGCTATCGTTTGTATAAAGACCAAAGCTTTTTATACTGCCGTCACTATCAAGTTCTCTTGGGAAAAGGCCTATAACAAGGCTAACAGAAATCGTTATGCCAAGCACCCAGTTGTATGCCGATTTCCACTCGATTTTAGAGTTTTCAATGGCAAACACTGTAGCAAGAGCCATCATTAAAACGGGCATATAATACCACCTGGCGTAGTAAGCGGTATTAAACATATAAAATGCACTGTTTAAAATGGGGACCAGTGCCATAAATATTAAAATTCCAATAAGTCTTCTAAGCCAGTTGCCTTTTTTCTGAGTAATAAACGCCCAAACGCCAACTACCGAAAACAGTGGGAACCAACCACCAAGAGAAGACCACTGCACCTCTGCGCCGGGGAAAAATACAGGCCTTGCAGGTATGTCGGGTGGGAAGAAAAAGCACTGCAAAACATTTAAATAAATTTGTTCCTTGCCATACATTATTGCTCCCCAACCAACAAGAACTTCACTTAGTCTGCTATTGCCAAAGACCGCCGCCATAGTTGGAAGCATAATTATAGCCGAAAGAAGCAGTCCCAAAACCGCTTCAAATATAAGCCATAAAAATTTTGAAACCTTAAATTTATATGCGCCGGAAAAAAGACGCACAAAGTAATAGATTACAACAAAAACAACCATTCCGTAAAAGAAGAAATAGTTAGTTATGGCCGTAGTTGCAACCATAGCCGCAAAAAAGCCCCTTTTATTTTCGGTTATTAAAAGTTCAAGAGACAGTAAAAGCAGCGGGAAGAAAACTATCGCTTCGTGAAAATGATTAAAGAAAATGTTGTATACCGAAAAGCCTGAAAAAGCATATAAAAGACCGCCAAGCCTTGCCGCTTCTGGAGTTTTTGTAAACCTTCTGATATACATATACCCCGTAAGCGCACTTGTGGCAAATTTTAAAATTAAAAGCGGACCCATAAGATATGGTACAAAACTATTAGGGAAAATAAGTGTTAGCCAAAAAAATGGGCTCCCCAAAAGGTAAAAGGTATAAGAACCTATAAAGTTAACGCCAAGGTCGGTGCCAAAGTCCCAACCGAGTGTGCCGTTTCTTACAAGCTCGTGGCAGTGTTGATAAAAAGGCACCTGTTGAACATTAAAATCGCCATAAAAGAAGAAATAACCATTATCTGCAACCATAAACGGAACAAAAAATGCCGCCGCAGTTAAAAGCGCAAGTAGAAACGTAGAAAGATGTTTTTCCTTTGAAACGCCGAGTAGTTTTGTTTTTGATGCCGAAAAATTCAAACCGCCATTCCCCTTTCTTTAAGCTTATATTCCCCTTTACTTTTAAACAAAAAGCTTACACAAATATAGGTTACTATCATAAAAACAAATAGATTTATAACACTGAAAACAAAAAAGATTTTGTCATAATGTATTGCAAAAACTGAAGTCGAATCATTCCAACTGAACATTGGAACGAAATGATTTATAAAGGACATAATGCTTGATGCCAAAAAACAGTAGAAGAGTTTTCGGTCTTGGTTTTTGAGCGCCGCCACCAAAATAAAGATAATTGTTACAAATGCGTACCTTTCGTGCATACGGGTCATAAACATAAAAAGGGAATTCATAAACAAAAAGCTTACTACCCATATGCACCTGTTTTTTGCGTAAATGTAAACTAAAAACACCAGCACAACCAGTAAAACGGTTATAATTGTACTAACGTTGTTTATACTTATATTCCCTAAAATTTTTTTAGAGTCGTCTACCCAGTTTAGCCTTAAAGCACCATAAAAGTTAAAGGCGTTAAGGGTGCAGTGAGGATATTTTCCACTGCTTCCTAAATAAACATCAAAGAAAAGTAGTGGGTTTTTAGCCCCAAACATAAAAGGCAAAAATACAGCCAAAACCGTAAAAAATGCAGAGGTTATCCCTTTAAAAAAGTTTTTTGCACCCGAAAGAGTAAATAGCTCTATCAAAAAAACGGGTGTAAAGAATAAACATTGGTACTTTGTAAGCCCCGCTATAGCAAATAAAAAACAGGCTAAAATAGGCCTATTTTTTTGTAGAGCATAAAAGGAAATTAAAAGCAGTAAGCACATAAGCCCGTCGGTTTGTCCCCAAAAGGCGCTGTTAAAAATAGTAAGGGGATTAAATAGCCATAAAAATGCGGCGATAAAACCCGTTTTTTCCGAACGCTTTCTAAATATCAAATACAGCGCTATTCCGCAAAGGGTGTCGAAAAATATTGGCCAAAACTTCATATATAGCATATCGGTCATTATGCCCCAGCCGATTGGAGTTGCCCTGTAGGCCAGTCCCGTAATATAAAGAAAAGCTAAATATATCGGTGGATAATCAAGTGATATTTCATCCGCCCTTGAATAAATGTCAAAAAAGCCATCAGGAAGAGCCAGTGCCCACTCTCTATACCAAAGGGTGTCTTGCCTGTTAACATAGGCAACCGAGATAACAAGCCTTAGCAAAAAAGCAAATATAAACATAGCAGCAGCAAGGTCGAAAACCCGCTTTTTAACGCTATCAAAACCGGTTGATTTTTTCACTATAAGCTCGCCACCTTCAAAATAAAAATATCCATTGAATATTATAGCAGAAAATGTTATAATATTCAAGTAAATATAATGTAGCAAAAACATTTAAACCCGAACCAAATTTTTGGGGAGACTTTTCGTGTTTGCTTAAGCAAACACGAACAATCCGAATCTGCCACACTAAAGAGGAGTGAGTTTATGACCTTTGGATACTACGGAATGATTTTTAGAATGAAATTCATAAAGCGTTGGGCGCTTATGCGAAACATTTCTGAGGAAACTCTAAGCCAACATACCCTTGATACCGCCTTTATTGCTCATGGTCTTGCTATTATTGGTAAAAAGCGTTTCGGCGATAACGTTTCACCCGAAAAGGTTTTATCTGCCGCCCTTTTTCACGATACGGCAGAGGTTGTAACCGGCGACCTTCCAACTCCGGTGAAGTACTATAACCAGGATATCAAAAATGCTTATAAGGATATTGAAGCAAAGGCGGAGGACACTCTTATAGAAATGCTTCCCGATGATTTGAAAGAGGATTTTATTTCTCTCTACCGCCCCGATGAGCTTACAGCGAAATATGTAAAGGCGGCAGATAAAATTTCTGCACTAATAAAATGCAAGGAAGAGCTATCCCTTGGGAATAAGGAATTTGCGGTTGCTGAAAAGACCACCGAAAAAGCGATTAAGGAGCTTTCTCTTCCCGCCGCAAACGTTTTTATAAAAGAATTTCTTCCCGCTATGAACTGTCCGCTTGACGACAATATGAAGTTTTAAATATTTTTTTGCGCCGCAAACGCCAAGAGTTTGTGGCGCTTTTTTTATTTACTTTTTTATTTATTCATTTTTGGCATTTTGTCCTCATAAAATTAGATATATCATTTTAAAAAAGAGGAATAAATATGCTACTTACAAAACAATTTTATCCTGAAGGTTGGAAATACGATACAACAGAAAATAAACGCGCTTTGTTCTCTCCCACAACTCTTTCTGAAGCCCAAAAAAGCGGTGATATTTTAGAAGCGCCCGTTATAATGTGTGATGCCGACCATAACCTTATATTAGACCTTGGCTCTATGAAGGGCATAATTAAAAGAGAAGAGGGGGCAATAGGCATAAGCGAAGGCACAGTTAAGGATATTGCCCTTATTACAAAGGTTGGAAAGCCCGTTTGCTTCACCGTTAAAAGTATTAAAACCGACAAATTTGGTAAATTATATGCCGAGCTTTCCCGAAAAGAGCCGCAAGAAAAATTTTTAAATCATCTTCTTAGCACAAAAAAGGTCGGCAGTGTTATTTCGGCCAGAGTAACCCATTTGGAGCGCTTCGGTGCTTTTTGCGATATTGGTTGCGGGGTAATAGCCCTTCTCCCCATTGACCTTATTTCTGTTTCAAGAATTTCTCACCCGAAAGACAGATTTTCTGTGGGTGATGATTTAAAGGTTATAATTAAAAACATAGATAGTGATAACAAAATTACCCTTTCTCACAAAGAACTTTTGGGAAGTTGGGAAGAAAACGCAGCACTTTTTTCAGAGGGGCAAACCGTTTCGGGAATTGTTCGCTCCACCGAAAGCTATGGTATTTTTATAGAACTCGCCCCTAACCTTGCGGGACTTGCCGAGCCCAAAGAAGGCATTCATGCGGGCATGTGCGCAAGTGTGTATGTTAAAAGCATAATACCCGAAAAAATGAAGGTTAAACTAATTATTATTGACTCCTTTGAAGGCGAATATACATACCCAATAAAATATTTTTACGAGGAGGATTTTATCGACTACTTTAAATATTCGCCAAATAACTGCAGTAAAAATATATATACCGACTTTTTGCACCAATAAAAATTTTTTTACGGCAATACGCTTTGACAAACAATTTTACCTTTTAAAAGTATAATTATAAAAAATATGTCCTCTAAAAAGTTTGGAAGGTGATTTGTTTGAAAACAAATACTGATTACTTTTACTCCTCCCACACCGACATTCTTGGGTTCGCTCTCCACCTAATAATGTTGGTGTTGGGTTTTTTGTGTTCAGTCGCAACCATTTTAGGCGGTCTTATACCTTTTGGTATATCCTTTTTAGCGGCCGTGCCTAAAAAATATCTTCCCGCCTCTCTTTTCGGTGTATTTATAGGCTACCTTTTGTTTATTTCAAATGGTGGGTTTGTATACATAGCAGCCGCTTTCGCAGTTTTTGCCATAAAATATATTTTAGGTAGCACCGCAAAGCTTACCAAAACTCCGCTTTTCCCCGCATTTACCGCCTTTTTTATTATGGCAGTTAGTTCTGCGGCCCTTAACGTTTCATATTCAGAAGAATTTTTACCCCTTTTTGGACAAGCCATTTTAGGCGGAGCCGCCGCCTATTTTATGGCCATAGTTTTTAAAATAGATTTATCTCTTTCGGTGGGTTTAGATATTAGAGAATGTGTTTCGGTTTTGGTTTTTTTAAGTGTTTTTCTTTTGTCACTTTACAGATTTAATATTTTGGGCCTTGGACTTGGCAGAATTTTTGCTTCGGTTTTTATTCTTTTTACAGCAAGGTACGGCAGAGCCTCTTTCGGCGCCGTTGCAGGAACTGTTATTGGTTTCACCCTTGCGCTTTACGATGGTAGCTTGTATCAAATCGCCGCCATTTACGCCTTTTCGGGACTAATGGCAGGGCTTTTCTCAAGGCTAGGCTCACTTGGAATGGTCGGCGCATATCTTACAACTAAAATTATTTCACTTCTTTTGATTAGCGAAGGAGATTTATTTTTCTCCCTATTTTTTGAGGCACTTATAGGAAGCGGTATTTTTCTTATTCTTCCCAAAAAAATAAGCCGGATTATAAGCGCCGTTTTATCCCCCACACCCGAGCTGCTCAGTCCCGACACGCTAAAAGGCGCACTAATTATGCGACTACAGTTTGCGGGTGGGGCACTAAAGGATATTTTCAAAACGGTTGATGAGGTTGCAAGCAAGCTCAAAAAAATTGACTCGCCCGATTTTGAAAAAACCTTAAACGAGGTCGAAAAAGACACCTGTAACGGTTGCAGTCTTAGAAAACATTGTTGGGAGACCGCGAAAGAAATAACCGCTGAGGACACACTCAGACTTTGGGGTAGAATTAAATCCGGCCTCACCGAAAAGGATATCCCCCTTAAAATGAACTGCCTCAGGCCCAAAAGCTTCGAGGATTCGGTTAAACTCCACTGTAAAAACTATGATGACGAAAAATCGGCGGACAAAAGAATAAGCGAAGTAAGGTCGGTTATCAGCGACCAATTTTCCGCCATTTCGGATATGCTTTTCGACCTTTGCGAAGAATTTGAATATGAAATTCACCACGACCAAAAATCGGCAGAAAATATTATAATGACAATGAAAAATCTAGGCTTTCATACCGTTTCCTGTGCCGCATCGGTGGACAAGCTTGGAAGGCTAAGCGCCGACATACATATCAAAGGCGCAACAGATAAAACTCCAAACAAAATGGAAATTTTAAAGGCTTTAAATACTGCTTGCAATAAAAATTTCGATACTCCGATGATAAGCGCCCGAGACGATGAAGCCTTTATTTCTATAACCGAACGCCCTATTTTTTCGGTAGAAATTGGTATCTCTCAAATACCTGAAGAAAGGGGTAAGCTTTGCGGCGACAGTTACAAATATTTTTGCGACGGCAAGGGTAAATTTGTTATGGTGCTCTCTGACGGCATGGGCTCAGGCGGTCGCGCCGCTGTAGATTCTGCAATGGCTTCGGGTCTTATGAGCCGTATGATAAGCTCAGGCTTTGGTTATGACTGTTCTCTTAAAATTGTAAATTCCTCTATGCTATTTAAATCTACCGAGGAATCACTGGCTACAATAGATATCGCGACAATTGACCTTTTTAGCGGCGAATGTGAGCTAAGAAAAGCAGGTGCCGCCCCTACAATTATACGTAAAGGCAGTAAGGCATACAAAGCCTCAAGTACGTCGCTTCCGCCCGGCATTTTAAGGGAGGTTGGTTTCGACAAAACAAAAATATCCTTAAAAGACGGAGATATTTTAGTAATGCTTTCAGACGGTGCAACAACTGAAGGCACAAAATGGATAAGTGAAATGGTGACAGGTTGGGAGCTTTGCTCGGCACAAAAACTCGCCGACGATATAGCGCTTAAAGCGAGAAGAAGGAGAAGCGACGGACACTCAGACGATATTACTGTTTTTACAGCAATCATCAAAGAAAATAATTATTAAAATATCTATATTCGAAAATCTTATAAAAAAAAGACCAAGCCTTTTGGCTTGGTCTAAAGCTTAAATTATATTAGTTTGTATAGTTATCGAAATAACCCTGAACCAAAACAACAGGTGTTCCCTTATCACCCGAACCGCTTGTAAGGTCGCAAAGTGAACCGATAAGGTCGGTAAGCTGACGAGGGGTTGTTCCCTGCGATGCCATATTGCCAACAAGGTTGTCTGTTTTAGCTTTAATGCTTTCTGAAATTGCCTTTTTAAGTTCTTCACCGGAAAGGTCCTTAAAATCATTATCAGCAAGGTATTTTAGTTTAAGCTCGTTAGGTGTGCCGATAAGACCATCGGTAAAAGCGGGAGAAACAACGGGGTCGGCAAGCTCCCAAATTTTACCCTGAGGGTCTTTAAAAGCACCATCGCCATAAACCATAACCTCAACGTGCTTTCCTGTTGCCTTTAAAATATTAGCCTGAATTTCTAAAACTAAATCCTTACACTCATTCGGGAAAAGCTTAATTTTATCTTCAGTAGATTTATTTGAACCTAAAAGACCGTATTTAGAGTTATAACCGCTACCATTTACAGAGCTTGTTAAAATCTCATCAAGGCCGTAAACAATTTTGGCCCCTGCTTGTTTTAATATTCTCTTAGTGCGTGCGCGGGTATGGATATCGCAGTTTAAAACATTAGGAGTATAATCTAAAATCGCTTTAGCTTGATTAGCAAAAATAATCTCTACCTCGGCGCCACATGATTTAACAAGGTCACCATAATACTCAACATAGTCAACACCTGTAAACTCATGCTTGTTAACACCGAAAAGCTCACGGTATTTTTCTAAAGATAAAACATCGCTATAGGGATTAACACCTGCGGCATCAATTTTATCAAGGCTTACAAGCTCATTACCAACCTCGTCGGAAGGGTAGCTAAGCATAAGTATAACCTTTTTTGCACCCTTTGCAATACCGCGAAGGCAAATAGCAAAACGATTACGGGAAAGAATTGGGAAAATTACGCCAACTGTTTCGCCGCCAAATTTTGCTTTTACGTCTGCCGCAATATCATCAACACTCGCATAATTTCCTTGCGCACGTGCAACGATTGACTCGGTAATAGAAATAACATCCTTATCCCTAAGCTCAAACCCCTCAGAAACAGCTGCCTCTAAAACGCTTTGGGTAACGATATCGGCAAGGTTGTCCCCCTCTCTTATAATAGGGCAACGTATACCTCTTGAAACTGTACCAACTTTTCTTTCCATCTAGCATATTCCTTTCTGTTTTAAACAGTGAATAAGAAAACATAATATGTCTTCGAAAAACAAAATATTTCCCGAAGACATATTATAACACACCAAGTTTTCAAGTGCAATATTTTTTTATAAAAAAATATATATCATATAAAAAATTTTTTAATATTAAAAATTTAAGCGCCAACACAGTTCATTATAAAATCTTTTGTTGCCTTTTGGTACCTCTCACAGTCTACCATATAGCAAATTCCATGATTTGCACCGGGGAACTTTTCAAAACTAACCTTTTCGGGAGCCGCATTATATAGCGCATCACTCATATAGCAAGGAACAAAGCCATCATCCTCGCCATGAATAATTAAAATTGGAACCTTTGCATTTTTAATGCTTTCAATCGCCGAAGCCTCATTTAAACTGAAGCCCCCATAAAGCCTTGCCCCAATACTTATTAAAGGCATTGAGATAACGGGAGGAATTTTAAGGTCGGCAGAAACCTTTGAGATTATTTCTTTAGGTGCAGAGAACGGACAGTCGGCAACAATTCCGACAACATTTTTAGGTAGCTCTAAATCACTTGCCATAATAACGGTTGAGCCGCCCATTGAAACACCGCAAAGAATTATTTTTAAATCCTCGCCAAAGCGTTCAACTGCGTAATTTATCCAAGAAAGCAAATCGTACCGCTCTTTTATACCAAAAGTAATGGCATTTCCGCCGCTTTTTCCGTGCCCACGTTGGTCAATTAAAAGGGTGTTGTGCTCCATTTCCCTTGCTATTTTATTGCCACCGCAAAAATCTCTTAACCCGCTTCCCCTATATCCGTGACACTCGATTTGAAGAGGGGCACCGTCTTTAACATGATAATACCTAGCAAAAAGCTTTGTTCCGTCGGGAGCAACCGTATATACTCCCTCAAAGGGAATTTCTTTAAGCTCACTTATTAGTTCCCCAAACCTTTCAAAATGGGGTTTATATGCTTCGCCCTTAGGGGCATCTAAAATATCTTCCCCCGTTTTGTTAGCCGAATAAAAAACAATGAAAAAGGTTATATATACTGCGGCAAGAAAAAGCAAAGCCAAAGCTAAAACAACAATTAAAAACCACATATATATAACCCCTTATTCTATTTTTTAGATATTAAAATTTTCTCCTCTGTTTTAATATTAAGGTCGTCTAAATCCACATCAGATTTATGAGGAATAGGTTTCCACTCTACCTTTGAGAAAAGCGCAATGAACATTGCAATTTCACCAATAAAATCGAAAAACGGAAAACCAAGACAATAAATAATAGCCCTATACCATTTAACAGGAGGTAGCCTTTTTCGCTCGGCAATAAGTATGAAAGCAGCATAGAAGGAATTAAATATCCAAGTAAATGCTATCTCAGCCACCATTGCAAGCGCTAAAAGTATAATACCCGTATATGTTCTGTTTATAACCGAAGAAAAACCTAAATGTGACCAAATTTTTTCAACTATACTTGAAACTATTCCAATTTCGGTATTAGATGCAAATAAAAAGAAGGTAACAAGACCTAAACAATCGACAACAAGCCTTTTTAAAAAGGTTATAAGCGGATAAGGAAAGGTAACGGTGAGCATATCAAAGCTCATAAACTTGTAATGCAAATTGGAAAGCAGTTTTTTAAGTCTTGGCTTATCTTCGTTTTCCTTATTTTTACCTGTAAATATATGAAGAAAAAGCTTTCCGCTGGACTCACTAAACGACTGCAAATTACCCTTTGCCCAACGAATTCTTTGGCGCATTGCAATTTTAAGGTCGGTTGGTTGTTCATCGTAAAAAACTGCGTCATAATTAAAAGAAATTCTATACCCGTTAACAACCGCATCAGCACAAAACGAACGGTCTTCGGTTAGTTTAACATAATTCCAACCGTTTTTAATAATTTCTGAAGCAAACAAAAAGCCTGTTCCCTGTATACGACAGGCAAGTCGGAAAACAGACCTCGCTCTGTGCTCGGTTCTAACCGTACGAAGCCAGTGTATGCCATAAGAAGCCGAAATCCAGTTATCGTTAAAGTTCTTTGTATGCCTATAAGAAGTAACTATTTTTTCACCGCTATCGAACGACTCGTTCATTCTTTTTATATAATCTTCTTTTAAAATATTATCCGCATCGAAGATAAAATATCCCTCAAAATTTTGGGTACCGTAGTCGCGTTCTATTTGCTTTACCAAAAACTGCAAAGCATAACCCTTTGTGCAGTGCTTAGTATCAAAACGCTCATAGCAAACTGCACCATGGCTTCTTGCAACCTCAGCGGTTTTATCACTACAGTTATCGGCCACAACAAAAAACTTAATAAGCTCGCTTGGGTAGTCTTGATTTTTTATACTTTTTAAAAGCTTTCCGATAACCGCCTCTTCATTTCTTGCTGAAACCAAAACGGCATATTTATGGTTCTTTTTTGCCTCTTTGAATTTTCTTGTTTTAAAAAGTCCCGTAACTATGTAAAAAGGTAGTTGAAAATAAAACATATTAACTATTTTAAAAATCCAATTAAAAAACTGAACAATAAAATTAATTATCTGCACTACTTTCTACCTCCCTTTTTTGATACCTAGTATGACAGGACTTGAACCTATTACACTAGTGTGACAGGACTTGAACCTGTCACACTACAGTATAACATATTATCATTATGTTTTCAAGGCAACCTAATTTTTTCTTTCCTATTGAAATGTAGGTTTACAATAGATGTGTTACAGTAGTTAATAAAAAATAAGTGACGAATGGAAGATCCTGTGTTACAGTTAAGTTGCTGAATCAAAACAGACAGGAGGATCAACCATTCGTCATGAAAACTGTAACACAAACAATGT
>JAZSOH010000029.1:0-89058 GCA_045536815.1 Acutalibacteraceae bacterium | reverse complement strand
TTGCACAAGGGGGCATTTTTTAAAGCAGTGTTGTTATCCAATAAATAATTCCATAAACGACACTTGCAATTGTGCCATAAGCAATTACCGGACCTGCTATTTTAAATATATTAGCACCAACGCCTAAAATCCATCCCTCTGATTTGAATTCAATTGCAGGCGAGGCTACGGCATTTGAAAAGCCGGTTATAGGCACTAAGGTTCCTGCTCCTGCCCTTTTTGCAATATTGTCGAAGAGTTTAAAGGCGGTTAGCATAGCTGCAATAAAAATAAGCGTTGACGGTACAAGCATTAGTATTTGATTTGAACCAAGACCGAGCTTTGCGTAGAGTTCGGTTAAAAGCTGCCCTAACACACAAATTAGACCACCAACTGTATATGCCCATAAAAAATCTTTAATTTTAGGAGAGCGTTTACTTACCTTTGATACTAAAGCCTTATAATCTTTATTACTAATTTTAACATTCATTTTTTGCACCTCTTTTTGTCTTATTTTTTCCTTAATATTTGTTTTATTCTATTTATCTATAAAACTTTTTTAAAAAATTCGTTAGCAGAATATTTCCCCGACCTATTATATCTTCCAAGATTATATAGCCAGTTATCAGACATTTTTGGCACAGTTTTTCTTTCGTAGCAAGTAAAGGCCGCAACAAAACCTAGCTTCTTTATAATATTTTCGCTTTCTTTAGAAACCTTACCAAATGGATATGTAAAAATTTGTGGCGAAAAATTGAGATTTTCCATAAATATACTATTAAATTTATTTATATCTTTTTTAAGCGCATTCTCATATTCTATAAGACTTTCTCCTTCATTTTTTGTAACTCCTTGTCTATCATTTTTGCCGTTTTTATGCATATTGTAGCTATGATTTCCTATTTCAACCAAACCGCTTGAAACCATTTCTTTTAGTTCGTTAAAGGTTACGTGTGAGTAGGAAACGTTATGGTCGTTTATTTTTGAATAATCTTCGGTATATTTTCCAATTACCGAAAAAACCGCTTTAAAATTATACTCTACCAAAAGCGGATATGCATATTTATAAAAGCTTTCTTGCCCATCATCAAAGGTTATCATAACTGATTTTTCTTTTAATTTCATTTCACCTTTATCAATTGCAATTAAATCCCTAACAGAAAGTGTTGTATATCCCCTATTTTTAAGATATTCAAAATCCTCTCTAAGCTGTTTTTCGCTTATAGTATACTCCCCTATTTTCGAGTTTTCGTTAGTTATATGATGATACATTATTATAGAAAAATAACCCGAACTATCGCTAAGCGCCAAAACCTCGGGCTTATGAATTACACCCAAACAAATTGAAAAGCACAAAATCCCCGTTAATATAAAAAGTATTGTTTCCTTTTTAATTTTTAATGTCATTATACTTATCTCCTGTAACCAAATTTTCGTTATTACATACAATGTATTGAAGTTAAACTTCTATTATTTTTTTGGGAGGAAACATAATGGCTGAAAATAATAATATCATACCAGACTCTTTCAAAGAGGCAGTTTGTATTGACGCCGGAAGAGTTTACGACTCCTGTTGTGACAGAGATTGTTTAGAAGACCTCAGATGTTATTTTACCGAGGAAGGCCAAGAGATTTTAAGAACAGCAGAAGGCGTTAGAGTCCGCTCGGCAGAGGTTTCGTGGGTTTATGTGGATGTAGAGCCGGTAAGCTTTAACAAAGGATATTATTCCTGCGACCTTACATTCTTCTTTTTAATTGATTTCGACGTTTTCAGTATACCCCACGCAAAACCCAGATGTTTGAAAGGTGTTGCCGTATACAGTAAAAAGGTTATACTTTACGGTAGCGAGGGAAATGTAAAAATCTTCTCAAACCTTGTTTCAAAAAACGGTTGCTACGATGAACAGGCAAACAAAACTACTAATATGCCTAAATGTGTTGTTCAGGTTGTAGACCCAATCGCCCTTTCTGCACGGCTTGGCGAGGTTAGAGACTGTTATGAATGTTGCCACACAGTCCCAAAATGCGTTTGTGACTGCCTTGGCGGTTGTATTGCAGGCGACTCTACGGCTACACCTACAGTATACGTAACACTGGGACTTTTTTCTATTGTACAGCTTATTAGAAACGTTCAAATGCTTATTCCTGTATATGATTTTTGTATACCCGAAAAAAGCTGCGACAATAAATCAGACCACCCCTGCGATTTATTTAAAAAAATAAAATTCCCAACAAACGATTTTTATCCTCCAAAGCATCTTTGCGAAAACGATGACCAAAACTTCGGTTGCGGATGCGCAGCAGACTGATTTTGTGGTAATATAAGTTAGACGCTAGTCTAAATCTAACTTAAATATATGCAAAAAGGCTAAGAAAAAGAGCATAACTCATTTTCTTAGCCTTAAATTATTAAAAATTTATTTGACATCTATATAGCTTTTCTTGTTTGATATTTTAGTAGTAACAAATCAAGCGGCTCTGATATTAAATTACAAACAAGCAGTGAAATAACTACGCAATGTTCGCCAAAACCTAAATATCTACAAATCATTGTAACAAGGCCAAGCATAACACCATATATTATTTTAGAAACAGTAAGAATTGGCGCATTTATTATATCACCCGCAACAAAAACAGCAACGAAAATAAGCGATGTTGCAGTAAGCTCATAAAGTACCGAATAATAAACAAAACCATCTGTACGGTTAAAAATAAGTGCAAACACCGTTACTGTTAAAATCATTGACAGGGACACCTGCCAAGCCATACTTTTTCTGAAAATAAAGTAAACACAAACTGCAAGAATTATAAATATACAGGTTGTGCCCATTCCACCGGGATAATGGCCTGTTAGCAAGTTTAAAATGGTATATGGCGGAGTTTCGTTATACTGAAGCGACTGAGCCACCGAAGAAGTAGCTTGAAAAGTATTAACGTTTTCAAAAATCGGGAAAACGTTAAAACCTCTGACGGCGGGATAAACAGTCATATTTTTTGGGAAAAGGCTAAGCAAAACTATCCACGCCAAAGCTGAAGTTATGAACAGTTTTTTATAGGTTTTGCCAAGCACTGCTTTAACAAAAATTATTGTTACAAGGGCTGAAACAGATGGAATCCAAATAGGGATAGTTACAGGACAAATAAGCGCTATAATCATACCTGTTGTAATAGAACGGATAAAATTGTCATTACTTTTTTTGAAAATTAAATTTATAATCAGTTCAGTTGTCCAACAAGTAAAAACAGTTAAAGCAACTATCGAAATTACCCTTAGTCCATTTTGAACAACTGCAATAATTGTTACGGCGAGAAGTCCTACAAATAAATCAAGCTGCAAATTTACACCTGTTTCGCTATCGTGCAAAAAGGGCGCACTTTTTTCGGCGATTTTTTTCAAGCTTCTCCCCCCTTTGTTTTATGTTTTTTAATTAAATCAACCAAGGGAATTCTAGAGGGGCAAACGTAAGCACATGCACCACAGCGAGTGCATAGGTCGGCGCAAAGATTTTTAGCATAGCTAATACCCTTATTTTTTGATGTACTAAGTAAAAACATTGGTACCAAACCACTTGGGCAACTAATAGCACACCTTCCACAACAAATACATTCAGTTGTTCTATGGTGCTTTTTAAGGGGTGATGCAGTTAAGGCGTTTTCCCATTTGTAAATAGGAAAGTTAAGGGAAGCTACGTGTCCAGTCATCACACCGCCGCTAACAACCCTTTCTATCATACCAAAGGCGCAAAATTCCTTTAAGACATATTCCGAAGGAACGCCGAAAGGAATTAAAACAACAGATGGGTCTAAAATACCATCTCCCCAAACAGTTATAACACGCTCGATATCCGGCTCACCAAAAAATACGGCTCTATAAATTGCGCGGCAGGTACCCGCATCAATTTGAAAAGCATTTGATTTTTCGCAATAGTCCAAAACAACCGGTTTTGTTGGATATTTACCGCTAATGGTTATTTTATTGATTTCAGATATATCCTTCTTTAAAAATTCGTTTGTCTGGAAATTTTTCCCCATCAAAAGACTAATGTTTTTGATATCAAAGGCTTTTGCAAGAATTCTAGCACCTTCATAAACTTCGTTTTTGAAATTGAGAATAGTTGCCGTTTTAGAAAGATTATACGGCTCATCATCAAAAGCGTCTATTAAAATTTCACTAAAATTAAAATCCAATTTTAAAATATTACATAGGTAGTCTCTACGTTTTTCGTCAAAAACTGCCGCATTTTTAATAGCAGTAATGAAATTTTCCTTAGTAAGCTTACCCTCGAATTTACAAACGGGATAGGAAGGGATACTGTCCTCCTCGCAGGATATAACGGCATAAAATATTTCGCTATAATCACCAATTTTTGGGGAAACAACAGTTTCGGTAAACACCCCGCTAAAGGGAGAATAAATTGGAATTTCACCTGTAATATACGCAATGATATCGTATTTTTTAATTCTATCCCCTATTTTTTTATTCCAACTTAAAATTTCATTCTTAGTGCCTACGGGTATTTTAGCGGTATTTGGCGTATTAAACCTTGAAAGCTTTAAATCAATATAATATTCATGATAAATATCAATTCCCTTTTTGGAAACCAAATGCACCAAAATCCCCCCTCGCAAAGTTTTGATTATTATTGCTTATCGCCTTAAAAGGAGTGTTTTTATGACGGTAATAAATGAAACACCAATTTTAGTTAAAATATTTCTTAATAAATATGAGGTAAAACGATATTTTTTATCTCTTGAAAATATATCAGTAACTAAAAAAGATATAAACGACACATTTTTAACAGTTCTAAGTATTGCCTGTCCAAACAGTTCTTATGGTAGCGCAAAAAATATTTGCATTGAGGTTTTGCCAACAGAAAACGGCGGTTGCATACTCACATATTATTTAAAAGAAGAAACTAAGCTTTTTGGTAAAAGCATTAAAATAAAAAACAAAAACATAATTTATACCTTTGGATTTGTTGCTTTTGAAGAGATTATTTCCCTATCAAAAACGCTGACATATTTTGAAGAGTTCAGCTGCAATAGCAGTTTACATCTACTTGGTAAAAAATATTTTCTTGTAATTCACTTACCTGAGTTTGACAAAAAAACCCCAATAATAATAAATGAATTTTCAAGCTTTTCAGCACGCGGTAAAATTATAAACGAAATTGTTTTTGAGTATGGAAAGTGTCTGCTTAAAAACGATGCAATAAATAAAATTAATCGAATTTTTATTTAATAGCTTTAATTTCCTTTACCCTTGCGGTCATATCTTCTGCAGAGAAAATATAGCTTCCTGCCACCAAAACGTCGGCACCGCTTTTAACCGCTAAGGGCGCAGTTTCAGCATTTATGCCACCATCAACCTCAAGTAAAAAGTTAAGGCCAAGTTCTTTTCTTTTTGCAGCAAGATACTCAAGCTTTTCAAGGGCTTCAGGCATAAATTTTTGACCGCCAAAGCCTGGTTCAACCGACATAATTAAAACCATATCACAAAGAGGTAAATATTTTAAAATCTCTTCCGGTTTTGTTGCGGGTTTAATTGTAAGGCAAGATTTTACGCCATTTGCTCTTATTTCTTTTAAAGTTGCCTCGACATCTGACCCCGCTTCGTAATGGAAACCTAGATAGTCTGAAACCGCCAAAAAGTCTTTCAAAAAGCGATGGGGCCTATCTATCATAAGATGCACATCAAGCGGAATATTAGTATATTTCTTTATTGAACTGATAAGCGGAACGCCAAAGGATAAATTTGGAACAAATTGACCGTCCATAACGTCAACATGAAGCATATCTACGCCCGCTTCCTCAAACTTTTTAAGGTCTTCTCTCATAGCTAAAAAATCGGCAGAAAGTATTGAAGGTGAAAGTTTTACCATTATAATTACCTCATTTACATATTTTTAAATATTATAAACCATATTTATCTTTGAGTCAATAGCAACAAAGCCAAAAAAAGCGGCTAAAAAGCCGCGTAAATTATCTTTTATAAAACCCGGGTGAAGAGGATTTTGCTTTGTTATTTATTGTTGATGCCCTTTTTATTGAATCTTTTCCAAACTTATTTCTTATGTTAATTACATTGTCCTCTATTATGCGCCTTTTTTCGTCTTCAGGGCTATCAAATAATGAAATTTGAGTTGCGGGTAAATTTCTTTGAATAAGGTTTATAGCCCTTATTCCAACCGCCCTGAAGGGTGTATCAAAATTTAGATTTTTTTCAAAAAGATTTATGGCTGTATTTGCGATGATAATTGCCATATCGGTTGGCGCTTCTAAGGGAACTTGAAACTGAACAACCTTAAAATCATTAGTTGTTGCGGTAATTCCTATTCCCTTTGCGAGAAGCTCTTCACTTTTAAGTTTTTGTGAAATATTTTCTGCGAACTCTAAAAATGCAGTATATACTTCATCAATATTTACAAGGTCGCGCTCAGAAGTGGCGCTATGACTAATACTTTTAGGCTTTGGGCGGTTATTTACCGAAACAACAGGCGAATTTTCATCCCCTCTGGCGCTTTGCTGTAAATATAGACCATTCTTGCCGAGCTTTTTCTCTAAAGCGGCAGTCTTGGCAAAAGCAATATCTCCAATTGTAAAAATACCCATTGAATTTAGTGCTTTTTCGGTCTTTTTGCCAACCATTAAAAGTTCAGATACGTTAAGCGGCCAAACAATATCTTTAAAGTTTTCTTTACCAATTACCGTTACAGCATCCGGCTTTTTTATATCAGAGCCTAGCTTTGCAAAGGTTTTTGTAAAGCTAACTCCAACCGAAACGGTAAGCGATAACTCAGACTTTATTCTTTTTCTAATCTCATTCGCAATTTTTTCGCCTTTTATAAATTCAAGACCCGGATTTGAAACATCAACCCAACATTCATCAATGCCAAACGGCTCAACCTTATCAGAATAATCCATATAAATTTTTCTTGCTTTTAGCGAAAATTCTTCATATAACTCATAATCGGGCTTTAGCATTACAAGGTCGGGGCATTTTCTTTTAGCTTCCCATATAGTTTCTGCCGTCTTTACGCCAAACCCTTTTGCGATATTATTTTTTGCTAAAATAATACCGTGCCTTTTTTCACTATCACCACAAACAGCAACAGGCAGCTGCTTCAAGGTAGGATTCCTAGTAAGAGCTGCCGATGCAAAAAAGTTATTCAAATCACAGTGTAAAATAATTTTTTCCATACCATATCACCGAACATTTGTTCACTAAAATTATTATACACCTTACTTATAAAAATGTCAACTAGTGTAAAAATTTACCCTCAAATACAAGTTAACCTATCTTTAGCCTTAGCCTAAGCTTATCAGCAATCATAGCAATAAATTCGCTATTTGTAGGCTTGCCTCTTAAATTATGAACAGTATAACCAAAATAGGAATTAAGTATATCAATATCTCCTCTATCCCAGGCAACCTCTATAGCGTGTCTTATAGCCCTTTCAACCCTTGAAGAAGTAGTAGAATATGTTTTAGCTACAGTTGGATATAAAAGCTTTGTAACTGAATTTATTACCTCACTGTTTTTAACCGATAAAATTATTGCTTCTCTTAAATAATGGTATCCCTTGATATGTGCCGGGACGCCAATTTGATGAATTATTTCAGTAACCATAAGCTCTAAGTCGCTTTCTGAAATAACCTTATCCCTTCCCTTTATTGGAGTTTGGTCGTTTTTCCAACCCGAAAGCTGAATTATTCTTTCGGGCATCATATTTATATCAAATGGCTTAATAAAGTAGTATGCCGCACCCTTTGAAAGTGCTTCCTTTTCAAGTGCAGGATTATCAGATGCTGACATTGCAAGAATCATTGGTGCTTCGTTTTTAGGAAGTTTGTTAACCTCGTCGAGAACCCCTAATATGTCCAAATTAGGCATAAATACGTCGGCAATCGCCACGTCAGGTTTATACATTTTAATTCTATGCAAAAGTTTTACACCGTCTTTTTCGCAAACATTAACATCCATTCCGTATGTTTTTAAAATATTTGCACAGTTTATGCCGAATTCAGTTTTGTCATCTGCTATCAAAACCTTTAGTTTTTTGTTCATTTTTATCTCCTCCTTGTTTCTATGTTTGAATTTTACCATTTTTTGTAAATTTTTACAATATATAAAATGGTAAAACTTGGAAAAGATATTGACAATATTTTTGGAATTATTGTACAAAAAATCATAAAATGACGGCGAAAAACAATAAAATATCTATTTTGACAAAATGCAAAATAAAAAAGCCCCAAATAATTGGAGCTTTAATAATGACAATATTTTACCTAAAATTAAATCAAATTTACCTTATGGAAAACCTTTTTACCTTTTTTAATGATAACGTGTCCATCGGCAAAATTATCCTTAGTAAGCATAAATGCGGGGTCAGTTACCTTTTCGCCGTCAAGAGAAACGCCGCCTTGGGTAACAAGCCTTCTTCCCTCGCCTTTTGACGGAATAAGCTCTGCCTTAAGCATTAAATCTAAAATACCAATTTTACCGTCGGTTAAATCTGCTTCGGTAATGTCGGTTGCAGGCATATTACTAAGGTCATTACCGCCGCCAAAAAGGGCTTTTGCGGCATTTTCTGCATTAACTGCTTCTTGCTCACCATGTATAAGTTTTGTAAGCTCAAATGCAAGGCGCTGTTTTGCAACGTTAAGTTCGCTACCCTCAAGGCCTTCATACTGTTTAATTTCTTCAAGCGGAACAAAGGTAAGCATCTTAAGACATTTAATAACGTCAGAGTCACCAACATTACGCCAATACTGATAAAACTCGTAAGGTGATGTTTTTTCGGCATCGAGCCAAACTGCACCATTTTCGGTTTTACCCATCTTTTTGCCTTCACTATTAAGTAAAAGGTTACATGTCATAGCATAAGCTTCTTTACCATCACAACGTCTAACAAGCTTAACGCCACCTAACATATTGCTCCACTGGTCATCACCGCCAAGCTGCATTACACAGTCAAATTTGCGGTTTAACATCAAAAAGTCGTAACTTTGCATTAGCATATAGTTAAGCTCAAAGAAGGTAAGTCCTCTCTCCATACGCTGTTTATAACATTCTGCCGCAAGCATTTGGTTAACAGAAAAATGAACACCTATTTCACGAATAAACTCGATATAGTTAAGGTCTAAAAGCCAGTCGCCGTTATTTACCATTATTGCTTTTCCGTCAGAAAAATCAACAAGGCGGGACATTTGCTTAATAAAACATTCAATATTATGATTTATAGTTTCCTTTGTAAGCATTTTTCTCATATCGGTTTTGCCCGAGGGGTCACCAATCATACCTGTTCCGCCGCCAAAAAGCGCAATCGGTCGATGGCCGTGGCGTTGCATATGTGACATCATAATCATAGCAACAAAATGTCCAACGTGAAGACTGTCTGCAGTGGGGTCAAAACCAATATAGAAAGTGATTTTTTGATTATCAATTAAATCACGAACCATCTCTTCATCGGTGGTTTGAGCCAAAAGGCCGCGTTCTTTAAGTTCTTCAAAAAGTGTCATTTATATTTCTCCTCTATGCTTATTATTTAACATTTCCTTAGCAGTGTTAAGTAAATTATCGGTAAACTCATCACCCGAAATAATTCGGGCAATTTCATAAACTTTCCCCTCTTGGTCTAACGGCTTAACGCTTGTATAGGTTTTGCCATTTTCAGACGATTTTTTAATTAAGAAGTGATTATCGGCAAAAGAAGCAATTTGTGCTAAATGGGTAACGCAAATAACCTGTTTATTTTTGGCAACACCATAAAGCTTAACCGCAACCTTTCCCGCAGCGTGACCACTAATTCCTGTGTCTATTTCGTCAAAAATAAGGGTTTCGACATCATCCCTAAGTGACAAAACACTACGAATAGCAAGCATTATTCTTGAAAGCTCGCCGCCCGAAGCGATTTTTGCAAGTGGTTTTGGTGATTCGCCAACGTTAGCGCTAATTAAAAATTCTGCAACGTCACAACCGTTTTTGGTGTATCTTCCCTCTTTAAAATCGGCAGTAAAAACTGCACTATCGAAATCTAAAAATGAAAGTTCGAAACAAATTTTTTCAGAAATTTCTTTAGCCGCTTTTTTACGTGAAGCGGTTAGGCTTTTCCCGCACTGAATTAGTCGGTCTTCTGCTTTTGAGAGCAAATTTTCAAGCTCAGTTTTCCGCTTTTCGTTAGTTTCAATAAGCTCAAGCTCAGCTTTAGCCCTATTAAGCGAATTTAAAGCCTCTTCCTCTGAACCACCGTATTTTAACATAATACCGCGCAGACTGTCAAGCCTTGTTTGATATTCTTCGGCTTTTTGGGGGTCAAACTGTACCTCTTCTAAAAGCTCTTTAGAGTCAAAACAAACCGATTCAACATCCAAAATTGCATTTTCAAGCAGCTCTAAAACCGATTTGGCGTTTGGCAACTCGTTAACAACGGCTAAAAGACCTTGCTTTGCAGTCTTTAGCTTGTCCAAAGCGCTAAAAATTTCGTCATCACCCTCGCCCGAAATCGCCCCAATTGTCGATTTAAGGCTTGAAATAAGCTTAGCGCTGTTTCGACTTAATTTAATATAATTTTTAAGCTTTTCGATTTCTCCGGGCTTAATATCAGCCTTTTCAATCTCAGCAATTTGAAATTTTAGATACTCACTGCGGCGAAGCTTTTCATCTTCATCGGTAATTATACTGTTTAGCTCTTTAGAAATAGTTCTGAAGTTTTCAAAAGCAGATAAATATTCAAGCCTTATATCTTCATTTTCCGCATAAGCATCAATATAGGCTAGGTGTTTTTCCGGATTAAGAAGATTTTGGCTATCGTGTTGGCCGTGAATATTTATAAGAAGCTTTCCTATCTCCTTTAAGGTAGAAACATTTGCGGGAAGGCCGTTAATTCTAACCTGGCCTCTTCCGTCGGCAAAAAGAGTTCGTTGAATAATAAGCCCTTCGTCTTGAAGCTCAAAACCAAGCTCGCTAATTTTTTGCTCTGCAATTTTGCCTATATCAGAAAAACTAGCGCTAACAACAGCCTTTTCAGCACCATGGCGAATAAGCTCTCTAGAGGTTCTTTCGCCCATAAGAGCAAAAATCGAATCAATAATAATTGATTTTCCTGCGCCGGTTTCGCCAGTTAGAACGTTAAACCCGTTTTTAAAATCAATATCAACCTTTTCAATAACGGCTATATTTTCAATATGTAAAAAGTCTAACACTTAAATTACTCCATTATATTTAATAATTTCTTAGAAAGAGAACTTGCCGCTTCTTCGTTTTGTGTAATAACAAAAACTGTATCTTCACCTGCGATAGTACCTAAAAACATATCGTGAAACATATTATCAAGTGCAACACAGGTACTTTGCGCCATACCGGAATAACATTTAATAACAACATCGTTCATAGCATATCGAACACTAACCACCGAACGTCTTAAAATGTTCAGAAGATGCTCAGTATCAACGTCAGCATCAACATAGCTAACCTCTTTTGGAGTGAACCTTTGGGCATATTTATACCTACCGTTTTTATCAAGAACTTTTACAAGACCTAGCTGCTTTATATCTCTTGAAACGGTGGACTGAGTAACTTCAAAGCCCAAGGCTTTAAGCTCGTTAATTAAATCTTCTTGTGTCTCAAGGGTCTTTTCCGAAATAAGTTTTAAAATTACTTCTCTTCTTTCGTTTTTCATAAGCACACCTAACCTAACAAATTAAATTTTTCTGAAAGAGCCGTTAAAAAGGAACCGTCATTCAGTTTAATAAGTCTAACAAAATAGTTTTCTGCCTTAGTAATTTCAATTGCTTCGTTTGGTTCAACCAAAATTGACTGCTCGCCGTCAATTGTCAAATAAACGTCAGTGCCCTTTGGTGCCAAAGCAGTTACTTTAATATCGTTTTCAGAGCTAACTAAAATTGGCCTTGTATAAAGTGACTGAGGGCATATTGGCGTTAGAGAAATGCTTTCGAGCCTAAAATCAACAATAGGTCCACCCGCAGACAAGGAATATGCAGTTGAGCCTGTAGGAGTAGCCGCAATAAGTCCGTCCGCGCGGTAAGAAATAGAGTCCCCGTTAATACTTGCCGAAATATCCACCATACGAGAAAGGTTTCCCTTAGAAATAACCGCATCATTAAGACAAAAATACTCAAAATTTTTATATTTAACCTTTAAAAGCATTCTCTTCTCAGTAGAATATTCGCCGCTGATTAAAGCAGAAAGCTTAGAAAGTTCGCTACCCTCTAAGCCTGCTAAAAAGCCAACCCTACCGGCATTTATACCTAAAACAGATTTGCCAAACATTGCCGCTTTTTTAGCATTATGAATAATTGTACCATCGCCACCAATTACGATAATAATATCGCATATTTCAAAAAGCTTATTCTCTTCGAGATATGTAATATTTTGGTCTTTATTGCTAAAGCCTTCAGGTACAAAAATTTCGGCGCCGCCCGAAAGTAAAATCTCAGTAGCATTTTTAAAAAGTGTTGATGCGCTTTGTTTAGAAAAATTTGTTATAATGCCTATTTTCAAAATAAACACCACCTTATTTATCTAATGATGAGTGGGAAAGCTTAATAATCTCCTCAGGATTTATCCCCTCAGAAACCTCGCCTTTTCCGTCTTTTTTAACATAAATCAAATATTCAATATTACCCTCAGGGCCTTTAATTGGTGAAAAAGAAAGGCCTAAAACCGAAAGATTATTTTTAATCATAACATATATTATTTTTTCAACAACTTCCCTGTGGACATCAGGGTCTCTTACAACTCCGTTTTTGCCTACCTTTTCCTTCCCCGCCTCAAACTGTGGTTTTATAAGGCAAACCGCCTCAGCACCGCTTGAAAGAAGAGGAAAAAGTGCAGGAACTATAATTGAAAGAGATATAAAAGAAACGTCAACCGAAGCAAAATCTAAAGGGTCCGGAATTTGCTCATTAGTGCAATATCTAAAGTTTGTTCTTTCGAGATTTACAACCCTTTCGTCGCTTCTTAGCTTCCAGGCAAGCTGGCCGTAACCAACATCAACCGCATAAACCTTTTTTGCGCCGTTTTGAAGCATACAGTCGGTAAACCCACCTGTCGAGGCACCAATATCTGCACAGATTTTATCCTTTAAATCAATTGGGAAGCTTTGCATTGCTTTTTCAAGCTTAAGGCCACCTCGGCTTACATATTTTAAGGGATTATCCCTAACCTCAACTACATCGCTATCTTTTAGGGTTAAACCCGCTTTATCGGCCTTTTGGTTATTTACATAAACCACACCCGCCATAATAAGCGCTTTTGCTTTTTCACGACTTTCTGCGAAGCCATTTAAAAAAACATAATTATCAAGACGTATTTTTTCTTTAGCCATTATGCTATATTTCCTTTATTATTTCATAGATGCTTTCTGCATCCATTTTATATTTCTTAAGTTGGCTGTCTACACTAGCTTGAGGCACAAACTCATTATTGACAGCAAAAACCTTAACGCTACCCTTATAACCTAAATCCTTAAGTCCCGAAATAATTGTCTCATTTATACCACCAACTTTTATTCCTTCTTCAAAAATAACAATATTTTTAAAGGTAAGCAGTGTTTTTAGTGTATCTTCTAAAATCGGGAAAAGTTTATTAAGCTTTAAAATCGCAACCTTTTTTCTATCATTTTTTAGTTTAGCATAAGCCTCGGCCGCATTTGCGAAAACTTTGCCAAAAGTAACGATAACTGTTTTTGCGGTGCAATCACCATAAAAAGTAAAATCATCTTCGGTTGAAAGAAAATCTTTAGGAAGCTTTGGTTCAACCCCTTTTGGATAACGTATCGCTGTAGGATTTTTTGAGCTCTCAGTTACATTTCTTAAAATTTTTCTAAGTTCTAAATATGTTGTTGGCGAATAAATTTCCATACCGGGCACGGTTTTTAAAAAGGCAATATCAAAAAGCCCTTGATGAGTTTCGCCATCATCACCAACAAAGCCCGCCCTATCAACACAAAAAGTAACGGGAAGCTTTGCTATGGCTGTATCGTGAATAATTTGGTCATAACCCCTTTGTAAAAAGGTTGAATATACCGCAAAAACAGGATGCATACCACCCGACGCAAGACCAGAATTAAAAGTAACCGCGTGGCTTTCGGCAATTCCTACATCAAAAAATCTATCTTTAAATTTTTGCGAAAATTCATAAAGACCTGTGCCCATTGTCATCGCAGCGGTTGTTACGCACAGTTTTTTATCCTTTTCGGCAATTTTAATCAGTTCATCACCAACAACTGCCGAATAATCGGCTTTGATTTTTGATTCTACGCCGTTTTCTATGTCAAATGCCGATACGCCGTGGTAATTTTTTGGGGAATTTTCGGCAAAGGAATAACCCTTACCCTTTTTTGTTAAGACATGCACCAGTACAGGCCTTTGTTGTTCTTTCGCCCTAAAAAGTATTTGCTCTAAATGTTTTAGATTATGACCATCTACTGGGCCTAAATATATAAACCCCATATCCTCAAAAATATTACTATGATATATCGCATTTTTAAGCATATTTTTAAGGCGCAAGGTGTTTTTATAAAGCCATTTTCCGATTAGAGGAATAAGCGTAATAACCCTTTCAGTATTATGCTTGAAGCGATAATAACCGGGCTTTAAACGAATTAAGCTCAAATATTTTGCCAAAGCGCCAACATTTTTAGAAATTGAAATTTTATTATCGTTTAAAACAACAATAAGTGAAGAATTTTTACTGGTACCTGCATTATTTAAGCCCTCAAAGAAAAGGCCGCCGGTCGTTGCTCCATCGCCAACAACCGAAACAACGAAGCTATCATTATCGCCGCTAAGCTCTAAAGCCTTGCAAATCCCCAAAGCCGACGATAAAGCGGTACTACTATGCCCTGTAACAACAGTGTCATACTCACTTTCATCGGGTCTCATAAAGCCTGAAATACCGCCCTCTTTTCTAAGGGTATCAAATTTATCTAACCTACCAGAAAGTAGTTTATGAGTATAGCACTGATGTCCAACATCGAAAATAAGCTTATCTTTTGGGAAATTAAATGCACGATATAAAGCAACGGTAAGTTCCACTGTCCCTAAATTAGACGCAAGATGACCACCGTTTTTAGAAACAGTGTTTATAAGACAGTCCCTAATCTCCTCACAAAGAAGACCCAGCTCTTGTGTATTTAAACTGCTGATATCCTCTTTCGAGGAAATCCTGCTTAAAAGTTTATATTCCAATCTAAACATCCTTTTTATATTAGTAATTCCTACTAATTAAGTAATTCGCAAGCTCGGTTAGTGTTCTTGCTTTTTCGCCGAATTTTTCTATAGAAGACACAGCTTTATCGGTATAGCTTTTAACATCTTGCTTTGCCTTTTCAAGACCAACGATAGAAACATAGGTAGATTTTTCGTTTTTACTATCACTTCCAACCGGTTTTCCTAAAATCTTACTATCACCTATAATATCCAAAATGTCGTCTTGAATTTGAAATGCTATACCTAAATTAAAGGCGAAATCCTCAGCTAAAGCAATATCTTCTTCACTACCTCCAGCAAGTATCGTTCCAATACTTGCAGCGGCCGCTAAAAGCTTACCCGTTTTATTTTTATACATTTCTAAAACAAGGTTAAGATCTCTTGGTTTATCTTCACTCTCAAGGTCAATAACCTGACCGCCTATCATACCGTCTTTACCCGCGGCGTTTGCAAGATAAGTGATTGCTTTAATAACTCTGTCTTGCGGAATGTTTTTTGTATTTGCCGCAGTTTCAAAGGCGTAGGTTAAAAGACCGTCGCCTGAAAGAAGCGCAATATCTTCGCCAAAAGCCTTGTGGCAAGAGGGTTTACCTCGTCTAAAATCGTCATTATCCATTGACGGCAAATCATCATGAATTAGTGAATAAACGTGAATCATTTCAAGCGCGGCACAAAAATACATCGCAGACTCGTCTTCACCGCCAAAAAGCTTATAAAATTCATTTAAGATGAAGGGACGAAGCCTTTTTCCGCCACCTAGAAAGCTGTATTGCATGGCGCTATAGAGATTTTCAAAATTATTTTTATTATGCACAAAAAGAGCTTTTGAAAACTCTTCAAAATGTGCTGAAAAAACACTTAATTTTTGTTTCACTGTTGCACCTCAATCTTTTGTTTAGCAGTATTTAGGGTTTCGGCACATTCATTTGACAGCTTTTTGCCCTCATCAAAAAGCTTCATAGCATCTTCTAATGAACAATCACCTTTTTCAAGAATATTAGCAATTTCTTCAAGGCGACTAAGTTTCTCTAAAAATTTTTGTTCAGCCATAAATTAGTCCTCCAAAATATCGTCAACAGTACAGTTTAAACTTCCCTTTGAAAGTTTAATACGAATTTTATCAAATTGTTTAACATCATTTGTATTTTTTATAATTTTGTTCTCATTATAGGCAACGGCAAAACCTCTATCAAATGTTTTTTGAGGAGATATTGCATCAAGTTTACCATCTAAAAAGCCGAGATTTGCCTCATATTTTTGCAAAACAAATTTATAACTATTTAGTAAATTTATAAAAGCTTTATCAACACGTAGTTCAAAAGGTGCAAAAATCTGTTCTGGTCTTTTAAAAACCATTTTATTCATTAAAAGCTCAAGTTTTGAGCTATACCTAGATACAATTGAATTATAATTAGTCCTAATTTTTTGATAACTTCTATCTAAATCAACAAAAATCTCGTCAGACGACGGAAAAACAATTTCTGCCGCCGCCGAAGGTGTAGGAGCCCTCAAATCTGCTACAAAATCGCAAATAGTAAAATCTATTTCATGGCCTACGGCCGAAACAATAGGTATTTTTGAGTTTGAAACCTTAATCGCTAAAGCCTCATCATTAAAACAGGAAAGGTCTTCAGCGCTACCACCGCCTCTGCCAATAATCAAAACGTCTAAATCATCTCGGCCATAAGCTTTGTCGAGCGCTGAAATTAGACTCTCGGGCGCCGAAATACCTTGAACAAGTGCAGGAAATATAACAAGCTCTGCAAGAGGAAACCTTCTGCTTGAAACATTGATAATGTCGTTTATTGCGGCTCCCGTATTAGAGGTAATTACCCCAACCTTTTTAGGAAATTTAGGAAGTTTTTTCTTTCTCTCTTCGGCAAAAAGTCCTGCGGCTTCAAGCTTTTTCTTTACCCTTTCAAACTCGGCGGCTATATCGCCCTCGCCAAAAGGTAGCATACTTTCCGCATAAAATTGGTACTGACCATCGCGCTCGTAAAGAGAAACATACCCTTTTATAAGCACCATCATACCGTCTTTTGGAACGAAGTTAATTTTTATGGCATTTGCCCTAAACATAACAACCTTAACCGAAGCCTCGCTATCCTTTAAAACAAAATATAAATGTCCGCTTCCGTAATGGTTTTTAAAGTTCGAAATTTCGCCAACAAGGCATACTGATGAAAGGTTTGCATCACCTTGGATAAGCGATTTAACATACATATTTAGTTGTCTAACCGTTATCCTGGTTTGTTCCATAATTATTTCTCCATCATAAGTTTACCGAGTAATGCGGTTCCAACAGCGTTATCGCCCGAAAGTTCGGGTGAAGCAAAATTTGCCATAAAATTTTTAGAAACTTCATTTTTAAAATATTCGTTGGCAACTACACCGCCCGAAAAAACAAGCGGTAAATCACCATATTTATTTAAAATATTATCGGTCATTTTAATTACCGTTTTAGTAACATATTCTAGGGCGGTTGCCGCAATATTTTCCTTATCTTCACCTTTTTTGAAAAGATTTTCACAAATATTTTGCACACCTGAAAGCGCGCAGTCGCACCCTTTTATTGAAGGATGAATATTAGAAGCAGCCTTTCCGTTTTGAGCTAGTTTTTCAAGCTCAGGACCGCTTGGAAAGCTAGCTCCAAGCATAACGCCGACCCTGTCTATAACCTGCCCAACACTTATATCAAGCGTTTTTCCAACAATTTCACAGTTAAAACGACCAGCATCGTTTCTACTTACCAAAAGCGCCTCGGTTGTGCCGCCCGAAAGGTGAAAAGCTATAAATTTTTCATTTAAAAGGTCTAGCCTATTTGCAGAAAACAGCGCTGCTGAAATATGCCCTTCTTGATGCGAAAATTCAAATAAAGGTATCGACAAAGCAGAGGAAATGGTTTTAGCAAGTGCTTTTCCACATAAAAAACAAGGCATATAACTTCCCTCTACATTACGTGGCGTACTTGAAACCGAAACGCAGGCAATTTTTCCTCTATCAACACTATTTAAAACATTTGAAACAATGTCGGGGAGTTGTTTTGTATGCAAAAATACTGCATCGCTTTGCCTTAACCCACACATTCCTTTAGAAACATTTAAAAGTTTTCTATCAGAAATATAAGAATTATCTGAAAAAACTGCCGCGGCAGAGCTACGATAATTGCTTGAGTCAATTCCAAAATAAATCAAGGTTATATTCCCTTTCTTGAAATTGTACCTAAAACGCCGTTAATGTACGATGCGTCCTTTTCTTCTGAAAATTTCTTTGCTAAATTTACAATTTCATTTATTGTAACGCTAACGGGAATTTCGTTATTATATTTCATTTCAAATACCGCATAGCGAAGCAAGGAAAGTGTTGTTTTTGATAGTCTGTTTATAGACCAATTAGAAAGACAGGGCGAAATAATACCGTCAATTTCCTCTAGGTTTTCAAAAACCCCTTTAAATGTTACTTCAATATAATCGGTTATTTCAAAATCTCGAATTTCTTTTGCAAGTTCTAAAATATCTTCACAACTTTCATCCCTAAAGGATTTTTCAAATATTAAACAAAAGGTTTGTTCTCTTTCAACTGTTCTTTTCATAGAAGCACCACCAAAAAGCATAATTTCTTATAATAATTTTATAACATTTGCTTCATTTTTTCAAGGGCAAAATGCATATTTATGCAAAAAAGTCCAAAAAAACAGCCGCCCTCAAGGCGGCTGTTAAAAAATTATAAATCAATCACCATTCGGGAATGGGAAAATATCGGTATTATAATTGTCAGAATCGTCTGAACTGCTATTGGAATTTTGTGATGTGGTTGCTTTGTTATAGCTAGAGCCACCCTTATCTTCTAAAAGAATAATTGAAATCTCTAAGGTTTTCTTCTTTTTAGTAGAATAAATAGTTAGTTCGAGAGTCTCCCCTGCGCTTTTTGAATCAATGATATCTAAAATAACGGACGACGAAGTAATATCAAGAGCCCCTACCTTAGTAATAATATCTCCAACTTCTACGTTTTTGTTAGCAAGAGGGCTAGAGCTATCGATAGTTGCAATTTTAAGCCCTGCGGGAAGCTTGCTCATTTCTGCAGAAAGCGCATCAAGTTCGGTGTATGAAATACCTAATTTTGCGCGGCCCTTAATATACTTATGCTCAATAAGTAGTTCCACGTTTTTCTTAACCACAGTTGTAGGAATGGCAAAGCCAATGCCCTCATAAACGTCGCCAACAAGCTTGGCTGATGTAATGCCAACTACCTGACCATAAGCGTTGTAAAGCGCACCGCCAGAGCTACCTGGGTTAATTGCTGTATTTGTTTGAATATAATTACCTGTATAAGAGGTTGTTATTGCGACCCTACGGCTTTTATCCGCTACAACGCCCTCGGTTGCTATGGAATCTTCAGTAGCACCATTAGGTCTGCCAACTGCAACAACGGTTTCTCCAACAATAAGCTCATCCGAATCACCAAAAACTGCAGGTGTTAAATTTTGGGGCTCGTTAATTTTCAAAACGGCCAAGTCGCTTCTAGTATCACCTGCCACAAAATTGGCGGAGTACATCTTGCCGTCGCTTGTATAAACCTTAAATTTAGGATTAGCAGCACCGGAATAAATATGGTCGTTTGTAACTACGTAGCCGTCTTTAGAATAAATTACACCCGAAGCGGTTGATAAAACTCCTTCGGTATTATATACATAAATACCAACAACACTTTTGTTAGCTATTTCAAAAACCTGAGAAACGCTAAGCTCACCATCTTTTAAAGGTTTTGAAGCTAAATTAACATTTGGTGCTTTGGGATCGTTTTGCGATTTATTTCCCAAAAAATACCCCGCAGTCATAAAAGCGCTTGCAACAATTAAAAAAGAAAGAATTAAAGCAAAAATTTTAACACCTTTACTTCCCTTTTCCTTTTTCCAAGGTTTATATTCGTTAATTTCAACCTTCGGCATAATTGGAAGCGGTTGCTCATCAAAAAGTGGATTGTTTTCTTTATAATTATCTGCATTGTCGACATTTTCATCGAAAACTGTTTCTGTAACTAAAGGGTCAAGCTCAAGCTCGGGTTGTGTGTCTCCACTTTGTTCAGTAACAGTTTCAGTATCTTCAATTATTGGATTAGATGGTTCAATAATAATATCGGGTGCCTCAAAATCTTCCATCTTTTCATTTTCGTTAAAATTATTATCGCTCATATTTACCTCCTATATTATTTTGTTGGCAATAAAATGCTAAATTCAGTAAATTTATTCTTGACACTTTTTACTGAAATTTTACCTTCATGTATTTTAATGATGGTGCTTACTATATAAAGTCCCAGACCGGTACTGTCTTTAATCTTCGACCTAGACCTATCGGCTTTATAAAAGCGGTCAAAAACAAAGGGGAGTTCACTTTCTTCTATACCCTCGCCGGTATTTTTAATTTTAAAATTTGCAAAACCGTTTTGACTGCCAAGTTCAAAAGAAATTGCGCCGCCATTATTAGTAAATTTAACCGCGTTATCTACCAAATTATATATTACCTGAAAAATTAAATCTTTATCTGCATTTATACTAATTTGGCCCGCATCTTCCAAGCCGATGATACTAATATTTTTTTCGCTTATACTCTTTTCAAAAGAAACAACTACTTCAAACAAAATATCGGTTAAAGAAATGGTTGACTTATTAACCTCCAATTCGCCCGATTCAAGCTTAGAAAGGCTAAGCATAGAAGAAACAAGCCTTGAAAGTCTTTTAACTTCGCTGGAAATAATTCCTAAATAATAATTATGCTTTTCTTTTGGAATTGTTCCATCAACTATACCGTCAATAAAACCGCCAATTGTAGTCATAGGTGTTTTTAGCTCGTGTGATACGTTAGCAACGAAGCTTCTTCGTGTACTTTCGGTTTGAACTAAAGAATTTGTCATTTGGTTAAAGGCAATCGCAAGTTCGCTAATGTCATCGTTACCCCTAACAGGAATTCGTTTTGAAAAATCGCCCTTAGCCATATTTCTTGAAGCCTCAGCCATAAGTGTAAGAGGCTTTGTAAAACGATATGAGAATATATATTCCGCAACAAACATAACCGCTAAAGGAATAATGGCTGAAACAAAAAACATCCATAGAATTTTGTCATAAAAACTTTTAATTGTTGTGGGAGATAAAAATGCAAAAACATATCCAATATCTTCATTAAAAATATTAGTAAGTGTCATGCCCTGAATGAAATAAGTCGTTTCAAAAAAACCGTAAAGATTGCCGTTTTCGCTATATTCCCCTTTTTCTAGCTTTTTGAGCACCCTTTCAGGAACAAGGCTTGTTGTATGATTGCAAATACCATAAACGTCCCATTCTTCACAACCGCAATAATAAACCTCACCATGTAGGTTGGAAATAAAAATTTGTACATCTGTTATATCGGTTAAAGCGTCGAAAATATATGGGTTTTTAATATTATTTATATCATTAACATCAAATACTTCAGTAACCTCAGCAACTGTTTCACAGGTTTTTTTAAGTATCCTTAACCTATCACTTGTAAGAAAGGAGCTAACAAAAAATGATAAAATAATAGTTATAGCAGTTAAACTAATAAGTATTATGGCTGTAGTTGTTACAAAGAACTTTTTAAAAAAACTATGTTTCATAACTTATTTCACTTCAAACTTATAGCCAACGCCCCAAACAGTCTTTAAAGACCATTCGTCAGAAACGTTTTCAAGTTTTTCGCGGAGACGTTTAACGTGAACGTCGACCGTTCTGGAGTCGCCATAATAATCAAAACCCCATACTTCGTCTAAGAGTTGGTTTCTTGTGTAGACTCTATTAGGATTTTTAGCTAAATGGTAAATAAGTTCTAACTCTTTTGGAGGAGTATCAATTTGCTTTCCGTCAACAATTAGTTCATAGTTTGTTAGGTTAATTTCAAGCTTGTCAAAGGAAACAATTTTTTCCGCCTCTTCATTGGCATAGGTTCTTCTAAGCACTGCCTTAACCCTAGCCATAACCTCTTTAGTGTCAAATGGTTTAGCTATGTAATCGTCTGCACCAAGCTCAAGGCCTAAAATCTTATCAAACGTTTCACCCTTAGCGGTTAACATAATTATAGGAACATTTGAAGACTTTCTAATTTCTCTGCAAACCTGCCAGCCATCAAGCTTTGGAAGCATAATATCTAAAAGAATTAAATCAGGCTCATATTCAAAAGCCGATTTAACTGCCGCTTCACCATCGGTTACAACTAATGCCTCATACCCCTCTTTTTCTACATAAAGCCTTAAAAGTTCACAAATATTTTGGTCATCATCGACAATAAGAATTTTGACTTTTTCCATTAACAAAACCCCCATAAATTACATATAAAATATAACAAAAACCACTATAGTTTAATTTAACATAATTTTTCGACAATTTTATTACACATTTGTAAATAATTTATAATAATAAATTTTTTTATAATTTTAGCATACTTTTTATTAAAAATAAAGTCAAAAAAAGAAATTTTGAAAAAGTTAAAAATAACTCTTCTCTTTTTGGTAAAGATTTGGTATAATAATATGATGAATTGGCGGTGAAATTTTTTATGGAAATTACCATTAATAATTTGAAAATAAATTATACTGATGAAGGGGTCGGCCAACCTGTTTTACTTTTGCATGGTTGGGGCTCTTCTATTGATGTGTGGGTGCATATTAAAAAAGCCCTTATCGAGCGTGGAATTTTTAGGGTGATTGCTCTGGACTTTCCGGGTTGCGGTGGTTCTTCGCTTCCAAGCGCCCCCCTATCTCTTGACGATTACACCGATTTAGTTAAAAAGTTTTGCGATGAGCTTAATATAATAGAACCTATTGTTTTTGGCCATTCCAACGGTGGTAGGGTTTTGCTTTCACTTATTGGTAATGGAATTTTAAAGGTTAAAAAAGCTGTTATTTTTGGTGGCGCAGGTTTGAAGCTAAAACCAAGCATTAAAAAAAGCGTTAAAATTTACTCTTTTAAGACGGTTAAGTTTTTGCTTACACTTCCAATTATAAAAAATTATACCGAAGAAACGCTAAAAAAAGCAAGGGCGCATTTTGGCTCGGCAGATTATAATAGCGCTCCTTTAGTTATGAGGCAAACTATGGTTTCGCTAATTAACACCGACCTTACTTACCTACTTCCAAAGATAAATTGCCCTACGCTTCTTATTTGGGGCAGTAATGATACGGCAGTTCCTCTTTATCTTGCTAAGAAAATGGAAAAACTAATTCCCGACGCAGGTCTTTGTGTTTTTGAGGGCTGCGGTCACTATGCATTTTTAGAAAAACCCATTGATACAAATCTTATTTTAAACAGTTTCCTTTAATTGAGGTGATTTTTTGAATTACTATTTAAGTATTGGTCTTTTGCTATTTGCCCTTGGCGGCGTTTTTTCTGCCCAAAGACAAATTCAAATGTTCCAGCAAAATTCTTATTTTCCTTCTAGGTATTTTAAGTGGCTTAAATCATCTAAATCTTCTTCCACTTATGTATCAATTTTGTTTATGGTTGCGGCACTATGTATTAATTCGGTGTCATTTGTTTTTGTAATACTTGCGGTTTCAGAACTTATTGTAAGAATCATAAAACAACAAAAAAACCATAAACACTCAATTAAAAAACTTGTTTATACTGCACGTGTTAAAAGGCTTATTGTAACGCTTAGCCTTTTGTATATTTTATTACTGTTTTTAAGCGTTTTTCCACTAGTACCCAGTATTATTCGTTATTTGTTTGCTGCAGTTACTATTGTTTTTTCTCATTTTCCGCAAATCCCAATATTTGTTTCATATTTTATTAACTCACCCTTTGAAAAGGCTATTTCTAACGGTTTTATAAAAGAAGCTAAAAAGATTTTAAATCAAAACAAAAATCTTTTAGTAATAGGTGTTACGGGTAGTTTTGGTAAAACCAGCGTAAAATTTATGCTAAATAGAATTTTAAGTGAAAAGTACAATACAGTTGCCACACCTGAAAGCTTTAATACACCAATGGGTGTTGTTCGTACAGTAAGAGAAAAGGTTAACCCTTCAACCGAAATTTTTATTGCCGAAATGGGCGCTAAAAATATTGGTGACATTAAAGAGCTTTGCGAACTTGCAAATCCTACTCTTGGAATAATTTCTGCAGTCGGTCCTCAACACCTTGAAACCTTTAAAACTGTCGAAAATGTTGCCGACACTAAATTTGAACTTGCCGATTGGTGTCTAAGCAAAAACAGTGGCAAGGTTTATGTGAATTTTAGTAGCGAAAATGCTAAAGAAAAGGCTTTGACTTACAAAAATGAAAATATCATTTCATACGGAAATGACGGCTCTTTAGCCACTGCAAATGATATTTCGGTTACAAAAAACGGCACAGAATTTACGGTTAATTATAAAGACCATTCATTTAAAATAGTTTCAAAATTACTTGGCATACACAATGTAATTAATCTTTTAGGTGCCATAGCCATAGCACTTGATTTGGGCGTTAGCGAAAGCCAAATTAAATTTGCAGTTTCAAGCATTAAGGCTCCACCGCATAGATTGGAAATTAAGCCGTTTATTTTCGGCTCTACACTAATAGATGACGCTTATAACTCTAACCCTGTAGGCTCTACGGAAGCTGTAAAGGTTCTTGGTTCATTTGCCGATAAAAAGCGTATACTTGTAACCCCCGGCCTTATTGAGCTTGGAGATAAGGAATATGATTATAACTTTGCTTTAGGCGAGGTTGCCGCCGAAAACTGTGATATTATAATTTTGGTAGGCAAAAATCGTTCTGTTCCAATTAGCGACGGCATAACAAAAAAAGGCTTTGATAAAGAAAATCTTTTTGTTGCGGAAAGCTTTAAAGACGCAATGAAAATTTTGCAAAATATTACCGATAAGAACACTATTGTTTTATTTGAAAACGACCTGCCCGACAACTATGCGGGCTGAAAATTTTAAGGAGATTGTTTTATGATTAAAGAAGGACTTATTAACGTAGGCGTACTTTTTGGCGGAGATTCGGTTGAGCATGAGGTATCAATTATCTCGGCAGTACAAGCGATGAAGCATTTTAATACCGAAAAATACAACATCATTCCCGTTTACATTGCAAAGGATAATGTATTTTATACCTCTAAGGATATGTTTGAGATTAACTCTTTTAAAGACATACCTGCCCTACTAAAAAAATCAAAAGCAGTTAGCCTTTATAATGAAAATGGCAATGTTTATCTAAAATCCATAAAGAAAAATGATTTTAGTGGTAAAAAGCCTCTTAAAATTGATACAGTTTTGCCCGTTGTTCACGGAACAAACTGTGAAGACGGAACTCTTCAAGGTTATTTAGAGCTAATTAAGGTTCCATATTCTGGTTGTGATGTTTTAGCCTCAGCCGTTGGTATGGATAAATTTGTTTTTAAATGTATACTTAAAAACGCAGGTGTTCCCGTATTAGAGGGGCTTCGTTTTTGCTCTAGAGAGTTTTTAGAGTATGAAGAAAACATAATGAACAAAATAACTGCTAATATCGGGTTCCCCCTTATTGTAAAGCCTGTTAACCTCGGCTCTAGTGTGGGTATTAGCAAGGTAAATTCTGCCGACGAGCTTAAACCCGCCTTAGATAGTGCATTTTCTTTTTCTGAATATGTTTTGGTTGAAAGAGCGGTACAAAATTTAAGAGAAATTAACTGTTCTGTTTTGGGCGATGCTAACGAATGTGAAGCCTCAGCCCTTGAAGAACCCGTTATGACCGATGAAATTCTTTCATATAGCGACAAATATTTGAGTTCGGGTAAATCTAAGGGTATGTCCTCTCTTAAAAGAAAGCTTCCTGCCGACCTTCCCGAAGATATGGCAGCTACAATAAAAGAATATGCCTGTCGTACTTTTAAAGCAATTAACGGCCACGGCGTTGCTAGAATTGATTTTCTTATGGACGACGTTAGCAAGGAAGTTTTTGTAAACGAAATCAATACTATTCCTGGTTCCCTCTCTTTCTATTTATGGGAGGCTAGTGGCGTTAGCTATGCAGAGCTTTTAGATAGACTTGTCTCTCTTTCTTTCAAAAGAAATCGTTCGCGTCAAAACCTTAAATTTGATATTGAAACAAATATTTTATCACAGTGCGGCGCTTTGGGCTCCAAGGGTTCTAAAGGCGGTAAACTGTAAATTGAGGTGAATTTTTTGACAAATTTGCTTATTAAACTTTTTATTAAAGATAGCAAAAACCTCAACTGCCCTAAGGTTAGAAGTAAATATATAACCTTAGGTAGTGCGGTTGGTATTTTTTGCAATATTGTTTTATTTATAATAAAACTGCTTATCGGTATTATTTCGGGCAGTGTTTCTGTCACTGCAGATGCTTTTAATAACCTATCGGATGTTGGCTCATCTGTTGTTACGGCTCTAGGCTTTAAGCTTTCTGAAAAACCGGCAGACAAAGAGCACCCCTTTGGCCACGGCAGAATTGAATATATGTCCGGCCTTATGGTTGCAGTTTTAATTATTTTGGTTGGTGTAGAGCTTATTAGAGGCTCTTTTGATAAAATTCTAAACCCCACCCCTCTTGAAATAAACCTTGTCACAATAATTGTTCTTGTAATTTCTATAATAATTAAGTTTTGGATGTTTCTTTTCAATAAAAAGGTTGGAAAACTAATAAATTCAACCGCCCTTGTTGCTACTGCAAGGGATAGCGTTAATGACGCATTTTCCACCTTTGCAGTTTTAGTTTCTATAATTATTTGCCACTTTATAAAGGTTAATATCGACCCTTATGTCGGTATTGCAGTCGCAATTTTTATTATATATTCAGGCTTTAAAACTATAAAAGAAACTATCGACCCTCTTTTAGGAACTCCTCCCGACAGGGAAACAATTAAGCATCTCGAAAAAATCATCAAAGAATATGATGAATGTTTTTTAGATATACACGACCTTATTATACATAATTACGGTCCCGGCCGTTCGTTTGCCTCGGTTCATGTTGAGGTTCCCTCTGACATTGATATAATTATGTGCCATGAAAAAATAGATGCTTGTGAAAAAAAGCTAGAGCAAGAGCTTAAAATGAATGTGGTAATTCATATGGACCCAATTGAGATGAACGATGAATTTACAAATTCCACTAAGCAAACAGTTGTTGAGATTGTAAAAGGAATCTCAAGCGAACTTGCCATTCACGATTTTCGTATGGTAAATGGTGAACATCAAATAAATTTAATTTTTGATGTTGTAGTACCAAATACTGTAAAATTATCAGATATAGATATTAAAAATCTCATAAGAGAGAACTGTAAAAAAATTGACGAAAGATTTGAAACAGTTATAACTATAGATAGAAATTTTATTTAGTGTAACAGGTTCGAATCCTGTTCCTTCGCACCAAAAATCACACAAAATTTTGCTCATTTTAGGTCGTAGAATTTTGTGGGTATAGGATTTTTGACTGTGCGAGGCACAAAACGCAGTGAATCCTAACGATTCGCGAGTATTTTAACAGAGCAAAGGCGAAAATCCTGCCCAAAAATCAGGTTCGTATTATTCGTGTTTGCTTAGAGAAGGTAAAATTATGTTCGACGTACTTATCGTTGGCGGCGGTGCTGCAGGTCTTTGCCTTGCCGCAATGCTTAAAAAAGAAAATAGCGGAGTTTCGGTTGCTGTTGCTGAAAAAATGGATAGAGTTGGTAAAAAACTCGCCATTACAGGTAACGGTAGGTGCAACATAACTAATTTGGACATAAATAAAGAAAATTACTACTCTAACTGTTTAGATAAGGCTTATAAAATTATTGAAAACTTTAGTTATGAAATGACCGAAGATTTTTTTGCTTCTTTAGGGCTGGGATTTGCCACTGAAAATAAAAAGGTTTATCCCCTTTCTTTTCAAGCAAATTCGGTTGTTGATTTGCTTCGCTTTCGCGCCTCTCAAGACGGTACTAAGCTTCTAACTGATACAAAGGTAAGGGCGGTTAAAAAAGAAAATAATGTCTTTATAGTTTCTACAGAAAACAAAGGTTTAATAAAAGCTAAAACCGTCATTATCGCAACAGGTGGCCTTGCGGGTGGAAGCAAGCTGGGTTCTGATGGTGATGGCTATAAAATACTCCAAGGTTTTGGGCACAAAATTATAAAACAAAATCCCGTTATTGTTCAGGTTAAAACTGACAACACCTTCACAAGACAACTAAAAGGCATTAAAGTAAACGCCAAGGTTTCGGTTAAAAGTATTAGCGGCACAGTGAGTGATTATGGCGAAGTTCTATTTTGTGATTATGGTCTTTCGGGTCCACCAATTTTGCAACTTTCACGACACTGTGTAAAAGATAGCGTTATTTCGCTAGATTTACTACCGGATTTTGATGAAGAGAAAATAAGCAAAATTTTAAGTTATCGAAGGGAAATTTTAAAGGACATTCCACTGTCAGATTTCTTTGCCGGTCTTATAAACAAAAAATTAGGACAAACCCTTTTAAAAGCCTTGAATATTAGTCAAAATAAGCTAACGAGTGAGCTTAGCGAAAAAGAAATTTTAATTCTTTCTAAGACCATAAAATGTTTCTCATTTAAGGTTTTAGGCAATACAGATTTTACAAATGCCCAAGCCACAAGTGGCGGTGCCGACCTGAAAGAATTCGATGAAAATTTAATGTCTAAGAAAATATCCGGCCTATTTGCAGTTGGTGAAGTTTTAGACCTTGATGGCGACTGCGGTGGATACAATTTACAATGGGCGTGGAGTAGCGCTTTTGCGACAAAATGTGGTATTTTAAAATTTTTAGGTGATAACTTTGATTAAACTTCAAAATGTTTTAGTATCTGTAAATGATATAAATTTTGATGCTAAATTAGTTGTGACAAAAAAACTGAATGTTCCCTATGAAAGCGTCAAAACCGCCAAAATTTTACGCCGTTCGGTTGATGTCAGAAAAAAATCTAACCCTTGCTTTTGTTATTCTTTTTGTGTGGATTTCTTAGACAAAAAAACCGAAAAACTTGCTATTAAAAACTGCAAAAACGCAAGTTTTTATACCGAAGGAAAATATGTATTTTTAAAGGCAAAAAATAAGCCTCAAAATCGTCCAATAATTGTCGGAAGCGGCCCCGCAGGGCTTTTTGCAGCAATTACATTAATTAAAGCTGGTCTTTCCCCTATTATTATTGAACGCGGTAAAAAAGTTGAAAAAAGACTTGAGGATATTGAAAACTTTAGACAAAATAATATTTTAAACACTTCTTCTAATGTACAGTTTGGTGAAGGCGGTGCCGGAACTTTTTCAGACGGAAAATTAAATACAGGAATTAAAGATACCCGTATAGCTAAGGTTTTAGAGCTTTTCGCCGAATTTGGCGCCGACCCCGATATTTTAGTAAATGCAAAACCGCATATTGGAACCGACCGTTTGCAAATTGTTCTAAAAAATATTAGAAAGTTTATTTTAGAAAACGGTGGCGAATATTATTTTGAAACCACCTTTAAAAGAGCTATAGTATCAAACGGCCAAGTTACCGAAATAATTTGTGAAAAGTGCGAAAAGGAATTCTCTATACCTTGTGAAACACTTGTTTTAGCAATCGGTAACGCGGCAAGAGATACCTTTGAAAATCTTCTAAAATGCGGCGCTGAAATGGTTGCTAAGCCCTTTGCTGTTGGCGTAAGAATCGAACATCTTCAAAAAAAGCTTAACGTTTCACAGTATGGTGAAAATTATCCTGATACCCTACCGCCAACTGAATATAAGCTAGCTGTTCATCTTGAAAATGGCCGTGGCGTTTACACATTTTGTATGTGTCCGGGAGGCTTTGTTGTAAACGGTGCAAGTGAAGAAAATTCAATTGTAACAAACGGGATGAGCTATTTTGCGCGAGATGGCATAAATGCCAATTCCGCTTTACTTGTGGGTGTATCGCCTGAAGATTTTGGCAAGAATCCCCTTGATGGAATTAAATTACAACGCGAAATTGAAACAAAGGCCTTTGAGCTTACTAAGGGCTACGGTGCGCCTTGTGAAACTGTAGGTAGTTTTCTTTATGGCGAAGAAAACAAATTTTCTGATGTTTCTCCAACAATTTTACCAAAGCCTGTTTTAACAAAACTCGAAGAAGTTTTTCCCCATTATATAACCGATTCACTTAAAAAGGCACTGCCAAAATTTAATGAGAAAATTATAGGCTTTGCTGATAAATCAGCCGTTTTAACCGCCCCCGAAACTCGAAGCTCTTCCCCTGTTAAAATTATTAGAAATGAAGAGTTTGAGTCAAATATAGGCGGCATTTATCCCACAGGTGAAGGTGCAGGTTATGCCGGAGGTATTACCTCTTCTGCAGTTGATGGCATAAAAGTCGCCGAAGCGATTATCAATAAACTAAATATCAATCAGTGATATATTTACGTCTGACAGTCTATCTGAAATCCACTCAAAAACCTCTTTAGGCTTTTGAGTGGATTTTTTACTTTTAATATACTGCTCACTATAATTTATAATAACATTTTCACCAACAGTAAAGGAAAAAACATTTTGACTTAAATTATCAAATAATTTTCCTTTGTATTTAAGAGTAAGATATATTTTTTTATCTGTAAGTTTAATTTTTAGATAAAAACAGTTTTCTGTGCTGTTTTTAATAGCGTCAGTTAAAAGCTTACAAACAAAATACTCAAATTTTTCGGCAAAAAAATATCCGCTTCTTTCCCCAACTATTTCGAAATATAAATTTATATTTTTAAAATATGCCATAACCGAAAAAGCGGTCAACATATTTTTAAGTTCTGCAGAAATATTTGTGTTTTTTATCCTATCCTTACCGAAATTTGCAATTTCACATTCTCTTATAAGTTTATATTCCAAAAGTCTGGGTTTTGTATATCCAAAATGAATTAATTCGTTGAATATTTTTTGTCTATGGTAAGATTTAGGTAAAATTTTATTGTTAATTTCGTACATATATGCCTCTCAAATAGTAATTTTTTTTGCTAAATGAAACGAATTTTACAAATTGTATATATTTCTTAGTTAAAATTTAAACAAAGTTCTTGCAAAATCTGTAAAAAAAGGGTAAAATAGTATTATAAATTTTAGGAGGTAAAATTATTATGGTTAAAGTTGCTATTAATGGTTTTGGTCGTATCGGCCGTTTGGCTTTCCGTCAAATGTTCGGTGCTGAAGGTTACGAGGTTGTAGCTATCAACGATTTAACTGATGCTAAAATGCTTGCACACCTTCTTAAGTATGACTCTGCTCAGGGTCGTTATGCAAAAGCTGACACTGTAGAAGCTAAGGACGGCGCTATCGTTGTTGACGGCAAAGAAATTAAAATCTATGCTGAGAAAAACGCTGCTGATCTTCCTTGGGGCGAAATTGGTGTTGACGTTGTTTTAGAGTGCACAGGTTTCTACTGCTCTAAAGACAAAGCTCAGGCTCACATCGATGCAGGTGCTAAAAAGGTTGTTATTTCTGCTCCCGCAGGTAAAGACCTTCCCACTATCGTTTACAGCGTAAACGAAAATACTCTTACAAAAGAAGACAACATCATTTCTGCTGCTTCTTGTACAACTAACTGCTTAGCTCCTATGGCTAAAGCTCTTAACGACTATGCTCCTATCCAAAGCGGTATTATGACAACTGTTCACGCTTTCACCGGCGACCAAATGGTTCTTGATGGTCCTCACAGAAAGGGCGACCTTCGCCGTGCTCGTGCAGCTGCCGTTAACATTGTTCCTAACTCTACCGGTGCTGCTAAAGCAATTGGTCTTGTTATTCCTGAACTCAACGGCAAACTTATCGGTTCTGCACAACGTGTTCCCGTTCCTACCGGTTCTACAACTCTTCTTGTTGCGGTTGTTAAGGGTAAGGATATTACTGTTGAAGGCATCAACGCTGCTATGAAGGCTGCTTCTTCTGCTTCCTTTGGTTACACTGAAGAGCCCCTCGTTTCTACTGATATTATCGGTATCACTTATGGTTCTCTCTTCGATGCAACTCAAACAATGGTAGCTAAAATTGATGATGACACCTATCAGGTACAGGTTGTTTCTTGGTATGATAACGAGAACTCCTACACAAGCCAGATGGTTCGTACAATCAAATACTTTGCAGAGCTTAACTAATATTCAATTATTAATTTCTGCTTAGATAAAGAAGGCCGTTTTGCAATAGCGAAACGGTTTTCTTTTGTTATTATTAACTTATTTTATTTTTTTAATACAAAAAGCGTAGTTACTATTTATAAAGTAACTACGCTTTTATTATTTTATTTCTACTACGGTAACTCCATCTTCACCTTCGCCGTAAACACCGGGACGACTGGCTTTGACCGACGGATGACTTCTTAGATGTGCTCTTACTGCTTTTTTGAGGACTCCTGTTCCCTTTCCGTGAATAATTGTTACGGTTTCAGCGCCAGATAAAACAGCCTCGTCTAAGAATCTGTCAACTTCCATAAGCCCTTCGTCAGAAGCAAAACCGCGAATGTCAAGCTCTCTTTTTATAGTGCGTTCGCTTTTTGGGGTGATACCTTTAACCTTCCTCGATACAGGCTTTTTAGACTTAAGACTGTTATCGCTAACAACAAGCGAGACCTCTTCTATTTTAAGCTTCATTTTTACAGTACCAATAACCGCAAAAACAAAACTTCCGTCATCGCTTACGCTTTCTACAATACCCTCTCGTCCAAAGCCCAAAGCTTTAATTTTATCACCCGCTTTAAGAGGCCTATCAGGCTTTTTAAGTTGTACTGCGCTACTACTGTCTTCACTGTCAACTCGACTTTCAAGGCCTTTTAAAGAGCTCTTAGCAAGGCTTCTTGCCTTAATTAAACTCTCTGCTGTATTTTCCTTGTTAAGTTTCTTCTTAAGGTCTTCAAGCTCATTTAGAAGTCTATTAGATTTTTCTCTCGTTTCCTCAATAATAAGGTTAGCCGTATCTCTTGCTTTTTGAGTTATTTTTTCTCTTTCTGCATTAAGCTCTTCTAACCTTTTACCAGCGCTTTTTTTTGCCATTTCAAGTTCTGATTTGATTTTGATAGCATCAGCTTTATCTCTTTCGGCCTTGCGGTAAGCGTCTTCAAGCTTTGCAACCAGTTCTTCGAACCTACTGTTTTCATTCGAAACAAAGCCTTTTGCTCTATTTACTATTTCTTCATCTAGACCAAGCCTTTTAGAGATAGCAAAAGCATTAGAACGCCCTGGAACACCAATTAGTAGCTTATAGGTGGGTTTAAGCGTTTCAACGTCAAACTCGCAGCTAGCATTTTGAACGCCGCTTGTTTCTAAAGCATATGCTTTAAGCTCAGAATAATGTGTTGTCGCAATTACAGTTGACGATTTTTGCATTAGCTCACTTAAAATAGAAATACTAAGTGCCGCACCCTCAACCGGGTCAGTTCCCGAACAAAGCTCATCAAATAGAACCAAACTATTCGAACCCGCCAAAGATAAAATTTTAATGATATTTATCATATGCGACGAAAAGGTTGAAAGAGATTGTTCAATGCTTTGTTCATCGCCAATATCCGCGAAAACAGAATCAAAAACAGCAAGCTTGCTTCCATCGGATACCGGTAGCATTAACCCCGCTTGGCCCATTAAGGTTAAAAGACCAACGGTTTTGAGCGATACAGTTTTACCGCCCGTGTTAGGACCAGTAATTATTAGTTCGCTAAATTCACTTCCCATTTCAACTGTAATAGGAACAACCGCCTTTGACGAAATAAGGGGATGCCTTGCGTTTTTAAATCTAATAACCTTTTCACCATTGATTTCAGGAAAAGAAGCCTTCATACTATAACCCAAATTTGCTTTGGCAAAGCAAATATCAAGGTAAAGCATAGCCTCGTAAGAAGAAACTGCACTATCGGCAAACTGCGCTGCTTCAGCCGAAAGCTCTAATAATATTCTTTCAATTTCATCCTTTTCTTTTCCCTTTAAAACCTTAATTTCGTTATTAATTTCCACAACAGAAATAGGTTCAACAAAAAGGGTTGCGCCCGAAGAGGATGTATCGTGTACAAGTCCGTCAATTTGTCCTCGGTGCTCGGCTTTAACAGGTACCACATATCTTCCCTGACGTTGCGTTATTATCGCTTCTTGTAGGTGGGTTATATGTTTAGGGTCACGAATTATCTTCTCAAGCCTATCCTTAATATTCATAGCCGAAGATTTAAGCTTACGCCTTATGTCAGAAAGCGTTTTAGAGGCGGTATCGCTCATCTCTTCGCTGTTTTTAATAGAAAAGAAGATTTTATCCTCAAAATATTTATTGGGCATTAAAGCCTCAAAATACTCGTCAAGCGAGGTGGATAGACCGCCAAAGCTTTCGCTCCACTGTTTTAAAGAGCGAATTGCTCTAAAAAGTTCACCAATTTCCAAAAGCTGTGCCATGCTAAGCATTCCTCCGGCTTTCGCCGAAACAAAAGCAGAGTTCATATTTTTAGCAAAGCCAAAAGACGGCGTTCCGTATTTTGCAATTAAAGTGTAGGCATCCTTAGTTTGATTTTGCAAAAATTTAACCTTTTCTAAACTAAAAGAAGGCAAAATCTCCTTGCAAAGTTCTTTTGTCTGTTCCATCGAAGCTTTCTCGCTTAGAAGAAGTAAAACTTTATCAAATTCAAGCGCTTTTAAATGCTTTATAATATCATATTCCATCGTTTTATTTCCTTATAATTGATTTATAAAAATCTAAAGTTTTAAAATGAGTATCACACTGTGCCGAAACATACCTTTCACTAATAAGAGAAAGCCTTGTTAAATCTTTATCGGGAATTTGAAAACTGTAAATTTTCGAAAAATCGGAATAAATAATATGTCTAATTGCAGCGAGCAATGTGTTATTTAAAGAAATAAGGTCTTCTTTATCCTTTGCACAATTACCACAATACAAAAGACCATCATAAACCGAAAGATAAATTTTTTTACCGCTTATATCGTTACACCCTGCACAGTTTAAAAGGTCAGGCATAAACCCCGCAAGAGATGCTAGTTTAAATTCAGTAACCGCTTTAATTTGGTCAAGCGGTTTGTCACCTTTAATAAGAAAATGAAGTGAATTTAAAATAAGCTTTAGATAGTTATCCGGCTCGAAATTTTCGGGGGTGATTTTTAGAATTATCTCACAAAAATACTGTGCTAGGCTAAGAGCCTCAAGATTATATCTTAAATCAAAGAAAAGTTCAATGGGGGTTACGTCGGTAACTTTGTATGTATCCTTTGTCTTATTTAGGGAAAAATCTGCATAACAAAAAAGCGATGTGGCCGCAGAATTTTTACCCTTAATTTTTCTCGCGCCATTTGCAAAGGCGCGAACAATACCGTTGTCACGGGTCAAAATAACAAGCAGCTTATCGCTCTCGCCAATGTTCGTTTCCTTTATTATTAACCCTTGCGTTTGTAGTTTCATGCTTCTTACCACACTCCAAAGGATTACTTTTTTTATCTGCTACATAGCTAAGATATGCAAGCACAGAACCGTTTTTTAAAAAGGCTTCCCATTTATCACTTGTTCCCATAAAAATCACCCCACGATAGTAGGATTAGATTTTAAGGCTACACTTATAAGTGGAAATTTAAGTCAGTCGAGACCTAAACTATGAATTATACCACCACGATTACGCCAATCTTCTTTAACCTTAACCCAAAGCTTAAGGGAAACTTTTGTGCCATAAAACTGTTCAATATCTTTTCTCGCCATACTGCCAATTTTTTTAAGCATACTACCGCCACGGCCGATAATTATACCTTTATGGCTATCCTTTTCGCAATAGATTGTAGCGCCAACCTCTAAAACGGGCTCACCGTCTTTATTGTCACGCTCATAAAACTGTTCAATTTCGGCGGCGGTGCCGTGCGGAACTTCGTCATTTAAAAGTGTAAGTATTTTCTCCCGTATCATTTCCGCAATCATAGTTTTGTCAGGTTGGTCGGTTACCGTGTCGCCATCGAAATAATGCGGTGATGGTTTCGAAAACTTAATAAGCTCATCACAAAGGCTCACAACACCATCACCGTTTTTAGCCGAAAAAGGGACAACTGCTGCAAAATCAAACATCTTAATATAAGCCGAAATCATTTCCAAAAGCTTGTCCTTTTCGCTGAGAAGGTCAATTTTATTTATCGCCAAAACTGCAGGGATTTTTCTCTTTTTAATTTCAGCAATAAGCTCAACCTCTGCAGGAGGCAAATTATCGGGGTCAAATTTGAATTTGGGAGCCGCCTCAACAATTAAAACCGCTGCTTCAACGTCAGAAAAACCACTTTTTGTTGCTTTAGTCATTCTCTCGTCAAGCATATTTTTTGGTTTATGAAAACCGGGTGTATCAACAAAAACAAGTTGAGTTTCCTCTACAGTTTTTACCCCCATAATCCTTGTTCTTGTTGTTTGCGGCTTATCTGAAACAATTGCAACCTTTTGACCTACCGCCGCGTTAACAAAAGAAGATTTGCCAACGTTTGGCCTACCAACAACTAAAATAAATGCCGATTTTGTTTCGGTGTTCAAACCTTTTTCCTCCAAATTATTCTTCATATGTATCGTCTGTATCTCGCAAAACGCCAAGTCTTGCTAAGATATATTCTTCCTTTTCGCGCATTTTCATTTCTTCCAGACCACCGTTTACATGGTCATAGCCAAGTAAATGAAGCATCGAGTGAACTGTTAAAAATGCGAACTCTCTTTGAATGGAATGACCGTAATTTTCAGCCTGTATATATGCATGGTCAACCGAAATAACGATGTCACCAAGCATTTTTGCACCATTTTCAGGATTTGTATCATAAACACCGTTTTCGCCAAGCGGGAAAGATAAAACATCGGTAGCTTTATCAATATTTCGGTGCGTAGCGTTAAGCATTTTTATTTCTTCATCGGTTACTAAAGTAACATAAATTTCTGCAGGGTCAATAAAATTTTCAGTAGCCAATACTGCATTACAAGCACGGCGAATAAGTAGTCTTAAGCCTGATGGCAACTTCAATTTTTTTTGTTTGTCTGTAATCACTACCTTTGTTTTAACCAATTTACTTCCTCCCTCGTTCTTCATGCCTCTCATAAGCTTTGATGATTTCCATAACAAGCTTATGCCTAACAACATCCTTACCGGAAAGCTTAATAATCGATATATCTTCAATTCCCTTTAAAATTGACATAATATCTTTTAGACCTGAACGTTTGCCATCCGGCAGGTCAACCTGTGTTACATCTCCCGTAACAACTGCTTTAGAATTAAACCCTAAACGAGTCAGAAACATCTTCATCTGCTCAGGCGTTGTATTTTGTGCCTCATCTAAAATAATGAAGCTATCGTCGAGTGTACGTCCGCGCATATAAGCAAGTGGGGCCACCTCAATATCCCCTCTTTCTTGATATCTTGCAAAGGCTTCGGCGCCAAGCATATCAAACAGAGCATCATAAAGAGGCCTTAAATAAGGGTCAACCTTCTGCTGCAAGTCGCCGGGCAAAAAACCTAACTTTTCACCTGCCTCTACAGCAGGTCGTGTCAAAACAATTCGGCTAACCTCTTTGTTTCTAAATGCCTTAACTGCGAGAGCGACTGCCAAATAGGTTTTACCCGTACCCGCAGGGCCTACACCAACCGTTATTGTATTATTTAATATCGCATCAATATACTTCTTTTGACCTAAAGTTTTCGGCTTAACTGGACGGCCCTTTGAGGTAATGCAAATAACATTTGAGTCGGCAATAAGGCTAAGCTTTTCTTCGTTATTTTCGCGTACAAGTGAAATGACGTAGCCGAGATTTTGGTCGTTTATTGCTTCCCCTTTTTCAATAAGCTTAATTAGGCCCTCAATGCACCTAATTGCAAGTAATACGTTTTCGGGTTCGCCCTTAATTTTTATCTCGCTTGAATGGGTTGTAACCGAAACACTAAACTCTTTTTCAATTTGCCTTATATTCTCATCAAAACTGCCAAAAATGCTGACAATATATTCAATTCTATCAATATTTACAGTCTGCTCGAACACAAGTTTTCCTCCAACAATTATTTTGTAACATTATACCACATTTTTCTACTGATTACTAGTACTTAAAACTATTTTTTCTTCCAAAACTATGTTTTTTTCGCACCTGATTTTTGCAACAATTTCTAAATTATCTTGCGCTATATTTTCAGAAATTTTAATATCTAATATTTTGCCGTCACCAACAAATTTTTTAACCTTTTCGTCTAATTTTTTTCTTGCTAAGATTGAGGCATTCGCTTTAGAAAAATAAACCTCTTTTTCCTCATAAAAAGAAAACTTATTTGTTATAAATTCTATTGGCAGCGTCTTACAAAATAGTTTAATAGGAATTTTAGTCTGTGATACTTTAAAATTACCATTAACTCCACCAATAAAAAGTGGTATTTTAATGCCAAAGAAATCTATTACTGAAAGCTTTTTCTCATAACCCGTTTTAACCTTTTCGGTTATCTTAAGCGGTTGAGAAACCTTGATTGTTTCGGTTATTTCGGCCATAACCCTCCCTTTTGCCCTGACAAGCTCAGTATATAAATCGCTATATTCCAGCACTCCTGAAATAAGTAAATCTCCCTTTCTAACCGCTTCGCCGACAGTTACCGCCGCGCTACCCTTAGTTGCCTCAACGCTAACTATAACCCCATCGTACATTGAAACAAGGTTAGAAGGTTCGTTAGAAATTTCATCCTTTTTTTCTGTTTGAGTAACATTAACCGTAACCTCACACCCCTCAATATTTATTGCCGCCCAAGAAAGCTCACTGACCTTTAAAAGAAGCTCGTTTCTAAGGCTTTTAACATCAATTTTTTCGCTCAAAACACCGTTCCTTATGCCAATATCATTAAGAGCTATTTTAGTTTTTACTGTATTTTCCGCATTTGCTCCCACTACCTCAACGTTCCAAACAAATCTTGACATTATAAACAAAAACATAAAGAATAAAACCATTCCTGCGGCGAAACCGTATCGTCCTTTGTTTTTACTTATAAAAAACGGTAGACCTACTTTTTTAACAATATGCACCTTTCCCTTGAACCTAGGTTTGATTTTTCGTATTTTTCTAAAAGAAGTAATACTTGTTTTTAAATATAAATCACTTTTTTTAAAGGTTGATTTATAAATCGAAATTCCATTCGCAAAACATAAATTAAGAAATTTTTCAGGATGTTTTGTTCGAACTCTAAGATGCAAATATCCATTTAAAAATCTATATAAAAGTATTAGCATAGTCTCCCTCAATCCATAAAAAATAGGCTTTCAATATCTCCGCAAACAGTTATTGATTTGTCGGTGTAATCCTTAATATTAAAATTGCTTCCATTTATTTTGACCGATTTTTTACCAATGCTTACTTTTAAATTATCATCTGTTATTTCTATTATTCCATAACAACCATCAATAAAAATTTTATTATTATCGTAAATTGTTATATTTCCAACCTTTTTAAACGGCTCAAAAGTCCCTTCAAGCTCTTCGGTAATTTTTTTAAAATTCCTTTTATTAAGTCTAATTTTCTTTGACATTTAACCACCACTTTTAAAATATAATTTATATAAAAATATGTAATTTAATATAAAATAATTCACAAAGGGTGATACCTACGCTTAAAAGTAAAAAACTAATTAAAAATTCGTTATTACTCGTACTGTTTTTTATGGTTGGAATTATAGTAATCTTAAAAGGTAATGCTGTAGCAACAGGTGTGAAAAACGGGCTTGCACTTACTACAAGTGTTATAATCCCATCCCTATTTTTATTTAGCGTAATTTCAATTTTTGCGCTAAAAAGTGGATTTATTTTTTATTTCGGCGAAAAAATTACAGGTATAACAAATAAGCTTTTTGGTCTAAGCGGAACTGAATTTTCTATATTCTTCATTTCTCTTTTTGGCGGATATTTTATCGGAGCAAAGTTAATAAACGAACTATATAGTGACGAAAAAATCAGCCGCAGCAGAGCCGAAAAATTATTATATTGCTCCATAAATCCCGCACCTTCGTTTGTCATTTACACGGTTGGTAGCCTTTTACTAAATAACATATACTTTGGAATAATATTTTTTATTTCTAATATAATTACAACTTTCCTTTTTTTATTGTTTCAATTTAGTAAAGATAAAAATACTTTTATGCCTGTTAATGTTAGCTATGAAAATTCCTCTCTTACCGATGCATTTGTTTTAAGCGTTGAAAGTACCTGCAAAATCTTTTTAAATGTTTGTGGTTGGATTGTTTTGTTTTCTGGAATTTGTGAAATAATTCTTTCTTTTAAAGGTGTTTACATATTAAAATTCCTCAGTGAGCTTTTGCTGGAAATTTCTATTGCCGTAGTAAAAGCCCCTAAGCTCTCTGTACCAATATTCTTTTATTCTTTTTTGCTCTCCTTTGGAGGAATGTCTGCAATTTGTCAAATCATATCTGCCGCAAAAAATTTAAAAATTTCGCTATTAAAGCTTTTGGCAGCAAAAAGCCTTCACGGAATAATGTCATCTTCAATAACTTTTTTTATTATTAAACTGTTCCCTAGCGTTGCAGAAACCTTTTCTAATGGTGTAACTACAATTTTTACAGGTTTTAATTTGAACATTTCCTCGCTTTTTTTGTTAGTTTTGGCAGTTATTTTCATAATTTACATAAAACAGTAGAAATATATCAATTTATACTTGAAAAAATCTATAAAATAATATATAATTATATAGTTATTTTACGATGGTATTTATACCTTTGGAGGACTTAAACTAATGTACTATAATTCCCTTAGCAAAGAAAAGCTTATAAGCGAGTTTAATCTCGTTAAAAATGAATATGAATCATTTAAATCTCAAGGAATAAAGCTTGATATGTCTCGTGGAAAACCCGGTCCCGAGCAGCTTGACATAAGCCATGAGATTTTTGGGGCGCTGGGCACTAACACTTACGAATATATTTCTCTCGACGGCACCGACTGTAGAAACTACGGCGGCCTTGACGGAATATTGGAACTTAAAGAAATTTTCGGTGAAATTCTAGGCGTTCCGAAAGAACTTGTTATTGTTGGCGGTAACTCTTCACTTAATATGATGTTTGATACAATTGCTGAAGGTATGACTCACGGTTTTGGCGATACACCTTGGGCAAAGCAAGAAAAAATCAAATTCATTTGTCCTGCCCCCGGATACGACCGACATTTCGCTATTTGTGAGCATTTTGGAATTGAAATGGTAACCGTTGACTATAACGAAGACGGTCCTGATATGGACAAGGTTTATGAGCTTGTTAAAGACCCAAGTTTTAAGGGTATGTGGTGTGTTCCCAAATATTCTAATCCTTTAGGTGTTGTTTACTCAGATGAAACTGTTAAAAAAATTGCGGCTTTAAAGCCTGCCGCAAAAGATTTTAGGGTTTTTTGGGATAATGCTTATGCCGTTCACTGTTTTGGTGAAGATACAAAGCTTTTAAGCATTTATGACGAATGTGTTAAAAACTCGAATGAAAACTTGGTTATTCAGTTTACATCTACTTCTAAAATCACCTTCCCCGGCGCCGGTGTTGCTGCCCAAGCGGCTGGTCCGGAAGATATTTTAAGGATTAAAAAGCGCATGGGCTTTCAAACTATCGGCCCCGATAAAATTAATCAGTTGCGTCACCTTAAAACCTTCCCTACAGCTAATTCTATAAAAGAGCATATGAAAAAACATGCCGAAATTCTTGCACCTAAATTTGATATAGTTCTTAAAAATTTAGAAGATAATCTCGGCGGTTTAGATATTGCAAAATGGACTAAGCCAAGCGGCGGATATTTTATAAGCCTTGATTTACAAAAAGGTTTAGCCAAAAGAGTTCATACGCTTTGTAAAGAGGCTGGTCTTGTTATGACGGGTGCAGGCGCTACATATCCCTACGGTAACGACCCTGAAGATAAAAATCTTCGCATTGCGCCATCTTACCCATCTGTTTCTGAGTTAGACCTTGCTTCTAAGTTGCTTACAATTTCAGTTAAATATGCAACCTTAGAAAAAATGCTAGATAATTAAAGTTATCTATTTTAATTGACATTAGACTTAAAAAAATATATAATAGATTTGTTATATGAATTAACTTTCACCAAAGTTTAAGGAGGAATTATAAATGAAAAGTAAGCGTAAGACTGCTAAAAAAATTACATTTTTTATAATTGTAGTTTTAATATTCCTTGCTACATACGCTGCTTTTTTTGGTGTTGACAGTTATTATGGCGATACCAGAAAGGTTTATTTTAAAGGAGCTAATGATATCCGTTGGGGTATTGATATTAGCGGCGGTGTTGAAGCAATATTTATGCCAGACATTAAAACAGGTTCGGTTTCTACCGCCGATATGGACTCGGCTAAAGAGATTATAGAAACCAGGCTTGTTAATCTTGGCATTACCGAAAGCGAAGTAAGAACCGACGTTAAAAACAAACAGGTTGTTGTTCGCTTCCCTTGGAAATCGGGCGAAACCGATTTTGACCCAACTACAGCAATTGCCGAACTTGGCGAAACAGCCGTTTTGAAATTCTGCGAGGGCGAAGAAAACAAAAAGGTTATTCTTCAGGGTGCTGCGCATATTGAATCGGCTTCCGCACAGTTTGATACCGAGAACAGCTACTACGTTGCTCTTAAACTCACAAAAGATGGCACAAGCAAATTTGCTGAAGCTACTACAAGGCTTAAAGGACAAGTTATTTCCATTTGGATGGACGACCAAATGATTTCAGCTCCTACTGTTAATGAGACTATCTCAAACGGCGAGGCTATCATCACAGGCAACTTCGATGCTGATTCTTCAAAAGAACTTGCCGATAAAATCAATGCGGGTTCTCTCCCCTTTGCCCTTACTGTTGATGATTCTAAGCTTCAAATCATAAGCCCTACTTTAGGAACTCAGGCACTTAATGTTATGACTATTGCCGGTGTTATTGCTTTCGTAGCAATTTGCATTATTATGATCGCAATGTTCCGTCTCCCAGGCCTTATCACTTCTATTGCCCTTTTAGGACAAGTAACAGGTATGATAGCCGCTTCTTCGGGCTTCTTACCGGGAATTAACGGAGTTACACTCACAATCCCCGGTATCGCAGGTATTATCCTTTCAATCGGTATGGGTGTTGACGCCAACGTAATTGCTTCTGAACGTATTAAAGAAGAATTTGCAAAAGGCAAAACAATTGATGGCGCTATTGAAGCAGGTTTTGAAAACAGCTTTAATGCAGTTTTAGATGGTAACGTTACAGTTTTCATCGTATCTGCAGTTTTAATGGGTGCTTTTGGTACCTCCGATACAATAATGGGTAAACTCTTCTCACCCATTATGTCCTTCTTCGGTTCATCGGTAACCGGCTCGGTTTACTCCTTCGGTTATACCCTCCTTGTTGGTGTTATCTTTAATATGATTATGGGTGTTTACTGTTCTAAGGCAATGCTTAAGAGCGTATCTCGCTTTAAGTTCTTACGTAAGCCTTGGTTATATGGAGGTGCTAAAAATGCAAAATAAGAACTTTGACTTTATCAAAAACCGCAAATATTTCCTCATTGCATACATTGCAATAATTTTGGTTGGCGCAGTTGTTTTTGCTATTTTTGGTGCTAATCTTAGTATTGACTTTAAGGGCGGTACAATGTTTAGCTACTCCTTCACCGGTGAAATTGATTTAAATAAAGCAGAAAGCGTTATTACCAAAACTCTTGATAAAGATGTTTCCGTAACCGAAAGCGCAGGTTACAACACAGACAGTAAGAATCTTGTTGTAAGCCTTGTTGCAGATGAATCGGTTTCGGCTGATTTACAAGCAAAAATGTTAGAGGCTCTTAAAAAAGAGTTTAAAGATAACAAAATCGAAATTGGCGACTCTAACTCGGTTAGCCCAACAGTCGCAAGTACCTTCTTCCTTAAATGCTTTGTTGCAGTTTTAATCGCAGCTATTTTAGTTGTAATCTATGTTGGTGTTCGTTTTAGAAAAATCGGCGGCGTTTCTGCGGGTATGTTTGCACTGTTTGCACTTCTTCTAGACTGCTTGATTGCTTTTTGTTCAAGCATCTTCCTCAGACTAGAAATCGATTCAAACTTTATGTCTGTTATCTTGACAATTCTTGGTTACTCTCTTAATGACACAATTGTTATCTACGACAGGCTTAGAGAAAACACTAAAATGTACCCCCATATGAGCTTTAGAGACAGAGTTAATAACAGTATTAACCAAACCCTTGGCAGAACAATTAAAACCTCTGTAGCTACACTTGCTGCAATTTTAATGGTTATTATTGTTGCCGAAATCAACGGACTTACAACACTTAGAAGCTTTGCAATTCCTATGGCGTTCGGTATTATTTCGGGTTCGGTTTCAACCATTACATTATCCTGTCCCCTTTGGTACTCATTCCAAAACCGCAAAGAACTTAAAAAAGCAAAATAATTTAGTAATGAACACCCCAATAAAACTTGGGGTGTTTTATTTTTTACAAAACAAAAACGACCTGTAACTTCAGGTCGTTTTCTTATATATTTTTTATTAAGGAAATAATTTATTTGTTTAGTGCTTTAAGAACTGTATTTACAATGTTATCTGCCGAAAGACCAAATTCCTCTAAAAGTTTAGCGGCAGGGCCTGATTTACCAAATACATCGTTTATACCTATTTTTGTTACAGGAACGGGACAGTTTTCAGCAACAACGTCGCAAACTGCAGAACCCAAGCCACCGATAACGGTATGCTCTTCAACAGTAACAATTCTACCTGTTTCTTTAGCGGCCTTAATAACAATTTCTTCATCTAAAGGCTTAATGGTTGGCATATTGATAAGGCGAACGCTAATACCCTTTTCATTTAAAATTTCCCATGCCTTAAGAGCCTCGGTAACCATAAGGCCAGTAGCAATAACAGTTATATCGTTACCTTCCTTAAGAGTTACACCCTTACCAATTTCAAACTTGTAGTCATCGCCGAAAATAACAGGAACTGCAAGTCTGCCAAAGCGAATATATACAGGGCCATCGTGCTTATAAGCGGCTTCAAGAGCGAGTTTAGACTCAGTATCATCTGAAGGGCTTAAAACAACCATACCGGGAATTGTACGCATTAAAGCGATATCCTCATTACACTGATGGGTAGCACCGTCTTCACCTACAGAAATACCTGCGTGTGTTGCGGCGATTACAACGTTAAGGTGAGGATAACCGATAGAGTTTCTAACCTGTTCATATGCTCTACCTGCGGCAAACATAGCAAAAGTACTTGCGAAAACCTTTTTGCCTGTTGCAGCAACACCTGCAGCAATAGATACCATATTTTGTTCGGCAATACCACAGTCATAGTGCCTTTCGGGGAAAGCCTTTTTAAAGGTTCCTGTTTTTGTGGCGGCAGCAAGGTCGGCATCTAAAACAATAAAATCATCATATTTTTTACCAAGCTCAACTAAGGCATTACCATAGCTCTCTCTGGTAGCAATCTTTTTAACATCAGACATATTATTTACCTCCCCTACTAGTTGGCCGATTCAAGCTTTTTAAGCTCATCGCCGAGTTCATTCATAGCAATTTCATACTGTTCATCATTAGGAGCAGCGCCATGCCAACCAACTTGATTTTCCATAAAGGAAACGCCCTTACCTTTAGTAGTTTTCATAATAACTGCGGTAGGCTTATCGGTAACCTTTTCTGCTTCCAAGGTTGCCTTTTCTATCTCTTCAATGTCATTACCGTTAATTACAATAACGTTCCAACCAAAAGCGGCAAACTTTTCGTCAAGCGGAAGCGGAGAGTTAACTTCGGTAATAGGACCATCGATTTGAAGTCCGTTAAAATCAACATAAGCGGTTAAATTATTTAGCTTCTTAGCAGCGGCAAACATTGCGGCCTCCCAAACCTGACCTTCTTCACATTCGCCGTCACCTAAAATAGCGTATACTCTAAAATTATCTCCAAAATGCTTTGAAGAAAGAGCCATACCACAAGCGGCAGAAATGCCCTGACCTAAAGAGCCCGAAGACATATCAACACCGGGGATATATTTCATATCGGGGTGACCTTGTAAAATACTATCAGAGCTACGGAAGGTTTTTAAAAGCTCAGTATCAAAATAGCCTCTATTTGCCAAAACAGAATATATGGCAGGCGAAGCATGGCCTTTTGAGAGAACCAACCTATCGCGAGAGGCTGCATCAGGGTCGGCAGGGTTAATGTTCATCTTATCAAAATACAAATATGTAAGTACATCTGCAATTGAAAGTGAACCGCCCGGATGACCGGATTTTGCTGAATGTACTGCTTCAATAATTCCCATACGAACCTTACAAGCAGCAATTTTCAATTCATTTAATTTTGTGCTGTTCATAAATTACTTCCTTTCTTAAAACACTTTGTATGATGCCGATAAGCATCATACTATTTTAAAAGCCTTGACTGATTAAAAAACTTTTGAAATAATCAGGCAAATCGCTTTCAAATTCAATATATTCTTTTGTTGTTGGATGGACAAAACCAATTTTTTTTGCGTGTAAACACTGGCCATTTAAGGACTTAAAAGAATTTTTAGAATTACCGTAAACTACGTCACCGGCTAGAGGATGACCTAAGTAAGACATATGCACCCTTATCTGATGGGTTCTACCTGTATATAGCTTTAGCCTTAAATGTGAAAGCTTTTCAGTTTCGGCTAAAACCTCGTAATGTGTTTTTGCCGGTTTACTGTTTTTATATGTAACTGCCATTTGCTTTCTTTTAACAGGATGTCTACCAATAGGCAGTTCAATATCTCCGATTTTTTCTTTAAACTTTCCTAAAACAACAGCTTCATATTCGCGCGTAAAAGAATGTTCTTTAATTTGCTCTGCCAAAAAATTGTGTGCATTATCGTTTTTAGCAACAATAAGCAAACCGCTTGTATCTTTATCAATTCTATGTACAATACCCGGTCTTAATACACCATTAATTCCCGAAAGACTATCCTTACAGTGAAACAATAAAGCATTAACAAGCGTACCATTATAGTTCCCGGGGGCGGGGTGTACAACCATACCTTTTGGTTTGTTGACAACCAGCAAGTCATCATCTTCGAAGACAATTTCAAGCGGGATATCTTCGGGTAATATATCGGCAGAAACAGGGTCAGGAATATTAACTGTGACCCTATCCCCCATTTTCACCTTAAGACTTTTAGTAGCAACCCTATCGTTTATAAAAACGTTGCCGTTTTCTATAAGTTTACTAGCTGATGAACGGGTAATTTCAAGTTCAGTTGCCAAAAAAGCATCAATTCTACCTAAAAAGGATTCGACAAAAATTACTTTTTCTTCCATAAGTATTAAATTTGATTGTCCTTTTCTTCTTTTTCCCTAAGTTTACGTGCATTACTTTCTTTAACAATATCGAAAATAAAATATAAAATTAAAAGTCCTGCACCAACGCATACTGCTATATCAGCAATATTGAAAACCGGAAAACTTGGCCAAAAGTGGAACTGCAAAAAGTCAACAACTGCGCCACCGCGAATTACACGGTCAATCATATTTCCAATGCCGCCCGCCATTATAAGCGCAACCGACCAAAAAAGAAGCTTATTTTTTAGCCCACTTTTTATAAGCATTGTTATACAAAGAATCATAACAATAAGTGTTACACCAAGCAAAAGCCATGTATAACCGCCCAAAAGCCCCCAAGCACCGCCGTAATTATGGATATGTGTTATGTCAATTATTCCTTTAATTAGCGGTACAGAGTCGCTAGCGGCGTTAGCCATTGGAACATTTGCAAGAACATAAAATTTAGTAAGTTGGTCTGCAGCAATTATGAGGACAAACAAAACAGATGCAATAATATAACTCATTATGACCTCCATATGAAGCATTGGGGCAAAAGCCCCAACACTAAATTATTTTAAAACCTCTGCGCAACGAGCACAAATTGTAGGATGCTCGCTATTAGAACCAACGGTATCAGAATATTGCCAACAACGTTCGCATTTATTACCTGAAGCGCGTTTAACTGTTACAGAAACGTCCTGTTCACCCTTAAACTCGCCGTCGCTTCCATTGATAAGATTAACCTTAGAAGCAATGAAAATTTCTGCAAGGTTTGGAACTGTTGAAAGGAACTCAAACATCTCACCCTCTGCAAAAACGCTAATTTCTGCATCAAGCGATGCGCCAATAACCTTAGCTGCACGTGCCTCTTCAAGAGCCTTTTTAACATCATCGCGAACGAGATGAATCTTATTCCATCTATCCAAAAGATTTGCATCTTCGTCATCGCTTACTCTCGGCATATCATTAAACAATACACTTTCGGTATTATGCTCGTTAAGGTGTGGCATAAACTGCCAAATCTCTTCAGAAGTGAAAGCCAAGATAGGAGCAATAAGACGGGTTAATGTGTCTAAAATGCGATAAATAGTCGTTTGAGCGGCACGACGTGTTTCACTATCTGCTTTTTCTGTATAAAGTCTATCCTTAATAACATCTAGGTAGAAGTTTGACATATCAATTACGCAGAAATTATGAATTGCATGGAAAATGATATGGAATTCAAACTTTTCATAACCATTTATACAGGTTTTTACAACCTCACCCAGTCTCATTAGAGCATATTTATCAATCTCTGCGAGCTTACTATCTTCTACCATATTGGTATTGGGGTCAAAATCAGGGATACAGCCAAGAATAAACCTTGCAGTATTACGGATTTTTCTATAAACCTCTGACATTTGCTTCAAAATTTCTTTAGAAACTCTAATATCTGCATGATAATCAGAAGAAGCAACCCAAAGACGAAGAATATCTGCGCCGTACTGTTCAACTACCTCATCAGGAATAATTGTGTTGCCAATAGATTTAGACATTTTTTTGCCTTCACCGTCAACAACCCAACCGTGAGTAACAACGGTTTTATACGGTGCTGTGCCCTTTGTAGCAACTGCAGTAAGAAGTGAGGATTGGAACCAACCACGATATTGGTCGGCACCCTCTAAATAAAGGTCTGCAGGATATTTTAGATAATCTCTTTCGTCTAAAACAGCAGCATGTGATGAGCCCGAATCAAACCAAACGTCCATAATGTCGGTTTCTTTTTTAAATTCGGTATGTCCACAACTGCATTTTACACCATTGGGGAGTAAATCTTTAGCCTCAGCTTCATACCAAATATCTGCACCATGCTCACGGAAAAGATTAGCAACATGCTTAATTGTTTCAGGTGAAATAAGCTCCTTACCACATTCCTTACAATAGAAAATCGGAATTGGAACACCCCAGGTACGCTGTCTGGAAATACACCAGTCACTTCTATCCTTAACCATACCTGCAATTCTATCTTCGCCCCAAGCAGGAATCCACTCAACAGAGCGAATTGCTTCAACCGCCTTATCTGCAAAATCAGAAATAGAGCAGAACCACTGTTCAGTAGCTCTAAATAAAATAGGAGATTTACAACGCCAACAGTGTGGATATTGGTGAACAATCTTTTGAAGGGCAAAAAGACGATTAACCTCTTCAAGCTTCATAGCAATCGCCTTATTAGCCTTATCGGTAGTAAGACCTTCAAACTCTCCTGCATCACTTGTCATAATACCCTTATGGTCAACGGGAACCAAAATAGGAATTTCGGGATAATTGCGGCAAACCTCAAAGTCTTCAACACCGTGACCTGGCGCGGTATGAACACAACCCGTACCGCTTTCAAGAGTAACGTGGTCGCCAACAATAACCAAAGAATCGCGGTCAATAAAGGGGTGCTTCGTAACCATTCTTTCAAGCTCGCCACCCTTAATTGTACCGATAACTTCATATTCTGAAACCGAAGCAGCATTCATAGTTGAAGCGATAAGCTCGGTTGCAATTACATAATTTTCGCCATTTGCAGCTACAATGCTATATTCATATTCAGGTCCTACGCAAATTGCAAGGTTACCGGGAAGTGTCCAGGTAGTAGTAGTCCAAATAACGAAGAAGGTTTTAGAAAGGTCTGCGCCAAGAGCTTTTAGTTTACCAAAATCTTCTTTAACCTCGAATTTAACGTAAATCGAATGACAAGGGTCGTCTGCATATTCAATTTCAGCCTCAGCAAGCGCTGTTTGACATTCAGGGCACCAATAAACAGGTTTAAGTCCCTTATAAATATATCCCTTATTTGCCATAGCGCCAAAAACTTCAACCTGTTTTGCAACATAGTCGTTACTTAGGGTAAGGTAAGGATTTTCCCATTCGCCCAAAACGCCAAGTCTTTCAAACTGGTTTCTTTGACTTTCAACAAAGCCTAAAGCGAAATCTTTACAAATTTTTCTAAGCTCACTTGAAGAAATTTGTTCGCTAGATTCCATACCCGCTTTTTTTCTTGCTTTAAGCTCAGTAGGAAGGCCGTGAGTATCATAACCGGGAACATAAGGCGCTTTAAAGCCCGACATATTTTTATATCTAAGAATAAAATCTTTAAGGCTTTTATTTAATGCTGTTCCTAAATGAATTATTCCGTTGGCGTATGGAGGGCCATCGTGAATAACATATAAGGGTTTCCCCTCATTATGCTTCATCAGGCTGTGATAAAGATTTTTCTCTTGCCAGGTTTTGAGAGCTTCAGGCTCGCGGGTTGGAAGACCTGCGCGCATCGGAAACTCTGTTTGAGGCAGATTTAGTGTTTTGTTATAATCTTGCTGTTCCATTGAAATATCCCTTTCATTAACGATTGTAAATTCTTTATTTCGCAAATTATCCGACCGAAAATTTTTCGGTCGGAATAAAATTATATGTTATCTGTTGTTAAATCCTCAAATGTAATTTGAGTTTCTTCCACTTCTTCGTCAGCTGTTTCCTCTTCAAAAGTTTCCTCTTGTGCCGAAGTGGTTTCTACCTGTTCAAACACTTCGAAGTTTGAAGTCTCTTCTATATCATTAGCAGCTTCCTCAACTGTTGTTTCTGAAGCCTTCTGCTCTTCGTCGGCCGATTCTTTTGCAAAGGTAGGAATAAATGATGCAAAATCGGGCTGACTGTCAACAACAAACTCAACCGCTTTTGCAGCAGCTTCGGGGTCAAAAGTGACAGAATCGGGGAATTTTTGCAAAAGCTCAAGTTGTTGCTTATGGTTTTCAAACAACTGCTTTTTAAACTCAGTAGTTTCAAGCTTAAGCTTATCAAATAAAAGCTGTTGCCTAGCTACGCTATCGTGAGCGGCGTTAATAAGACCTTCAGATTTTTGTGCGGCACTTGTTAAAATTCTGCCCACCTCTTCATCTGCGGCGGCCTTTCTTTCAGCGATTTCTTTTTCAAAAGCCTCTAAAACTGTGGCGACTTTTTCGTCAATTTCTCTAGCTTTTAAATTAGCTGAATCAAGAATTTCTGCAGCCTTTTGATTAGCTTCATTAACAATTTGGTCAGAAAAACGCTGTGCGCTAACCAAAATTGATTGAACCTGTTCAACACTACCCGAATTATCAACAACAGGAACAGGTGTAGGTGTTATACCGTCTGAGGTTTTTAGTGCCTCTGCAAGTCTTTTACTAAGAGCGCGGTTTTGCTCAATAAGAGAGTCAACATCATCGGCGATTTCGTCTAAAAATGTATCAACGTCTTCTTTATTGTAACCTCTTACTGCCTTATCAAACCTTACTGTTCTTATGTACTCACCAGTATGCATAAAAATTCCCACCTTAAATATATTTTTTAGCCGAAATTATCTCTCGACCTTTTTTTGATAAAGAACCATCTATGTTTACTATAAACTTACCAAAGCCTCTAACTGTGATTATATCGCCGTTTAAAACCTTTTTAGTAACCTTTGAAACCAAAAACGAATTTACAAAAACAAGACCATCTAAGACAAGTTTTTCTGACGCAGTTCTGCTTTGACCTGTAAGACCACTTATAATAGCGTCAAGCCTTGTCGACGAAACAGTAAACTTAAATTCGCAAAACTTCTCATTTTTAGAGATTTCCAGGCCTAAATTTTCAGCTTTAGAAAGCTTAACACCAACATTTTTTATTTTATCAATTTGATTTACAAAATAATCTGCAATCTCTTCCAAAACAAAAACAAAGGCGTAGCCTTCAAAAATAAGTATGTCACCAACCGCACTGCGCGATACACCGCAAGACATAAATGAGCCTAAAATATCTCTATGCGTGAGATTAAACTTTTTATTAAATTCGATTTTAATGGCTTTAATTGGAAAAGCGTCTAAGCTTCCCTCTAAATAATCAGGCAAAACACCAAAAACTCTTCTTTCGGCATTATCATAGCCACCATAAAAAACGGTGCCAATTTCCTTCGCTGTAGCCGACAAAATTGCCGACGCTTCACCCGGACTTAAAAAACCAACAAATTTTGGAACATTTTTAGTTTTAGAAATCCTTACAGCGTCAAGAGCTTTGGATATTAAAAGCTTAACTTGTTCTTCCACTTAAAAATTATCGCTGAAATCTCCGCCCAAAAGTTCGCCTAAAACATCTACGTTATCAGGTGTAATGATATATGTGCTATTAGCAACCTGCTTAATGTTTCCGCGAACTGCATAAGCGGTACCCATAAGAAAGTCAATAATTCTTCTGGAATTTTCTCTATCAGCTAGTTCAAGGTTTAAAACAACTGTTTTATTAGAGCAAAGATGTTCGGCAATAGCGGTTGTGTCTTCTTCAAAAATTTTTGGCCTTACAAGAACAACCTGAATTTGAGAATCATCATCACCCTTTTTGCCCGAAACTGTTCTAGAGAAAAAGCCCCCAAAATCAGACTTTTTAGATTTTGCGGTAGATTTTTGCTTAGGCTCTTCAAAATCATCTTCGTCGTCGAAAAAGTTTTCTTCCTCATATTCTTCCTCATAATCATCATCTGCAGGAAAATTTACCATTTTCTTAAAAAAGTCGTTAATTGCCATAATTTCATCTCCCTAAATATTATAATTTCTTTTACCAAATAATGCGGTTCCAATTCTAACTAAATTAGCACCCTCTTCAATTGCTACATCAAAATCATCAGACATTCCAATTGATAGAATATCCATACTACTATTATATAATTTTTTGTCCCTAATTTCAAGAAATAGATGATACATTTCTTTAAAATATTGACGATTTTCTTCATTTTTTTCACAAATCGGCGGTATTGCCATAAGACCTTTAATAAAAATGCCCTTAAATTTGGAAATTTCCTCTATTTTTTCTAAAACCTCAGTTTTTGAAAATCCGCTTTTTGACTCTTCGTTGCCGATATTAACCTCGAGCAAAATATCGGTTACGATTCCCTTTTTCTCGCTTAAATCACTTATAACCTTCGCAAGCTTTATAGAATGCACCGAATGAATTAAAGAAACCTTTCCAACGATATCTTTAGCCTTATTAGATTGTAAATGACCAATAAAGTGTCTTTCGGCCTTATCATTTAATAACGTTTCCTTAGATAAAAACTCCTGCACCCTGTTTTCGCCGATTAAAGTAATCCCGCTTTCAATAGCAAAATTTATAACATCAATATCAATAGTTTTTGTTGCAGCAAGAAGCTTTATATCGGATATTTTTCTTCCGCTTTTTTTGGCGGCTATATCAATTCTCTCTAAAATATCTTTATAGTTTTCTGAAAAAATCTTCTTTCTTTGCTCGGCAGAAAGTTCGTTAGTCAATATATTTTCCGTCATATAGGTTTTTACCTTTCTCAATTACCTCGTCATATAGCCTAAGGCTTGAAGTAGAATTAGTTTCATCAACCTTACAAACCGAAAAGGTGTCGGTTGTATAAATAATCTCAACAGGCTTAAATTTTACTATAGAGCCCTGAACAATATAAACACCTGTTTTACCATCAACAACTCGTATAGCCTTGTTGGAAATTCTAATGCCTGTATGTTTTTCTGTAATAACAGTCATTTTAGAATATCTTGTTGTGGCCAATTCGCCGTTCATAGTATTACATGAAAATACAACCAGAGCCTCATTTTTGTTATCAGAAACCTTGATTTTTTCTACCTTTGCAACAAGCTCCTTAGAGCCCTCTATTGTAGTTTTCAATGTGACGGTATCAGAAACGTTGAATTTAAGGTAATCATCGCCTGTCATTTTTGCAATAATATACCAATCATAGCTGGTAACAATTTTACCGAAGCCACTACCCTGCTCAACATCTTTAATTTGGTCGAAAATAGTAATATCCATATTTTCTATTTCTGAAATCTTTAGTACGTCTTCAAGGCCATCAACCCCACCAACAAAAAATCCGGAGGCGTTTGATTTTAATACTTTGCTCGGCGCGGTAATTCCCGAAGAAAGACTTGCTACCTCGTTTTTTAGGGAAAGGATTAGATTATCAAACCCGGTAACTTGCCCCGTCAAAATTTGTTTTTTATTAAGTTGAAGAAGTAACTGACTTGCAAACTCGTCGCTGTCAAGAAAATTGCCGTTTTGCTTGTCAGTTATAAAATCAAGATAAACCGACTGTGTTTTATTATTAAGGGTATCAAGGTCAACTGAAGATGGGTCGCTTGAAGAGTTCATCATTTCCAAAGTGTTTATTTGTTTATTAAGTTCATCTATTCTAACCTTAGTCGACGCAGCCGCAGGGTTAGAATATATTTCCGCAATTACACCATTTTTCGAAACCTTTTCACCATCGGCAACAACATATCTCTCATTACCGGTAGCTTCATAATCGATTAATTGCTCTTGACGAACAAAATATCCATCAATATCAACACCGTTTATTGCTTCATAACTTGTAGCTGTGGCGGTAGTTATCGGCTTAAAAGCTACCGAATATATTTGATATCCCAAAAAAGAAACTAAAATAACCGTGATAATAATCTTTATAAACTTTCCGCCATTCATACCGTCACCTCCAATTTAAAATAATTTGCTATTTATAATATCTATTGCTTTTTGAACTTGGTCTGAGCCATCGTCCATATACACCCAATTTATATCTTCATTTTTTGAAAACCAAGTTATTTGCCTTTTAGCATATCTTCTGGTTTGCATTTTTAGATGCTCTGTAGCCTCTATAAGCGAAGTTTCGCCATTTAAAAACGGAATTAGTTCTTTATGGCCTATAGCCTGTGCAGAGGTCTTATTGCCTTTATTATAGCATTTTTTTGCCTCTTCCAAAATTCCGTTTTCAAGCATAATATCAACGCGTTTATTGATTCTATCATATAAAGTTTGTCTATTTAGATAGTTTACGCCGATATAAATATTATCATAAATAATACCTTGTTCGCGAGATTTTTTATTTCTCTCGGTGATGTTTTCGCCACTTAAAATATAAACCTCTAAAGCGCGTATAATTCGCTTTGCATCGTTTTTAGAAACCTTTTTGGCAGTTTCACTATCTATTTGGCAAAGCTCGTTATAAAGTGCCTCTAACCCCTCTTTTTCGGCGCGTTGCTCTAATGACTTTCTTATACTACCATCATTTTCTTCGTCGCCAAAATCAATATTTTCCGCCAAAGAAGTTATATAAAGACCTGTGCCACCAACAACAATAGGAAGTGCACCTTCTTTTCTAACTTCGCTAATTTCTTTTTTGGCAAGTAAAACAAAATCGGAAACTGAAAATTTTTCGCTAGGGTCTAAAAACTCAAAAAGTCTATGACGTATGCCACACTTTTCTTCTTTAGTAGGGGCGGCGGTCGCTATAGGCATATTTTTATAAATTTGCATAGAATCGCCACAAATAATTTGACCGCCAAAATGTTTGGCAATTTCTATAGAAAGCGCCGTTTTTCCCGAAGCGGTTGGTCCCACAACGTAAATAACCGGATTATTTAAAGCCATCTTCACCTTTAAATTATCCTCCCAAACTGCTTTTCAATCTGTGATTTTTTAATCTTTAGTGCAATTGGTCTGCCATGGGGACAGTACATAAGATTTTTATTGCTTAAAACCTTTTCGGCAAGTTTAATTTGCTCTTCTTTTGTAGTACTATACCCGGCTTTTATTGCAGATTTACAAGCAATACTGTGTAAAATATCATCTATTCTATCACTAACAGCAATGCCTTTAGTTGAAAGATTGTCGGCAATTTCTCGAATAAGAGACGGAATATCAACATTATCTAAAATAGATGGTACCGCCCTTACCAAAACAGTTCCTTCGCCAAAATCCTCCGCCAAAAAGCCGCATTTTTCCAAAACATCAAGATTGGAAATTACTGCATCATATTCTTCCCTTAAAAGTGAAACGCTAAGCGGCGACAACAAAACCTGACTTTGAATTTCAAGACCTGACTTTAGCTTTTCAAAGTTTATTCTCTCATGTGCCGCATGCTTATCTATATAGTAAAGCGTATCATCAAGCGAAACCAAAATATAGGTAGAAAAGGCTTCACCTATAAGGGTGAGCTTAGATAAATCGACAGTACCACTGTCTATAGGCAAATTCTGAGGCCTAGTTTCCTGAACCTTAATTTTAGTTTCCTCTAAAACGGCAGTTTTTGTATTTTCATTTTCTACAGGTATAGAAACAATGCTTTCAAAGCCTTTATCAAAAACCGAAATGTCGCTTGATTTCAAAGGGGGCCTGAAGGTTTCTTTAGGTTCGTCGAACCCTGAAATATAAGTTACAGCCTCTACCCTTTTTTCTTCTAACTTTTTGGAAATGGTATTATCATCACCAAAAATATTTTGTTTTACCTGAACAAATTTTTCATCATTAGAAAAGAAATTAAAAGGTTTTTTCTCAGGAATTTTCATTTCGGGTCGCCTATCGCCCATAGTTATTGCTGCAAGGCTTCCTCTATAAACAATATCAAAAATTTTTCTTTCTTCCGAAAAACGTACCTCAGTTTTTGTTGGATGAACGTTAACATCAACCGTACCTGCGGGAACAGTTAAATTTATAACTGCAGCAGGGAACTTACCAACCATACTTGAATTTTTATAGGCTTGGTCTAAAGCGGCAGAAATGGTGCCTGATTTTATAAAACGTCCATTCAAAAAGAAAAACTGACCATTACGGTTTGGCCTACACCTTGCGGGTGTACAAACAAAGCCCGAAAGCGAAAGAGCGCCTTCGCTATATTCTACAGGAATTAACGAGGAAGAAAAATCTCTGCCTAAAACCGAATAAATAGCCGATTTTAGCTTACCGTCGCCCGAAGTTTGTAAGACGGTTTTTCCATCACGAATAAGTTTAAATGAAACCTCAGGGTGAGAGAGTGCCATTCTGTCCATAACAGCTGCAACTGTATTTGCCTCGCTAACATCTTTTTTAAGAAACTTCATTCTTGCAGGGACATTATAAAACAAATCCCTAACAATAATTGTTGTTCCCTTTGGGCAACCAACCTCAGAAATTTCGCCCTCTTCACCACCGCAAACACTATAAGCAGTGCCGAATTCATCGGTTTCAGTCGCGGTCATAATCTCAACTCTTGACACGGCGGAAATTGAAGCTAACGCTTCTCCCCTAAAACCTAAAGTTAAAATTGCGTCAAGGTCTGAGGCGGTTTTAATTTTACTTGTAGCGTGGCGTAAAAATGCGGTTTTAACTTGATTTTTGCTCATACCAACGCCGTTATCTGAAACACGCATATAGGTTATACCGCCATTTGAAATTTCGACAGTAACCTTAGTTGCACCTGCGTCAACCGAGTTTTCAACAAGTTCTTTTATAACCGAAGCGGGTCGTTCTACAACCTCACCGGCCGCAATAAGCTCAGCAATTTCCTTTGGAAGAACTTTAATATCAGGCATTTTTACACCCCCCCTAAAATACTTTTTTATATTTCTTTAACCCTTTTAGAAACGTCAAAGAGAATTGCCATTGCCTCAATAGGCGTTAAAACGTTTACATCAAGGTTTTTAAGTTCCTTAATTATCTCGTCATATTCCATTTGACCGATAGGCAGTTGTGCTGCAGCAGTATCATTAACGGTAACCTGTTTAACAACACCCTCAGTTTCAATTTCCTTTAAAACTGATTTTGCGCGATTTATAACCGCATTTGGAAGACCTGCAAGTTTAGCAACCTCAATACCATAGCTATCATCGGCGCCACCACGAACAATTCTTCTTAAAAATGTTATATCGTCACCATGTTTTTTAACCGCAATATTATAATTCTTAACGCCCTTAATAGTTTGCTCAAGTGCAGTAAGCTCGTGATAGTGCGTAGCAAAAAGAGTTTTTGCACCAAGCTTTTTCTTATCGGCAACATACTCTAAAACCGCACGGGCTATAGACATACCATCAAAGGTAGAAGTACCTCTTCCAATTTCGTCTAAAATAAGCAAACTATTTCTGGTAGCGTTTTTAAGTATATAAGCAACCTCGCTCATTTCGACCATAAAGGTTGATTTGCCGGTTGCAAGGTCATCAGACGCGCCAACGCGTGTAAATACTGCATCAGTAATACCGATAGTTGCCGATTCGGCGGGTACAAAACTACCAATTTGCGCCATAATTGTTATCAAGGCTGTTTGACGCATATAAGTAGACTTACCTGCCATATTAGGTCCGGTTATTATAGCGCACCTATTTTCATCGGTGTCTAAGAAGGTATCGTTTGCAACAAAGGGAGCCTTGCTAACCGCTTCAACAACAGGATGGCGGCCGTTAATGATTCTTATTGCGCCGTCGCTATTTACAACGGGACGTGAATATCCCAAATTTACCGCAACCGTTGCAAAAGAGCAAAGTACGTCGAGCCTTGAAATAGCAATAGCCGAACGCTGAATTCTATCAAGATTTTTTGAAACAAAATCTCTAAGCTCACAAAATAGTTCAAATTCAAGCTTGGTAAGGCGTTCACTAGCCCCTAAAACCCTCGCCTCTAAAGCCTTAAGCTCATCAGTAATAAACCTTTCGGCATTAGTTAAGGTTTGTTTTCTTATATAATCTTCAGGCACCGCATCCTTTTGTGATGCAGGAACCTCTATGTAATATCCAAAAACCTTATTGTAGCGAACCTTAAGGGTTTTTATTCCCGTTCTTTCCTTTTCAGCTATTTCAATGGCCGTCAAGAAATCTTTTCCGCCCGTAAGGTCTTTTCTCAGCAAATCTACATCGGCATTATAGCCATCGCGAATAATTTTTCCGTCCTTCATACTGTTAGGCGGATTATCGCAAAGAGTTTCGTCAATGCGTTTAGCAACGTCTTCTAAAACGTCGATTTCACCCTCAAGTTCCTTAAGTAATTTGCTATTAACCGTTGAAAGCAGGTCTTTAATAGGTGCAAATCTACTAATTGTGTGAGAAAGTGACTGAAGCTCTTTAGGGGTTGCGATACCGAAAACTGTTCTAGTTAGCAGACGTTCAACATCGCGAATTCCGGTAAGATATTCGGTAAGTTCGCCTCTTAAAAATGTATCTGAATAAAATTCATCAACTGCGTTTTGCCTAGAAATTATCTCGGCAGGGTTAAGAAGTGGTTGTGAAAGCCAACCTCTTATAAGGCGTTTACCCATAGGGGTTTTTGTTTTATCAAGCACCCAAAGTAAAGAGCCACGTTTTGACTTACCTCGCATTGTTTCGAGCAGTTCGAGATTTCGTACCGCAGAAACGTCGAGAGTCATATATTTTGAACAGGTATATTTATTTATTTCTCGTATTGAAGAGAGCTTGTCCATACCATTATCTTTAAGGTAAGAAAGCGCAAAATCAAGCGAAACTGTATCTGCCATATTTTCAGATAGTCCCAACTCTTCAACGCTTAGCACCCCAAAATGCGAAATAATATTTTCACCTAAACCTCTTTTTTTCATAGCAGGTTTTGAAAACTCGGCAACGCGGCAATTAAGAGTTTCGTTTAGAAAATTAACAAGTGAAGAATAAACACTATATTCCTCGCTTATAAGCACCTCGCTTGGAGAAAACCTACCAAGCTCACTTATAATTTTATTTTCTAAACTGTCGCCGCTAATTAAGGTTAAACTAACCTCACCCGTTGAAGCATCAAGAAAACAAAGGCCACACTCATTACCATCTATAAAAACTGAAGCAAGGTAGTTGTTTTTGCCTTCTTCAAGCATACTGTCCTCAATAACAGTACCGGGAGTAATCACCCTTATTACCTCACGGCGCACCAGTCCCTTGGCGGTGGCGGGGTCCTCAGTTTGCTCACAAATGGCAACCTTATGACCGCGCTCAATTAAACGGGCAATATAAGATTCGCAGCTATGATATGGTATGCCACACATTGGCGCTTTTTCGTCAAGACCACAGCTTTTAGCTGTAAGAACAAGTTCAAGCTCTTCTGAACAAATTTTGGCGTCTTCAAAAAACATTTCATAAAAATCACCAAGACGGAAAAGCAAAATAGCATCGGTATACTGAGCCTTTATATCAACATACTGTTGCATACCGGGTGAAAGCTTACTCAAAGGAAACACTCCCAATTTTTAAGATAATTAATGACAACCCGAACAAGAAGAACATGAGCCACTACAACCCTCGTTAATTTCACAGGTCAGCGGGTCTTCGCCGTTAATAGACATAGTGATAATTGCATTCATCTTATTTACAATAACATCAAGCTTCTCTTTAGCAAGATTATATTTAACCATTTTTTCGTTAGACATAATCTTTGCATAAATGCTTCTCATTTCTTCATTGAGCTTAGAAACCTTCTCTTCAACCTCTTCTCTAGTAGTATTTTCTTTACTGAAATCGGTAGAAAACACCTGGTCAAGCTGCATGCGAACAATATTGAATTTACCGATATCATCTTGTAGCTCTTTATCTTCATCATTAGCTTTTTTTGCGGCTGTAAACTCAATATAAGCTTCTTCTTTTTGAAGCTCTACACAAAGATTTCTTGTAAGTTCGATAATATCCATTTTTATTACTCCTTAAAATACTAAATTATTTTTGCTACTAAACTTCCGTTTATATACTCGGTTTTAACCGTAACAAATTCGCCTAAAAGTTTTTCATCGCCTTTAAATTCAAGACAAACATTTGTATCTGTATGACCTGCCATAAAGCCATCATTTCTGCCGAAATCATCACACAAAACTTTAAATGTTTTATCGGCTAGTTTTTTCTCATTTACTTTTGCTATCTCTTCCTGTGTAGCTAATAGCTCTCTAAACCAAACGCCCTTTTCCTTTCTTGAAACAGGGTCATCCATCTCGGCGGCAGGGGTGCCGTTACGGCTTGAAAAAATAAATGTAAAAAGCGCCGTAAACTCAACCTCTTTCACAAGGCTCAGCGTCTGTAGAAAATCTTCATATCGCTCACCCGGAAAACCAACAATAATATCGCTTGTAAGAGATATTTCTGGCATTAGCTTTCTCGCTTTACTTACAAGCTCCAAATAGCCCTCTCTGGTATATCTTCTGTTCATTCGTTTTAAAATCTCAGTTGAACCCGACTGGAATGGAAGATGCAAATGCTTTGCAACCTTGTCGCACTCTTTCATTGCAAATAAAAGTTCATCAGAACAGTCTTTGGGGTGTGAGGTCATAAACCTTATTCTAAAATCGCCGTCAATTTCGTTAATCATACGCAAAAGCTTGGGGAAATTAACCTCGTTCCCCTGCTCATCACATACGGGACTGTGATAGGAATTAACGTTTTGACCTAAAAGGGTTATATCCTTAAAGCCGTCGGCAACCATTTTTCTTGCCTCTTTTAAAATTTCGGTATAATCCCTTGAACGTTCTCTGCCTCGAACATAAGGGACAATACAGTAGGTGCAAAAATTATTGCAACCATACATAATAGGAAGCCAACCTTTAAAGGTGCCATCACGCTTTATGGGTACATCCTCAACAACCTCACTTTTTTCGGTAGAGGTTTCAAAAATGCGGCCTTTTTTTGTCAAAAGACGGTAAATAAATTCGGGCAAACGATACTGAACGTGTGTACCAAATAATAGGTCCACATAAGGATAACTTTTTTTAATTCTATCCTTAACAATATCTTGTTGTGCCATACATCCGCAAATGCCAATTATCATTTCGGGATGGCGACGTTTGTAATGCTTTAAAGCACCAATATTACCAAAAACCCTATCCTCAGCGTGTTCACGAACAGCACAGGTATTGAAAAGTATAAAATCGGCCGTTTCGGCATCTTCTGTAAAACCGAAACCCATCTCGCTAAGCATACCCTTCATACGCTCACTGTCACTAACATTTTGTTGGCAACCATAGGTATTTATAAGCGCTAACGGAAAATGGTCATATTTTGTCTTTATAAGCCGTGAAACAAGTGAGATATACTCAGTTTGTTCGGCGGGATAACGGTTGTTTAAAACACCTGACATATACTCACCCTTTTTACATACATAATCAAATTATATTATATAATATATTATAAATAAGTTCAAGTAATTTAAAAGATTTTTTTGAATTAAAAATCAAAAAAAACACCCTAAACTTAGGGTGTTTTTAAAGATATAATAATTTATTTTTTTGCTACGAACTTAAAATAGTCCTCGCCCACCTTTTCCTTACGCCATTTTTCGCAAACTTTATATCCGATTGGCGAGAAAAACGCTTCAAGTACAAGTTCAACACCCATACAAACAAAGGCACTAAAAAAGCAGTCTTTGAAGCTCCAACCGAAGAAGATGTGACCTACTAACATTGAGAAAAGCAAATTATCTACAAACTGCGAAACAGCGGTTGAAAAATACGAACGAATTATATAAGCAAAAAAACCATCGGGATTTCTCTTAAAAGCTTTACCAACCGCATAATTTGTAAAATTGTTAACAACCGAAGAAACTGCAAATGCAACCGTACTACCAACAATTACATACCACGTGCCGCCAAAGGTTTTATTAAGCGCATTATTTATAACTGCTTCGTGTCCTTCTAAATACGCTTCGCCCCACATACCCGGCAATATACTTGCCAAAAACATAATTAAACAAATTACGAGATTTATTCCCGTTGCAAGAAAGGAAAGTTTAGTTGCAGCTTTAGGGCCAAAATGTTTAGTTAATATATCCATTGTAAGAAATAAAAACCAAGAAATAATATACCCCGCATCAAGTTTAAGCCAAGAAATAGGTATATTAAGACTTTTATTTGCAAGTAAATTCATTACAAAAAGAGTTAGTATAAAGAAAGAAAAAATAACAGGTGGAATGTTTTTTAACAGTACTTTAGTTTCACTAATTTCTTTTTTAAGATATTTAACCATTATTGCACCTCAAAATTAGTCCACAACAAAAAAGCGAACACAAAAATTGTGTTCGCAAAAAATCCATAGTTTTGTTTACAGACAGGATGGTTGCGAACTGTCTTTTTATAATTATAAAACAATAAGTAAGAAATACATAATCGGTATTGTTATAATACTGATAACCGAAGAAATAACCGTCATAGAAGCACCTGTTCTTGTTTCACCGCCATAAGCCGCAGGGTAAACAATCGTGTTCATTCCTATCGGTGAGCCAAGGAAAACAAGAGTTAAGGTTAGAATAAGTTCATTAGCGCCTAATGCTTTTAGAACTAAAATAAATATTCCGGGAATGATAACCAGACGGAAAACTGTTAACAAATATATCCTCCAGTTACGAAGAAGCCCTTTAATTCTATAACCGCCTATTACAACACCCGCAAGAACCATAGCTACGGGGCCCATACAGTCCCCTGCGCTACCACAAGCGCTATGAATAAAATCGGGTATATATTCTTTAAGATTCAAAAGACCTAATATCATACCCGCAAGCAGAGCAATAAGCGGAGGTGTTAAAAGACCTTTTTTAAGACTTTTTAATATACCTGCACCCTTTTCTTTTGGGATAAGCTGATAATTGCCCCAAGCGCAAGAAACAATAGCCGGAACAAATGTAAACATTGAATACTTAAAAAGCATCTCTTGGCCCCAAACGCTAAGGATAACAAAGTTACCAACAAAGCCGTAATTAGCGAAGGTAAGCGCATATTTATAAATATTTCTTTGATATTTGCGGTGAGAGTTTTTGTTGGGATTATTTATAAAAATTCTGGATAATGGGTAAGAAATAATTAATGCTGCGCCGATTATTGCGGCACCGTAAAACATTAGCATATAATTCTCTTTAAAAGTATCAATATTACAGTTTTGTATTTGATTATAAAAATTAAGCGCAGGAACAAATATGTAGGTTTCTAGCCTAGAAAGAACAATATAAGAGTTTGGCGGAACAATATCCTTCTTTCTAAGAATGTAACCTATAAGTATAAGGAATGTCATCATAAGCATTTGCTTTAGACAAAGTATAAAAATCTCCAACTTAAAAACCCCTTACATATTTTACCGCTTTATTATATCATACTGTTTTTTTATTTTCAATAAAACATATATATAAAATTCCCGTAAAAATTACGGGAATTTTAGTAATTTAAACTTAAATTTGAGTTTTATCAACTGTTTCGGGTACTTCTTCAGGAATTTCATCAGCCTTTGCCTTTTTTTCACCAATGCTTAAAATAGCGTTGAGAATGATACCAAAGACAGCAGCACCCGCAATGCAAGGAACCTGAATTCCAAAGAAAGGAATATTGCCGCCGAAAGCATAGTTTCCGCCGATACCGATAACCATAATTGAAGCAATAACGGCAATGTTTTTGGCCGAGAACATATCAACATTCTTGTCAATCATAATTGCAATACCCTGAGCAGCAATAGCGCCAAAGAGATAAATCTCAAGTCCGCCGATAACTGCAAGCGGAATGCCATAGATTACCTGAATAAGTGGAGTAAAGAAGCTAATTACCATTGCAATAATAGCTGCAAGAGCAACAACAGGAACCGAGAAAACCTTGGTAATAGCCATTGTGCTAATGTTTTCGCCATAGTTTGTACCTGCGGGGCCACCAACAACACCAGAAATCATATCGCAGATACCATCACCGATAAGATTGCGGTCAAGCATATCAACAAGACTATATTTCATCTTTTTGCCTTTTTTCTTTGCAATATCATTTACATAGATATCAAGCTGATACATATGAGCGGTTGACTCAGGTATTGTAGCAATAGCAATAGGCATAATACCGGCAACAGCAACCCAAGAAACCTTAGGAAGTGTGAAGGCAGGAACGGCAAATATTGAACCATCGCCAAGCTTCCAAAGTGAAGCATTAAGAGCAGCTTCGGGCATTGCGCGGAAAAGATTTACGCCAAACGCAAAATGAGCAATAGCTGCGGCGGCACAACCCGTAAGGGCTCCTAAAAGAAGCGGAAGTTGTCCCAAAAATCCTTTTAGATATTTTGAATAAATAATAGTAGAAAGAAGTGTTACCAAAGCAACAACAATCCACCAGCTACTAGCAGCGTCAGGCTTATCAACCTTAGGAATAGCATCACCAAGCGCATTGCCTGCAAGGGTAAGACCGATAATCATAGCAATAGGTCCGGTAATAGAAGGCGGCAAAATTGTTTCAACCGCTTTTCTTCCGCAGAAGCGAACCAAAAGACCTGCGGCAATAGAAATTAAACCTGAGAAAATAATACCAAACTGAGCATGTGAAATTGCTTCGGGAGGCAAAATGCCGTCAACCGGAGCAAAACCTTCTGCCGCACACATACTCGAAATAGCGGTAAGGTATGCAAAGCTAGAGCCATAATAAAGAGGGATTTTTTTGCCTGTGATTAGAATAAAGCATAACGTTGCAAGACCACTTGCAAAAATTGTTGTAGAAACCTGAAAACCGGTGATAAGAGCAACTGTTACGGTTGCAGGGAACATAACAATTACCTGCTGAACAGCGTAAAGAAACAGTTTCCACGCGGTTGGTTTCTCGTCGGGCAAATACCCAACGGCCTGTGAAATTTTTTTCATTTTAACTTGGCCCCTTTCATATTTTAACACTAAAAGCTCCTTAGTGCTTAGTGTGACAGGATTTGAACCTGTCAAACTATATTAACCGAAACATCGGTTTATATATAAAAAAAGTTCCGTCACAGTTGACAGAACATATATGGCTTATAACCCAAATGACCTAAACCAGCCATGTATATAAATGCCAAAAATAAATATTAAAAATTTGTTAACAACTTTATAATTATTATATCATTTTTTGTCACAATGTCAATAAAAATGTAGGCAAAAAAATATTACAATTTGTTAATTTGTTGAAAGGCAATAAAAAACCCTATTCTCGTAAGAGAACGGGGTTTTGGGGACTACTGACCAAAAAAGAACTGGATAAAAAACTTGATTTTATTTAATATATTATAAAAAAGTAAAAAGCAAAACCAAATGTATTAACAATATAACCACACTTATTGCAAACTTAAAGCGATTACCTTGCCAATTATCTTTTTTTCGCTCAGTTTTTGTTTTGTTATTATTGTAGTTATAGTGAAGACCACCAGAACACTCATCAAATAAAAAATACCACTTATTTTTTATAGCAAATGCAAACAAAACATCAAATATAAACCAAGCACTTCCTGAAACAATAGTAGTTGTAAGAGTTGGTGCATTATTGATAGCACAAATAATTAGCATTGTAAAAGAAATAACTATTGTAACAGTGAAGAATATTGAAAAAATTGCTTTTAATCTTTTAATTTTTAAATCATATTCTTTCTGTGCTTTTTTTCTAAATTTACGAAGTTGCGACATACCATCACCGCCTGGGTGTATTATAGCATAAAAGCGGCAAAGGCACAAGTGAGAAGCCCAATTATTCATTATTCATTATTCATCAGCCGAAGGCGCCTTCGTTCTTCATTCGAAAATCCGTTCTTCGTTAATGAATAATGAATGATGAATATTGAAAAATAAATAATACAAACAAAAATCCGTCCTCAAAAGAGAACGGATTTTCGTTTGGCTGCGGAACTAGGATTTGAACCCAGACAAACAGAGTCAGAGTCTGCCGTGCTACCCTTACACAATTCCGCAAAATTAGGAACAGATATTAGTATAACACTTTTAAAGTAAAAGTCAAGTGTTTTTTCGAAAAAAATTAACCTTTTTGTTTAGACGAACAATTACAGCAATCGCTGTAAAGATTTTGAAGTTTTAATTTTTTATTAGCCTTTTCTTCGATAAAACCTATTTTTAAAAGCAACTCTTCACTAACCTTTTCGCCATAAAAAGCTTCGGTTACTCCCCTCTCACAGCCAACATGAAGGGTACTGCGAATTAGTCCGTCAGCTAAAAGTCGGTCTTTTTCGGGGTTTACGCAGAGAACAGTTATTTTATCACCCGAAATTTCAAACAAACAAAACCCCAGCATTTCTTCACCGCTTAAAGCCCTAAGTGCAAAAGAATTATCGTTTAAAATAAGTCCATTTTGTTCAAAAAGGTTTTTAACTACTTTTTCATCATCACAAACCAAAACCTGTAACATTTTATTCACCACTTTGTTTGCTAGAGCTAATATTTGTAAGCCTGTGCATTTCTTTTTCGTTTAGTGGGCGCCATTTACCCTGAGGAAGCATACCAAGTTTAACACCCGCAATTTCGGTTCTCTTAAGGCGGATTACAGTAAGACCTACCTCTTCACACATTCTTCTTATTTGTCTGTTTCTACCCTCTGAAATAAGAAAACTAAGGACTGTTCTTCCCTCGCTTATATCAATAATATGAACATCGCAAGGAAGTGTTTTTCTGCCATCTAAAACTATACCTGTGCTCATTTTAATAAGCTGCTCTTCACTAACCTTTTCTCTGACTGTTACTCTATAAAGCTTATTAACGTGGCTAGACGGGTGGGTAATTTTATTAGCAAAATCCCCGTCATTCGTCATAAGTAAAAGGCCTTCGGAATTCCTGTCAAGCCTGCCAACAGGAAAAAGCCTTTCACCCGCATCGGCAACAAGCTCTGAAACACATTTTCTACCAAGCTCATCGCTCATAGTTGTAACGTAGCCGCGCGGTTTATGTAGCATAATATACATTTTATTTTTATTTCTTACAACCCTTTTTCCGCTCACCATAATTTTATCGCGAACAGGGTCTACCTTATCGCCAATAGAGGCAATATGACCATTAACCTTAACCTTACCCGCCAAAATAAGCTCTTCTGATTTTCTTCTGGAGGCAAAGCCGTTTTCTGACATATATTTTTGTAATCTGATTTTATTATCCTTCATACTACCAACCTTAATATTTTTCGTAAATTTTGAATAAACCGTTCCTTTAAAGGTAGTTTTTCATTTTTAATGTAAACATCGGCAACCGACAAAATATCACTAACATAAATTAGTCTATCGCCAAAATAATATTCTATCTTACCAACAGTTTCCCCCGCCGAGACACTAGAATAAATAAAGCTTGGAAGCAAAATTCTTGCTTTTAGTTTTACATTTGTTGATTTAGATACAGTAAACTTCTTGCAAGTGGCAGAAAGCTTTACTCTATCACAATCACCCGAGATAACTGCAACACTATCCGGAATTTGAGTTTCCACATCTATCGACTTTACGTTTTCAAACCCGTAGTCAATTAGCTTTTTATGGTCGTTCCAATCATTCCCATCAGAAAGGGTAACCGCAATAAGCGTAACGCCCTCTCTTTCAGCCGCAGTTACTAGGCAACGACCCGACTTTTTAGTAAACCCCGTTTTAACACCAATAACATCATCGCGTTCTTTTAAAAGGCGGTTGTGATTTTGATATGTGTGCCTTTCGCCACCAAATTCAAGAGTCTTTACATAAGTAGAGCAAACCTCTTTGAAAACCCTATTTTTAAGGGCATAAGCCGTTAAAATTGCCATATCGTATGCGGTTGAATAATGGTTATCATCATCAAGGCCCGAAGGGGTTACAAAGTTTGTATTTTTAAGTCCTATTTGCCTAGCTTTATCATTCATCATATCGGCAAATCCATCAAGACTGCCGCCCAAAGCGTAGGCTGTAGCGGTTGCGGCATCATTACCCGAAGCTAAAAGCATACCATAAATAAGGTCTAAATATGTAACGGTATCCCCCACTTTTAACCCCATTGAAGAGCCTTCAACCATAACCATTTCTCTAGTAATTTTAACTGATTTTGAAAGGTTTTCTTGTTCGGCTAAAATAAGGGCAGTCATAATTTTTGTGGTACTAGCCATTGAAAGCCTTGAATTTATATTTTCACCATATATAACATCCAAAGTATCTGCCGAAATTAAAACCGATGCCTTTGCCGAGGTTTCAACCTCCTCTGCAAAAACCGAAACTTCAAATAAAACCACAAGGCAAACCGAAATCACTATACAAAAAAGCTTTTTCATAACCCACCCCAAAGAAAAAAATCATAATAAATTCTATTCGGGATAGATTATAAAAATGTATTATAGAATTTCAGTGTCCTCGGTTTTTTTATTATCGAAAAAAGTTTTAATTTTTTCAAACGCTTCAGGAAGCAAATCCATAGCTATAGAAAGCGGAGTGTCACTAGGCGATGCTGAAATCATTTTAACATCGCCGTCCTTAACCGACAAAAAGCCAATGGGAGTAACACTTGCCCCTGCACCGCCACCGCCTGCAAAAGCATTTTTATCTGCTTTAAAAGGTAGGTCTGAGCCGCCACTCGCAAAACCAAAAGAAATTCTGGAAACAGGTATAAGGGTTACACCGTCTAAAACAATTTTTTCGCCAATAACTGTATTAGCGTCAAACATAGTTTTAATTTTTTCCAAGGTTGTTTCCATAAGGGAAGAAACATTTTGTTCAGACATTAAACTTTCTCTCCTTTATTCTTCAGTATTTTCACTTATATTATTTTCCTCTAAAACATCATCAATAGTCATTTGTTCTGCATCAGACATAAGGTCTTTTGGTAATTCTGGCAAATTTTTGAGAGATGAAATAGAAAAAGAACGAAGAAAATTAGCAGTAGTCCCGTACAAAAGAGGTCTACCGGGAAGTTCAAGCCTTCCCCTTTCCTCAATAAGTTCTTTTTCAACTAAGGTTGCAACAACACCCGAACAATCAACCCCTCTAACCTGTTCAATAAAAGATTTAGTTACAGGTTGGTTATAAGCAATAACCGCCAAAACCTCAAGTGCCGCTTGTGAAAGGGGTGTTTTGCGCTTAATATCAAAAGCCCTTCTTACATATTCGGCATACTCCTTTCGACTTGCAAGTTGATATGTATCGCCAAGTCTTAAAAGGGTAATTCCGCTACCGCTATCCTCTAATTTATTTGATAAAAGGGTTGCAAGCTTTGAAAGAGTTTCGTCATCAATCTCAAAAACCTCACAAAGTCTTGCTATAGAAACGGGTTCGCCACCCGCAAACAAAACTGCTTCAAGTGCAGCTACCATTTCTTTAATTTTCACGTTTTTTACGCTCCTTATTTAGTTTAACGGTCATTTCCTCGCCGTTACCCTCAATTTTAACGCGGTTTGATTTGCAAAGCTCTAACACAGCCAAAAAGGTTGCAACCATTTCAGAACGGCTTTTCGATTCCTTAAAAACATTAACTAGCTTTAGTTTGTTGCCACTCCAAAGTTTTCGCATAACATAAACAATACGGGTTGAAACGGCAACAATTTTCTTTGCAACAATTTTTGTAAAAACTGTAGTGGGCGGAGGTTGTTTTCTTATTCCCCTGCCAACAGCCGAAAGGTAGGCGTCAAGCAAAAGCCCTGAACCGTGAACTAGTTGATACCGCTTGTCCACTTCAATTTGCTCAGGCTCTCGCACAAAATAGTTAAAGCCGTCGGTCATTGTGCCTAGCTTGCCCGCCATTTGTCTGCAAAGCTCATACTCTAAAAGTTCGCCTGCAAGCTCATCTTTAAGCTTTTCAACCTCATCATGCTTAGGCAAAAGGCTAACCGTCTTCATATAAACAAGTCTCGCCGCCATCTCTAAAAACTCACTAGCCACATCCATATTGTTCTCGCGCATAGCGTCAATATGTGCCATATACTGCTCTAAAAGTTCTGCAAGAGGAATATCATAAATATTAAGTTTATTTTTTGAAAGGAGGCTAAGAAGTAGGTCTAGCGGCCCTTCAAACACCTCAAGCTTATAGGAAAGCGGTTTAAATTCTTCCATTTATAAACTCCTAAATCCAAAATGTTAATATATCAAAAAGACCATAAAGTAAACTGCTTAAAAAACTAAGCGGTGTATCTAAAACGCCCGTAAATATAAGAAAAAGCACTGCTAAAGAGAAATACCTTTCATACTGCATTAAGCGATAATATTTTCTATCGCTTAAAAAGGCCGAAAGCAATCGCGAACCATCAAGCGGAGGAATAGGTATTAGATTAAAAACGGCAAGACTAACGTTTATACTCACAACATAAAAACAAACTAGCGCAATATAACCCGCAACCTCAGTATCCGGCAAAAAGCTAACAAACAGTTTAAAAAGTAAATAAAAAACAAAAGCCAAAATTATGTTCGAAATAGGCCCTGCCGCAGCTGTTATTGCCATATCACGCTTTGGTTTTTTAAAATTGTAAGAATTAACCGGAACAGGCTTTGCCCAACCAAAACCAAAAAGAAGAATTAAAAGCGAGCCTATAGGGTCTAAATGCGCAAATGGATTTATTGTGATACGTCCCGAATATTTAGCCGTTGGGTCGCCAAGCTTATTAGCTGTGAAAGCGTGGGCAAATTCGTGAATAGGCATACTAACAAAAACAACAATAACCGAAGAAATAAAAAATAGAATAAGGTCGGTTAGCGTACCGTTTCTTATAATATCAATCACAAAAAATCCCCCTTTAAACAAATTCTATAATATTATACTACAAAACACAAAAAAATACAAGAGAAATAACCTTCTCTTGCAAATTTTGTACCATATATTATTGTTTGAACTTAAAGCATTTCATACATAAGCTGTGCTTCTTCTTTCTTTATTACCTCAGCAACCGAAACCACCTTGAATTTTAGCACCCTACTGCCAAAAGTAACCTCAATTATGTCCCCAACCTTAACATCATAAGAAGCACGGGCAACCTTTTCATTCACCGTTACCCTCCCCGCATCACACGCTTCATTAGCGATAGTACGGCGCTTAATTATTCTGGAAACCTTTAAATATTTATCTAATCTCATAAAAACACCCTTAAAAAAATTCTAAGCCGCACTAGAGGTAACTTGTACCTACGGCGGCTTAGAATTTTAAATAATATAAATTATTTAACAGCAGCTTTTAAAGCCGAGCTAGCTACAAATGCGGGAGCTTTGGAAGCAGCAATTGTAATCTTCTCTTTAGTTTGAGGGTTGATACCTGTTCTTGCGCTTCTAGCCTTTACTTTGAAAGTACCAAAACCAACAAGACGAAGGTCGCCGCCGTTTTTAAGCTCAGCAGTAACAACTTCTGTGAAAGCGTCAACAACTGAAACAGCATCCTTCTTAGCAACGCCAGTTTTCTCAACGATTGCTGCAACTAATTCTGTTTTGTTCATTAGAAATTCCTCCATTAAATTTTTTATTTTAAACAGTAAAACTGTTTGAAATCATATTATTTTAAAAGTTCTTTTGCTTTATTCCAAAGAATGTCAAGCTCTTTCGGTGAAAGAGCGTCTAAGCTTTGGTTTTTGTCATTTGCCAGTTCCTCAGCCATTTTAAAACGTCTTACAAACTTGTCCACCGACCTAGTAAGAGATTCTTCACTGTCAGCACCGATAAACCTTGCGACATTTACTACTGAAAAGAGCAAATCGCCAAGCTCTTCTTGGGTTTCGGCAATTTCACCTTTTGCGTTTGCCGCTTTAAGCTCGGAAAGTTCTTCCTCAACCTTTAAAAAAGCCTCAGAAATATTTTCAAAATCATACCCCGCTTTAGAGGCCCTTTTTTGAACCTTTTGCGCTCGCATAAGAGCAGGAAAAGCAGTCGGCACAGATGTAAGCGTATCAGTAAAGCTCAACATCTTTTTTTCCTTTACCTTTAGCTTGTCCCAATTATTTAAAACTTCTTCAGAATTTTTAACAGTAACATCTGAAAAAATATGGGGATGACGGTAAACTAGTTTTTTACATATTCCGTCAACAACCTCATCAAAGGTAAACTCGCCATCTTCTTTACCGATTTGGCTATGAAATACAACCTGAAGAAGCAAATCGCCAAGTTCTTCTTTCATATCCTCTACACTATTTCTATCAATAGCGTCAGCCGTCTCATAAGCTTCTTCCAAAAGGTCTTTTCTTATGGACTGATGAGTTTGTTCAATATCCCAAGGGCAACCGCCCTCACCTCGAAGCACTGCCATAATGGATAACAAGTCTTCAAAGGTATATCTATCTTTTACAAACTCCATATTCTTTTGTACCATAAATTTCACCTAAAATCAAGAGATTTTTTTAAAAAAATAGTAAATTTCAATAAAAAAATGCCATTTTTTTGCAAATTAATGCCCAATTATGCCAAAACGTTTGAAGATTTTAACTAAAAATTCACCTTTTGGCAAAGTTGCTACATCTTCTTCATCGATACACTTTAGCACCGCAATAGCCAACACATACACAATTATCGCCACTAAAATTGCTATAATTGTAACTACCCTACTATCTATAAAAATGCTAAGTAATGCGTTTGTACCGAAGGCAGCGGCGCCACAAAGCAGAGCCGCTAAAAGTGGTTTTAGAATTGTAGTTTTAAGGTTTGGAAGCACTTTAGAATATTTAACCAAACAGTATATATCTGCAAATGCAATATACATATAGCAAAGAATAGTTCCAATAGGTGCACCCAGAATATTTATACTTGGAATTCCAACTAAAATGAAGTTTACAACAATTTTAATAACTGCGCCCACCGCAATATTTTTAACAGGCGCGGCAGGTTTGCCTATAGCTTGTAGCATATTTGTAAGAGGTGTTGTCATACCCGCAAAACAAGCCGCACCACCTAAAATTCTTAGAAGGTTAACCGCAATTACCGCATCGCCTTTGGAATAAAGAAGCGACACAATTTGCGGAGCCAAGGCAATTACACCAATTCCCGCAGGGAAAGCTATAAGGGTTATAACCTTAAGCATTGATTCAATATTGGATTTTATCAAAGTTTTATCGCCCGATGTCCAAGCCATTGTCAGTACGGGTAACGCGCTAACACCTACAACAGAAGTAATTGTAGGAATTAAATTAAAAATTGTATAGGCATATCCCTTATAACAACCATAAAGGAAGTTAGGAATCTCTGCATCACCTAATATTTCGCCGTTTTCGTTTACTAGGAACTGACCATACATATCCCTGAAAATCTCAGGAGCCTTTGAAACGGCACTACCAATTTGCCTTTGAACCATAGCAACGTCGATTAAACTTGCAACATTATTAACAAGCGAACCAATTGCAACCGGAATTGCAATAGCAATAAGAGCTTTAAAGATTTTCTTTGAGCTTTTAGCTTCCGGAGAATGTTCAACATCTTCTCTAGTAAAGCCCTCGCCTTTTATTTTATGGCGAAGAACCAAAAAAATCCCCGCAAAGAGTGAACCTAAGGTAATACCAAGCATAGCAGCGGCTGCTGCAATAGACAGAACATTCCCGCTACCCCTATAAAACTTAATTACCAAAAAGGCAAAACCGTACCCTAGAACCAGTTTGCAAACCGCCTCAATAACCGAAGAAATTGCGGTTGGGAACATATTACGAATTCCCTCATAATAGCCCCTATAAGCCGACATAAAGCAACAAAAAAGTATGCTCGGCGCAATAATAAATGTAGCCGGTAATGCACCGGGATTATTGGCAACGTCTGTAACCACAAAGGCAAGTAAAAACATAAGCCCAAAACCTATAGCGCCGGTAACCGTAAAGGTTATTTTTACGATTTTAAAGGTTTTTTTAACGTCCTTATATCTTTTTTGCGCCACTTGTTCTGCAATAAGCCTTGCTACCGCAACAGGAAGGCCCGCCATAGCAAGAGAATATATAGGCAAGTAAACATCATACGCGGTGGAAAAATATCCCATACCAACGCTACCGATAAGGTTAGAAAGCGGTATACGAAAGATTGCCCCCAACACCTTTACCAGCAAGGTCGAGAGCCCCAAAATTAGCGTAGCATATATAAAGCTTTGTTGTTTTTCGCTTCCTTTATTTTCCATAAAATCTCCTAAACCCAAAGGTCTTCTTTTTCAAAAATAGCCTTAATTATCGAAAGAGCCTTAAAAACAATCGCCTGTTGTGGCGCATTATTCATCTCTCTGTAATCAGTTGTAGCGCTCTCCCCTGCATCATCAGAAACGCGGCGCAAAGAAATAAAAGGAACGCCTGCAAAATAAGCGGCCGAAGCCATCGCTGCAGTTTCCATATCACAACAAGTAACCTTAAACTCGTCTCGAAGTAAATTCTTAAGCTTTGTATTTGAAACAAAGCAGTCCCCCGTTGCAAGCTTGCCCGATTTTGCAGGTGCCGCCGCCTTAATTGCCATATCTACCAAAGAATTTTCGGTTTCATAAATATATGTTTGTCCGGGTTTTTCACAGGGCTTATAGTTAAAACAGGTTAAATCAAAATCGTGCTCAAAAAATGCCGTTCCAACAACATCTTCGCCGCGACATACGCCCGAAATACCACCTGAAAGGCCATAATTTACAATTATATGAGCGCCCTCACAAATAAGCTTTTGGGCGGCAGTTGCGGCATTAACCTTACCAACGCCCGTGCAAATAGCCCAAACATTTATTTTTCTAGAGCCTTCTACAAAACAAAAAGTGTGCCCTGCCCTAGCACCGAAGTTTTTTTCTTTTAAATTAAGCTCACTAATACTAAGAAGCGCGGCATATTCGGCATCATCCGCAACCAAAAGTCCAACATTTAAAACATCTTTCATTTATAAGCCTTCTTTACTTAGAAAGTTTCTCTCCGCATTTAGTGCAAAAAACAGCATCTTTAGGATTAGAACTGTTACATTTTTCGCAAGTATTACTTCCTGAAATTTTTGAAATATCATCCTTAGTTTTGTTTATTTCAGAAAGCTTCTCCTCAATTTCATCCACCAAAATTTTAACATCTTGGCTTAATTTTTCTTTATCTTCAAGAGTATTATAAAAAATTTCGCCTAAGATTGCGTAAGTTTTTTTGAGGTCGTTTTTTTGGCTTGAAAGCTTTATTTTAAGCTTTTGAACACTTATTGTCTCACCTGTTTTTTGACACGCTGTATCAAATAAGTCTTTAGCCTTTTTTAAGGTTTGGTCGAAATTATCCACTAAAATCCCTCCTAGCAGTTATACTAAAATCTTACCATAAATATTATTTCTTTTCAAGTGTACCTTTTAGAATCGACTGCCCTCAATAAACTCCCTTATAAGAGAGGTTTCAGGCACTAAATCCAGCGGTAACGAAACAAACTGTTCCAGTGCATTTTTTGTTTTCATTGCATATTCATAGTTCTCGGTATCTGAAGGTAGGTTTTCAAGAAGTCTGACAACGATATCCTTAAAAATACAAGGCTCGAAGCTATGAAAGGTTTTTAAAAGCATATCTGCAGTTGATTTGAAGCAATAAAGGTACTTCTCTTCTCCCTCGGTCACCGCCGTCCAAAGCTTTAGTGTTTCAGGGGCAGTAGTATTTCTATAAAGAAAATCACGGGACATTCTTCTTGCAAGACGAAGCATTCTGCTTGAAAGAAGCTTTTTGCCATTACTATCTACAACTGAACAATTTGGGCTGATATAAACGCTAAGCCAACTATCATTTGGAAGATTTTTTGTAAGCTCAGGATTTATTGCGTGTAGCCCCTCAATGATAATTATACCATGGTTTTCAATGTCAATTTCACGATATTCTGCTCTGCCTTTTCTTGAAAAATCAAAAATAGGTATATTGGTTTTTTCATTTGTTAAAAGCTCTTCAAAGCATCTATGAATTTCGGGAATATCAAGAGCGTAAACAGTTTCAAAATCGGGCTGACCGTTTGAAAGCTTTGGCACCTTCAAAATATCTAAATAAAAATTATCAAGCGAGACAACCTCGGCGTCTACACCACGCTCTTTAAAGCCTTCTTCTAAAATATGGGCAGTTGTTGTTTTGCCAGAGCCCGAAGGTCCCGCCAAAAGCAAAATACGACAATGCTCATTTTCTAAGGTTTTGTTAATGATTCTTTCTATTTCTTTTTTATATTTTTCTTCTGAAAGGGCAATTAGTTCTAATGGGTTTTTCCTTGCGAGAAGATTTATTTTATCAATACTGTTCATCATAAAACTTTATAATTTGCTCCTTTCTCTTTAAAATTTCATCAAAATTATTTATATATTCATACGGATATTTATAGTTAAAAATTCTTTCTATTCTACCGCTTTTTTGCGATTTAAGTTTAGAAACCGCAGAAGCGCCGCAAGCTAAAATTGTATGGGTTTCATCCATAATATAAACGTTATAAATTCCCTCTTTACCCTGTTTAGCATAGCCGACATTTTCGAGATTGCCTACAGTTTTGCTTTGCCTATACATATAATACGGTAAAACTTTGTTTTCTGTAAGAGTTTTTTCGGCAAACTGCACCATCTCACTAGCCGCAAAGCTATCATTAAAGCTAGGCACATTACCGTCGCGCATATTTGATGAACGCTTAATAGAAAGAGAATGTACCGTAACGCTTTCGGGATTTAAAGATAAAACACTTTTTATAGTCTCTTTAAAGCTCTCTACAGTATCGGTTGGTAGACCTGCAATAAGGTCCATATTTATATTGTCAAAGCCAAGACTTCTTGCAAGGGCAAAAGCTTCCTTTGTCATTGACGAGGTATGCCTTCTGCCAACCGCTTTCAAAACCTCATCATTCATCGTTTGTGGATTTATACTTATTCTATCCACACCCGCATTTTTAATAACTAAAAGTTTTTCTTTAGTAATGGTATCAGGTCTACCCGCTTCAACAGTAAATTCCAAAAATGAGTACCCAAAAAGATTTCTAATCTTTTTAAGCAAAATTTCTAATTGCTCGGCAGAAAGGGTTGTTGGTGTTCCTCCACCTATATAAACTGTCATAACCTCAAGATTTAAGCGTTTTATTATATCGGCAGTAACTTCAAGCTCAGTGCAAAGAAGATTTAAATAGGTTGGAATAAGCTCTGCCGCCTTTTCTATACTATGAGATACAAAGGAACAATAGCTGCATCTTGACGGGCAAAAAGGTATAGAAACATAAAGGCTTATACTATTTTCTTTTGAAAGAGATATTAGTTTATCTTCGCTATTTGCAGTACGCTTTAAAAGAGAAAGCTTGTCGCCTTCCACCTTAAATACATTAAGAAAATACTCATCCACCTTTTTTTCGCCTAAAAGCCCCACAAACCTTCTATAAAGCTTTGCGGGACGAATACCCGTTAAAATCCCCCAACCGGGGCGAAAACCTGTTAGCTTCACATAACATTCAAACAAAAGTCCTGCTAAAAAATGTTCTATTTCTTTTTCCGGCAAAGAAAGGGTGAAGTCACTATCGGTTACCGCTTTGCTTTCCTCAAAGATTATACCGTCGCAACCCGCTTTTGCGGTTAAGAAATAAGAATTGCCCCTACTTTCAAGATATGCAGCAGCGAACAAACCGACACGGTTTTCTTCTTCCTTACATAGAAAATCAATTTTCTCAAACGGGAAGAAAAGCCTTGTCAGTTTTTCAAGCTCATAATTAAACTCGTGTCCACTTATAAAAAGTTTCATATTATATACCGTTATTTAAAAAATTCTTCTTTAATAGTTGTTGTCTCGCCGTGCCCACAATAAACAGTAATGTTTTTTGGAAGCTGGGATAACCTTAAAAGCGAATTTTTAAGTTCTGCCATACTTCCGCCCGGTAAATCTGTTCTACCATAACTGTTTTTAAAAAGCGTATCACCGCTAAATAAGAATTCCCCTATTTTATAGCATACCGAACCTTTTGTATGACCGGGAGTGTGATAAACTATAATCTCCTCGCCGCCAACAAAAAGCTTTTCTAAATCTAAAACTGTTTTATCTAGGCTAAATGAGATAGGCGTTGCCATAAAAAAGGCCGAAAGATTTATATCAGAATTTAAAAAGCCATCATTTTCAAGGCTATGACCAACCATCAAAGCATCTTCGCAAATATCCTTTATAGCCCTCATACCGCCGACGTGGTCAAAATGACAGTGTGTGAAAAGAACATATTTAATCTTTTCGCGGTTTTTTAAAACAAAATCGCAAAGCTCATTTGAAAACTCACCCGGGTCAACAATAAAACATTCATCATTTACCGTAACCGCATAGCAGTTTTCGTCCATATTTTTTGAAGTAAATGTTAAAATTTCCATACTATTTTTTCATCCAAATATCAGTATCAAGGGTTATTGTAACAGGACCATCACCGCACATATTTACAGTCATATCTGCGCCAAAAATTCCCTTTTCTACCTTAATACCTTCTTCCTCAATAAGTTTACAAAAATATTCATACATTTCATTAGCGGCGCAAGGTTTCATAGCGTGTGAATATGAAGGTCTTGTACCTTTTTTAGCATCCGCACAAAGAGTGAAATTAGAAACAACAAGTGCGCTACCCGAAACATCTAAAAGGCTTAAATTCATTTTATCATTTTCATCTGAGAAAATTCTAAGATTTACCGTCTTTTTAGCTAATATATCGGCCGCTTCTTTTGTATCATCTTCAAAAACGCCAAGTAAAATTAAAAGGCCATTATCAATTTTGCCCACAGTTTTTTCGTCTACAATTACACTTGCCGACCTACATCTTTGAATAACAGCCTTCATTTTTTACCTCACATTCCCGTACGTTCTACCTGATGAACGCCATTTATTTTATTTAGCTTTTGGCAAACTGCCCTTAAATGTTCGGCACTTTCAACGCTAATTGTAACAATAGTAACACTGTAGCTATCCTTAATTTCTCTACTATTTAAATTATGAATAGGAACGCCTGAGCTTGAAAGACATACAGTAATATCTGCCAAAAGTCCTGTTCTTAAATCTCCCTTAATATGAAGAGCTGCTTTAAAGTTCTCGCTAATTTTACCTACCCAGTGTGCGTTAATCCATCTTTCCGGCTCTTCTGCGGTAGAAATATCTTTCGGTACATTAAGGCAATCTCTTTTATGCACCGAAACACCATGCCCGCGCGTAATAAAGCCGATAATATCGTCGCCTGGAATTGGTGTGCAACAACGCGAAAGCTTAATAAGACAGTTATCAACACCCTCAACAATAACGCCCTCGTGTGAAGCCTTAGGTTTAATGATTGTTGGGGTAATTTTTACAGGCTTTTTGTCGGCAACAAGTTTTGCGTAATCATCTTTAATACGCGGCATAATTCTTGAAAGCAAAATACCGCCGTAACCGAGTGCCGCATAAAATTCCTCAATATTAGCGCATTTTTGTCTACGGGCAATATTGCTCATAAACGGCTCAAACTCTTCTTCAGATAGCCTTATACCGTTACGAGAAAAGTCCCTTTCAATTTGCGCCTTGCCGTTAGCAATATTTTCAGCACGCTTTTCCTTTTTAAACCAGCCTCTGATTTTACTTTTCGCCTGCGTAGTAACAGCAATATTAAGCCAGTCACGACTCGGTCCGCTATCCTGTTTGTTTGTAGTAAGAATTTCGATAATTTCGCCCGTTTGAACCTTATGAGTAAGCGGAACAATTCTTCCGTCAACCTTGGCGCCGACCATTTTAATACCAACCTGAGAGTGAATGGCAAAAGCAAAGTCAATAACAGTACCACCTGCAGGAAGATTTATAACATCTCCCTTTGGGGTAACAGCAAAAACGTCTTCAATGGGAAGGTCGGTTTTAATTGTTTGAACGATATCTTCGGGATTATCAGAATCCTTTTGGCTTTCAAGAATTTGCCTAATCCAAAGAAGCCTATCTTCAATTTTTGCGTCAACCTTTTGAATTCCCTCTTTATATTTCCAGTGCGCCGCGATACCATACTCAGCAGTATGATGCATTTCAAATGTTCTTATTTGAATTTCAAAAGGAATTCCCTCACGTCCCAAAACGGTAGTATGAAGAGACTGATAAAGGTTTGGCTTTGGGGTTGAAATATAATCCTTAAACCTACCGGGAATAGGTCTGAACATATCGTGCATAAGACCTAAAAGGTTATAGCAATCGGCAACAGTTTCGGTGATAATTCTTACCGCATAAATATCATAAATTTCATCAAACTGTCTTCCCTGAACAAACATTTTACGGTAAATACCGTGAATAGATTTCACCCTACCCTCAAGAGAAATCTTAAGTTCGGGCATTGTTTCTTTAATATGACCCTCAATTTTTTCCTTAATTTCGGTAAGAAGCTTTTCTCGACTTTGCTTTTTAACAGCAAGTAGGTCTTCAATTTCTTTATAACCTACAGGGTCAAGATGTGCAATAGCAAGGTCCTCTAACTCTTCTTTAAGCGCTCTGATACCAAGCCTGTGAGCAATGGGAGCAAAAACTTCTAACGTTTCAAGAGAAATATCCCTTTGCTTTTGGTCAGATTTAGCTTCAATGGTACGCATATTATGAAGCCTATCGGCAAGCTTTATAATAATAACCCTGATATCCTGCGCCATAGCAACAAGCATTTTACGTATATTTTCCGACTGCTGTTCCTTTGCCGAAATGGGAAGTTTACCAAGCTTGGTAACACCGTCTACAAGCGTTAAAACCTCTTCGCCAAACTCTTTTTTTATTTCTTCGGCAGTAATAGAGGTATCCTCAATAACATCATGTAAAAGTCCCGCCGCAACGGCAACACTATCCATACCAAGTGAAACGAGAATTTTCGCTACCGAAAAGGGATGCGTATAATACTCCTCGCCCGATTGTCTAAGTTGTCCTTTATGGGCATCAACCGCCGCCGAAAAAGCCTTATAAACGAGTTCTTTATCATAGCTTTGGTTTTGAGAGTCCATAAGCTTACTTAGTTCTAAAAAATCTTTTTCATACTTTGTCATACTATACCTCAACTGCTAGTGCTTTAAGTTTTAAATAAATATTAGAGTTCTCTAAACTGACCTTAGAGGTTTCATTAAGCATAATTTTTCTTTCAAGACCATTACCAAAGGTACTGATAAGTCCTAATTCTTCCATAACATCTAAAATAACGGCAATTTTTGAAAAGGGCATCTTTTTTATATGATACATTAGTGCGCCAAGCGATGTTTTGCCACTCTTAATATCCTTATAAATCTCGGCCATTTCCTCACGCTCAAAATAAAGCTTTGATACGGTTTGGGTGCTCATAATGCCCGACAAAAATTCTTCATATTCCAAAAGAGAATCAAAAACCTTTTGGTCATTGTGCCCGTGTATTTTAACGTCCTTAACAAGTACGTTTATCTGCTCCTCACCCTGATAAACCGAGGTTTGCAAGGTGACCGCCAGGTCTAAAAACTCGCCCTCAGCAAAAGGAAAGTCGCTTTGAGGCATACCAAACATAACCGCCGCAACAGTTGTATCGTTTTTCGCTAAAATAAGTCGAATATGTTTGCCGCCTGCCATAGAAATTATTCTTACAAGCTTCATTCCAAAAAGTCCAAAAACGGGGTTTGGATTTTTTGTTCCAAAAGGTGCTAAATCTTCAATAGCCGCCGCCAAATCAAGCGAAATCGCCGACGGATTAAGCTTCATATCAATAAATAGTTCCGGCATAGGATACTCTTTTGTTAAAGCGTAGTCGTTTATAGCCTTTGAAAAGTCCTCTACCTTGTCAATTTGAACTGTGACACCTGCCGCCATATCGTGACCGCCAAATTTAACTAGGAAGTCACCCATAGAGCTAATAGCCTCGAAAAGTTTAAAATTTGAAACCGAACGGGCAGAACCTTTTGCAACACCTTCGCGTTCATTTTTCGTAAGTAAAATTACAGGTCTTGCAAACTGCTCGGCAAGGCGACCTGCCGCAATACCTAAAACTCCCTCATGCCAATTATCGCCCATAACAACAATAACCCTATTGTTAAAAAGCTTTCTATCGTTAATAATTTTCGCGGCAAGTGTAGTAATTTCTTTTTCAATTTCCTGCCTTTTGGCATTTTCACTGCAAAGCTCGTCGGCTATTTTTTGCATCTCATAAATATCTTCGGTGATCATTAACCTAACCGCTCTGGAGGCATCACCAAGTCTACCCGCCGCGTTGATTCTAGGCGCAATAGTAAAGCCTAAATTAACCGACGAGACATTTCCAACTGTAACCCCCGACGAAATAATAAGTTCTTTAAGGCCTTTATTTGGCGACAGGTTAAGTTTTTTAATACCCGCCGCTACGATACCCCTGTTTTCATATTTAAGAGGCATTAAATCTGCTACCGTTCCAAGCGCAACCAAATCGCCATATTTTGACAGCATTGTTTCGGGCGGAAGCCCTGAAATTGCAAGCGCTAACATAAAAGCAACACCGACACCTGCAAAATCCTTAAAGTCTAAGCTTTGGTCGTTTCTATGTGGGTCAATAACTGCCAAGGCATTTGGCAGCTCGCCTTGAGGTAAGTGGTGGTCGGTAACTATTGTATCAACCGAAAGCTCATTAGCCCTATCAATTTCCTTGTTGGCTGCAATTCCGTTATCAACAGTTATAATCAGTTTTGTACCGTCCTTGGCTATTTTTTCAACTGCCTCTATACTCATTCCATAACCTTCTTTTCGGCTTGGAATGTAGAAATCAACATTAGCATCAAGAGATTTTAAAAAATTATACATAAGCGCGGTAGCGGTTGTGCCATCGCAGTCATAATCACCGAAAATTGTGATTTTCTCACCTTTTTCTATTGCCGATAAAACTCTGGCAGACGCTGTCTCCATATCTAAAAAGGCATAAGGGTCTAGGTCGGGTAGTTCCTTTGAAAGAAACATATCCAACGAAAAGGGGTCATTATATCCTCGGCAAAAAGAAAGAAGAGTCAAAAACGGGTCGGTACCACATTCCTCTGCCAAGGCGTTTATTTCGGTCTTAGAAATTTCCGGAATTATCCACCTTTTATAACTCATACTGCCCTCACTAAAAAATTTAGGAAAATTTTGAAAAAGGTATTGCAATTTTAACTTTATTATGATAACATATATTTTGTTCTAAAACAAGTATCTTTTAAAAAAATACTTGGGGGCGTAGCTCAGCTGGGAGAGCGCTTGAATGGCATTCAAGAGGTCATGGGTTCGATCCCCACCGTCTCCACCAAAAGAAGACATCTCAACCACTAGGTTGGGGTGTCTTGTTTTACTTTTCGTTAAATTTTTTGCAAAAACCTCTTGACATCACTGATTTACTGTGTTAAAATGTGTAAAAATATTAAAAAGCTGAGACGAAGACGGCTTAGAATTTGAGTTTTCAGAGAACTGTCGGTTGGTGAAAGACAGTAACGAGATTTCTAAAATGCCCATCCCTTCCGAGCTGAAGGCCCGAACGGTTTTCCTAGTAGATACCTTCCGTGATTGCTGCGTAAAGGCATAGGAATTGTTAGATTCCAAGAGTGGCAACGTTTGTTGCAATTTGAGTGGTACCGCGAGTGTTTATTATCACCCGTCTCAAAGTTTGAGACGGGTGTTTTTTGTTTTATAAAATTTCCCGTCACAAATATCATATACATAAAACAAAAACTTAGAAAAGGAGACTGATTAAAATGCAAACCAACACATCAAAGACTACGCTTATGGAGATTGCCGCGCGAATTAAGGAGATGCGCGAAATTATGGGTTGGTCTATTGCTGAAATGGCGAAAAAAACCGAAGTAAGCGAAAAAGAATATACAGAATATGAAAACGCCAATGTAGATTTTCCTTTTTCTTTTATACATAAATGCGCATTAGCATTTGATATTGAGATGACACAGCTTTTAGAGGGACATTCAGCGCGTCTTTCAAGCTATACCATAACACGTAAGGGCGGCGGACAAAAAACCGCGAAAGAGGATGGAATTGATATCACAAACCTTGCCCCTAAATTTAAAGATAAAATTGCCGAGCCTTATTTTGTAAGATATGAATATTCGGCTTCTCAGCAAAATAAACCTATTCATCTTACCACTCACTCAGGTCAAGAATTTGACTTTATTTTAAGTGGCTCTCTTAAGGTGCAAATTGGTGAACATATTGAAGTTTTAAACGAAGGCGATAGTATATACTACAATAGCTCTACCCCTCATGGTATGATTGCTGTTGACGGTAAAGACTGTGTATTTTGTGCTGTAGTTCTACCCGGCGAAGACGTAAAAGAAGAAGTTGTCAGAAAAAGCATTGTATCAACCAAAAAAAGCGAAAGCCTTGTGTGTGAAAAATTTGTTGAAACATATGAGGACGAAAACGGCGCTTTACAGGATATAAAATTCAAGAACACCGAAAGCTTCAACTTTGGTTTTGATATTGTTGACGGTATTGCAAATAAATATCCCGAAAAACTTGCAATGCTTCACATTGACAGGGAAAAAACCGAGCGCCGCTTTACATTTAAAGATATAAAGAAAGCGTCTAATCAGGTTGCTAACTACTTCACATCTTTAGGAATTAAACGTGGCGATAAGGTAATGCTTGTACTTAAAAGACATTATCAGTTCTGGTTTTGTATGACCGCTCTTCATAAACTTGGTGCAGTAGCAATTCCCGCTACTAACCAGCTCAAAGACCACGATTTTGAATATCGTTACAAGGCCGCAGGGGTGTCTGCCCTTGTTTGTACGGCTGACGGTGACACCGCAGAAATTGCAGAAAGAGCAGCAAAGAACTGTGACTGCGTAAAAAATCTAATTATGGTTGGCGGAAAAAGAGATGGTTGGCACGACTTCGACCAAGAATATAAGCTTTTTTCAACCCACTATAACCGTCCTGCAGATGCATCTGCAGGTGACGATACTGCCCTTATGTTCTTTACATCGGGCACAACGGGCAACCCGAAAATGGCGGCACATAAGCACACCTATGCGCTTGGCCATTTTGTAACCGCTAAATATTGGCATTGTTGTGAGCGAGATGGCTTACATCTTACTATTTCTGACACGGGTTGGGGCAAATCACTTTGGGGCAAACTCTACGGTCAGTGGCTTTGTGAGGGCGCTGTATTTGTTTATGACTTTGACCGCTTTGATGCCTCAGACATACTTCCTATGTTCGCAAAATACGGTATTACAACCTTCTGTGCTCCCCCAACAATGCTTCGTATGCTTATAAAAGAAGATTTATCTAACTACGATTTATCCTCTATCCACCATATGACAACGGCGGGTGAAGCGCTTAACCCTGAAGTGTTTAAACAGTTTGAGAAAGCAACCGGTCTTCAAATTATGGAAGGTTTTGGCCAAACCGAAACAACCCTTACTATCGCTAATCTACGCGGCACTACACCTAAGATTGGTGCAATGGGCAAAGCTTCTCCTCAATATGATGTTGACATTGTTGACCCCGACGGCAATTCCGTTGCCGATGGTGAGGTTGGTGAAATTGTTGTTCGCACCAAAGACGGTGTTCCTTGCGGTCTTTTCAAGGAATATTATCTTGACGAAGAAAAAACAAACGACGCTTGGTACGACGGTATGTATCATACAGGCGATACCGCTTGGCGTGATGAAGATGGATATTTTTGGTATGTTAGCCGCATAGATGACGTCATCAAGTCATCGGGCTACCGCATTGGACCTTTTGAGATTGAAAGCGTTATTATGGAGCTTCCCTACGTTTTAGAGTGTGGTGTTTCTGCTGCGCCCGACGAGGTTCGTGGTCAAATTGTTAAGGCAAGTATCGTTCTTACAAAGGGCACTGAACCTACCGAAGAGCTTAAAAAGGAAATTCAGCAATATGTTAAAACACATACTGCGCCATATAAGTATCCGCGTCTTGTTGTTTTCCGTGATAGCCTTCCCAAAACCATTAGCGGTAAAATCCAGCGCAATAAACTTTAATATAAATATTGACAAGTCATTTAAGTTGTGATATAATATCAAAGTTAATAAAGACTTTGACGAAGAGGACACTACCAAGGTTTCTTTTCAGAGAGATAACGGTTGGTGAAAGTTATCAAGAACAGGTTTTGTGTTTGTAGCTTCCGAGTCGGGAGAAAGAAAGTCCAGTGATTAGTAGAATCTCCCCGTGATTGCTGCGTAAAGGCATAGGAATTGTTAGATTCCAAGAGTGGCAACATCTGTTGCAATTTGAGTGGTACCGCGGGTCGCTGATTAGCAGCACTCGTCTCAAAGTCATAACTTTGGGGCGGGTGCTTTTTTAAGTCCCAATAGGAAGGATTTATAAATTATGGAACAATTTACATCACTTGAAAACAAAATTAAGGAAATGGCTAGCCGAATTAAAGAGCTTCGCGAACTCGAGGGTCTTACTACGGCTCAAATGGCTATAAAAACCGATGTGAGCGAGGCTGAATATATTGAGTGTGAAGCGGGTAAAAGTGACCTTAACTTTGCTTTTATTTACCGCTGTGCGTTAGCCCTTAATGTAAACGTAACAGATATTATTGAGGGTTATAGCCCTAAACTTGTTGGATATACTGTGACCCGTGCGGGCGGCGGACAGCAGGTTTCTCAGGCACATGGTATGACATACTATAATTTGGCTTACGCCTTCCGTGATAGAATTGCCGAACCGCTTTTTGTTAATAGTGTTTATGATGAATCAGCACAAAATAAAGACATCGAGCTTACCACCCATGCCGGTCAGGAATGTGATATTGTTATCGAAGGCAACCTTATGGTTCAGGTAGGCGAACATAAAGAAGTTTTAGGCCCAGGTGACAGTATCTACTTTGATAGTGATACCCCCCACGGTATGATTGCTGTAAACGGCAAAGACTGTAAGTTTTACGCTATAGTTCTTAATCCAACAGGCGAACCTATTCCCGAGCTTACCACCGCTAAAAAAATTGCCGATAATCGTGTTTCTGCACGTGATAAGAAAAATCGTATTTACCTCAACTATATTGACACAGTTGAAAACGAAAACGGTACACCTACATCTATTAAGTTTAAAAATACCGAAGGCTTTAACTTTGCATTTGATTTGGTTGATGCTTTAGCAGAGCGCGACCCCAAAAAACTTGCAATGCTACATATTTCAAAAGACAAAACCGAGCGTCGCTTTACCTTTAAGGATATGAAAAAAGCATCTAACCAGGTTGCTAACTATTTTAAATCTTTAGGTATTAAAAAGGGCGACAGGGTTATGCTTGTTCTTAAACGTCATTACCAATTTTGGTTTTGTATGTTGGCGCTTAACAAACTTGGCGCCATCGCAATTCCCGCCACAAACCAACTTCTTGTTCACGACTTTGAATATCGTTTCAATGCGGCAGGTGTTAGCGCAGTAGTTTGTACTGCCGATGGTGATACTGCCGAGCAGGTTGATATTGCGGCAGAAAAATGCGATACCCTAAAGCACAAGCTTATTGTTAACGGCACACGTGACGGTTGGCGCAGCTTTGACGAAGAATATACCTTGTTTAGCACTAAGTTTGAGCGCACTGAGGACTCCCCTTGCGGTGACGATTTAATGCTTATGTTCTTCACTTCCGGAACTACAGGATATCCCAAAATCGCTGCACACAACCATAAATATCCTTTGGGACATTTCCATACCGCAAAATATTGGCATAACGTTGACCCCGATGGGCTTCACTTTACAATATCTGATACAGGTTGGGCAAAAGCCATGTGGGGTAAGCTTTACGGTCAGTGGCTTTGCGAGGCAGCAACCTTCGTCTACGACTTTGACCGTTTTGATGCCGCTGATATACTTCCGATGTTTGCGAAACATAAAATTACAACCTTCTGCGCACCGCCTACAATGCTTCGTATGATGATTAAACAAGATATTTCAAAATACGATTTTTCTTCAGTTCAACATATGACAACTGCAGGTGAAGCGCTTAATCCCGAGGTATACTATCAATTTGAAAAGCTCACAGGTCTTCAAATAATGGAAGGCTTTGGTCAGACCGAGCTCACTCTTGCTATCACAAACCTTGTAGGTCAGGATCACAAGGTAGGCTCAATGGGACGTCCCGTTCCGCTTTATAACGTACAGATTCTCGACCCCGACGGAAATCCTGTACCTAACGGTGAAAACGGTGAAATCTGTGTTAAGGTAAGTGATAAGGTTCCTTGCGGTCTCTTCCTTGGATATTACGGAAACCAAGAAAAGACAGACGAAGTTCTTCACGACGGCTATTATCATACAGGAGATGTTGCA
>JAZSOH010000032.1:0-20587 GCA_045536815.1 Acutalibacteraceae bacterium | reverse complement strand
TTCTTCCGTTTTACCAAGTTTCTCAACTTGAATTGTCGGGTCCTTTTTGTCATCGTTGTTTAATTTTCAAGGTTCGTTTTCGCTTCCCTTTCTCAAGGGCGCCCAATTATATTACCAAATTTATTCCCTATTGTCAACCCCTTTTTTACACTTTTTTTGAAAAAAATTTAGGTTTGTGCATTTTTACTTATATTTTTACTTTTTACCCTCTCTTTCTTATAAAAACTTTTAATTTTACACCTTTTTACACTATCAAAACAACTCATACATTGTTTTTAATATCTTTTTTTCCTTCCTTGAAACCTGAACCTGTGACATTGAAAGAATTTTCGCAGTTTCACTTTGTGTTTTATTAGAAAAGTATCTTAAAGTAATAAGGGCTCTATCTTCAGTATTTAATTTTTGCATTATCTGACTTATTGCAAGTTTATTTGACACCGCATCTTCAGCGCTTTCGGTTACACCTATATCAAGCTCTTTCACCTCTCCTTCTTCGTTAATATAGCTAAGTGACGATGGATAAGCAGCCGAGCACAAAGCTTCTGCTACCTCTTCAGGCTCTCTTGCAAGGCGGTTAGCCAATTCAAAAACGCTGGGCTCTCTACCTAGTGATTTTGTCATTTCCTCCTTTTCGCGCATGGCCTTTAATGAAAGTTCTTTAAGGCTTCTCGAAACCTTTATTGCACCGCCATCGCGAAAGAGTCTTTTGATTTCGCCCAAAATAACCGGCACCGCATAGGTAGAAAATTTAAATCCGAGCTCTGCATTAAAGGCATTTGCTGCCTTTACCAGTCCCAAACAGCCTGCCCCATACAAATCATCATATTCAACGCCCTTGCCCTTAAATTTATTACAACAACTATGAACAAGGCGAAGATTATTATTTACAAGCTCCTGACTATCCATTAGCGCCTACCCTTACAGAGAGTCGTTTTTTCATTGTAACTACTGTACCTTTTGATAGCTTTGAGGAAACCTTTAGACCATCCATAAAGCTTTCCATAACCGAAAAGCCAAGCCCCGACCTTTCTCCGCCAACACTTGTATAAAGTGGCTCCATAGCCTGTTTTACGTCATCTATTCCGCAACCTGTATCACGAATTTTTATTCTGACGCTTCTATCCTCAAAAATTTCTGCGTTTATGTATATAATTCCTATCTCGTTTTTATAAGCATGAACTATACAGTTTGTTACCGCCTCGGACACCGCAGTTTTTATATCGCTTAGTTCATCAATAGTAGGATCTAGCTGTGACACGAAAGCTGACACCGCAACCCTTGCAAAGCTTTCATTAGAAGATTTTGAGGGTATTTTTAAATTAAATTTATTTATTGCTTTCATTTTTTGTTACCTCCATACCTATTTTTGCAAGTCTTTCCATTCCCGCAAGTTTCATTACCTTTCCAATTTGCGGTGTAGTATTGATAATAGCAAGTTCTCCGCCATTTTCGGAAACAGTTTTATATCTCCCCATTACAAGACCTATGCCGGAGCTATCCATAAACGAAACATCCTTAAAATCCAAAACCAGCATTGTAGGATGCATTTCGTTTACCGCTTTATCTATCTCCTTTCTCATTCCCGCCGCTAAATGATGGTCGATTTCTCCCTCTAAATAAGCGGTTACCACCTCTCCGGTTTGTATGATTTTGACTGACATTTTTCCTTCCTCCTTACAATATAAAAAAGGACAAGCCTTTACCTATATAATAAAGATAAAGGTTTGTCCCTAAAAAATTTAAAATTTTTGGTTGTCATAAAAAAGCTTTTATAACACTTTTTTGTCACTTAGAATATTCTGATAAAAGTTTGGGTCTAATATCAGAAGCGAGATAAAGCGAACCGCAACAAAGAAGCGCAATCGAAGATTTTTTTACCTCAGTTTTAGCATAATCAAAAGCGCAATCAATGTCTTCAAAGCTTTTAACAAAACTACAGTATTTTTTTGCGATATTGGCTAAGTTTTCTGCACTTTCGGCTCTAGCATTTGATGGTACTGTTACTGTTAAAACCTTACTTGCCCTATTTGCTATTTTTGAAAGAACCGCTTCGCAGTCTTTATCCTTCATCATACCAAGCAAAACTATTGGCTTTATCTTTAAAAGGTCGATAAAGCTACAAAGTGCATCAGCACCGTTTTTATTATGTGCGCCATCTAAAATAACAAGCGGATTTTTTGATATTACTTCAAGCCTTGCGGGGAAAAAGGTTTTTTCTACACCTTTTACTATTGCAGTCTTATCTACACCAAGGCTCAGCGCTGTCTCGGTGGCAAGTGTTACATTTTCAACCTGATGAATTCCCGCTAAAGATGTGGAAAGTTTTATATCCTTATAAATTAAGTTTGTACCAAATGCGCAAAGTTCTATATCCTTTACATCTTCCCTATCTGCTAAAACGAAACTACATTTTTTCTCTATAGCGGTGTTTTCTATTACTCTCAATGCCTCTTTATTTTGGGTAGACGGCGTTACCACTAAAGAATTCTCTTTAATAATCCCGCACTTTTCTTTTGCTATTTTTTCTATGGTATCACCCAAAACTAAGGTATGGTCGAGGTCTATTTTAGTTATAACCGAAGCAAGTGGCGACTTTATAATATTTGTACTGTCAAGCCTACCGCCAAGTCCCGTTTCCAACACAACTATATCGGCGCCCATTTCCTTAAAATACAATAGAGCAACCGCTGTTATGAATTCAAACTCGGTTATAGGGTCCAAGAGCTCCTCAGACACCTTTTCGGCAACAGGCCTTACCTTTTCTGTTAGGCGGCAAAGGTCTTTTTTCTCAATAAAACTGCCATTTAACTGAATTCGTTCTGTAAAATCCACAACAAATGGCGAAATGAAAAGTCCCGTTTTTTTACCGCTTTCACGCATTATATTGCTAAGCATTGTAGAGGTTGAGCCCTTACCGTTAGTCCCTGCAACGTGAATAAAAGAAAGCTCTTTTTCAGGATTCCCCAAAGCATTTGTTAGTGCGGTTATTCGCTCAAGCCCCGGCTTTATTCCGAACTTATTAAGAGAATGTATATACTCCAGTGTTTTTTCGTAATCCATACTTATTCCTTTACATTAAAGTATAATAAGGTCCTTTTTGCTCTTTGTTAGGTCCTTTATTCCGTCCTTTGTTATATAAACCATATCCTCAATTCTAACACCGAACTTATTTTCAAGATAAATACCCGGTTCAACAGTCATAATCATTCCCTCTTTAGTTACTGTTTCACAAACTGTATTAAAAGCGGGGGTTTCGTGAATTTCGATACCAACACTATGACCTAGTCCGTGGCCGAAGCAACCCTCATAACCTGCTGAGTAGATAATATCCCTAGCGACCTTATCTATATCTTTACAAACCACACCCGATTTGATGGTCGAAAGGGCTGCAAGTTGAGCCTCTAAAACAGTATTATACACTGTTTTTTGTTCTTCGCTTACCTGCCCTACTGCTACTGTTCTTGTCATATCACTTCTATACCCGCCAACAACAGAGCCGAAGTCCATTGTTATAAAGTCGCCCTTTTCAATTTTTTTGTTTGTGGGAACGCCGTGAGGCAGAGAAGAATTTTTACCCGAAACAACTATAAAATCGAAGCTAACACCCTCGCTACCCAAACGGCGCATATAAAATTCCATATCAAGCATAACATCAAGTTCGCTTCTTCCCGCTTCAATATGCTCTAAAATATAGGAAAATGTTTCGTCGGTAAGTTTTTGCGCCTCTATTATAAGGTTTAGCTCCTTTTCGCTTTTAACCGAGCGCATTTCTTCAATAAGCTTATCCATTTTATCACTTTTAAGAATTTCAACGCCACCCAGTGCCTCTTCAAAGCCTTTAAGCGCACTAATACTCATTGAATAGGTTTCGACGAAAACCTCTTTTATACCGTGCTTTTCACAAAGCGCCTTTACCTCAAGCAAAGGATTGGTAGAAAGCGATACCTCTAAGCCTTTAACAACGCTTTTTGCTTTTTCGATATATCTGAAATCTATAAGAAAATAAGCGCTATTTTTAGTAATAAAAACTGTTCCTGCACTAGACTCGAACCCTGTTAGATAAAAACGATTTGCTCCGCTTTTAACAATAAGTCCCTGACCTTTTTCCAACGTATTTTGAATTTGTAAAATATGCTCTTTTATCATAATAATTCTCCTTTAAAGATTTTCAAGAAGCGAAAGAAGGTATTTATAGCATCTTTCTACCGACGATACCGAAATACGCTCTTTACTTGAATGAATATCATACATATTAGGGCCAAACGAAATTGCATCCAACCCTTTTATTTTTTCACAAAAAAGTCCACACTCGAGCCCTGCGTGAATAGCCTCAACAACCACAGGCTTTTGATACATTTTAAGGAAAACTTCCTCAGCTTTTTTTCTAAGCTCAGAATCCTTTTTATATTCCCACGCGGGATAATGTGAGTGCGAAACGGCGCTAGCACCAAAATCTTTAGCAATTTGCAAAAGAAGTGCTACAAGCTCCTCCTTTTCCTTTCCTACACTACTTCTAACCGCAAAAGAAACACAAAGCTTGTCGTCCTTTAGTTCCATTACGCCAAGATTAAGTGATGTCTGAACAAGACCTTTTATTTCAGCGCTCATACTAATAATGCCGTTCGGTAAAGCCTCTAAAAGCTCGGCCGCTTTTTTAGAGCTTTGTTTTGTATAAGCAAATTCAATAGGTTTATTTTGCTTAGTAACTGTTATTTCTAAACCGCCATCATTTTCATTATAATTTTCTCTTACAAAGTTTTTAGCCTTTTCGTTTAAATTTTCGTCACAAATAATTACTGCCGAGCAAAAGCTTGGTATAACATTATCCTTTCGTCCACCAGAAACACTTACCAGACTAAAATCACAAAGCGAACTTAAAAATGTTCCCATAAGCTTGTTTGCATTATGTCTGCCTTTGTCGATTTCAACGCCCGAATGACCGCCCAAAAGTCCTGATATCTCGACAAGATAAGCGGTTTTGTTTTTAGGCTCTTTACAAAGCGGAAGAGATATATCAACTCTAGCCCCTCCCGCGCAGCTAACCGTTAAAATGCCTTCATTTTCAGAATCTAAATTTATTAGTTTTTTCCCATCAAGAAAAGAAACATCTATTCCTTCTGCACCGTAAAGTCCTGTTTCTTCATCAACAGTAAAAAGCGCTTCAACAGGCGGGTGTTTTAAAGTTTTATCCTCTAAAATTGCAAGTGCCATAGCAATAGCAATACCATCATCTGCCCCAAGGGTTGTACCCGTAGCCGAAAGTAAATCATCATCTAGTTTAAGCCTGAGTCCGTCTTTCAAAAAATCGAACTCTATGTCGGCATCCTTCTCGCAAACCATATCCAAATGTCCCTGAATTATAACAGGAGATTTCCCCTCATATCCGTTCGATGCAGGTTTTTTGATTATTATATTATTAAGCGAATCTTGATAATACCAAAGCCCGTTTTTCCTTGCAAACGAAACACAAAAATCACTTATCTGTTTTGTGTTGCCCGAGCCGTGCGGAATAGCGCAAATTCTTTCAAAAAAATAAAAGACTCTTTCGGGTTTTAAGCCTTTTGTAATCTCCATAAAATCGCCCCTTTTAAATACATATATTTATTATACACCTAAACCTGAATTTTTCAAGAATTAAATAAAAAAACAATCTGTATATGTCGTACCTTTAAGGACAGTAAAACTCTCTGCTGAAATTCAGCAGAGAGTTTTTTGTTAATAGAGAATTATTTGATTTCCTGTTCCAGAGTTTTAAATGTTTCAGTGTCAAAAAAATCATAAAGGGATATTTCTAAGCCATCACATAATTTCTTAAGTGTAACAACACCTGCGTTCTTGCTTCCGCCATTTATTATATTCTTTAATGTTGAAGGTGGAACTGCAGAGATTCTTGCCAAAGCATTTACCGATAACCTCTTTTCCTCACATAATTCTAATAATCTATTTGCTATGGCTTTTCTTGTATCCATAATATCACCCCTAAAAAGTTCTATATATAGTTTATGCTTTTTAGGGGAACAACATCGACCATATATGGACTTTTTAGACCATATATGGTAAACTTAAGTCGGTGGTGATTTATTGTGTGTAAAAAAACTTGTTGTTTCCTCGGTCATAGAAAGATAAACGAAACTGGGGAACTGAAATCAAAACTTATTGAAATAATTGAGAAACTGATTGTTGAGAAATAGGTCGATACATTTCTTTTCGGAAGCAAGAGCTGCTTTAATAGTTTGTGCATTAAACTCGTGAGCGAAATAAAAGAAAAATACCCGCACATAAAACGAGTCTATGTACGTGCAGAATATCCGTATATAAGTGAGCACTATAAAAATTATTTACTGGAAAGCTACGAGGATACCTATTACCCCGAAAAGATAATGAAATCAGGCAGAGCAGCTTACGTCGAGCGAAACTATGAGATGATAGATAAAAGCCTCTATTGTATTGTCTATTATGACGAACAGGGCTTCCCAACTACCCGCAAAAGCGGCACCAAAATCGCCTTGGATTATGCCATAAAGAAATGTAAAAATATTATTAGCGTATTATAATGTTTAAGGGGTTTTAGGTTCTCATAAAACCGTATACAAAAAAGCAGAAACGAGAAATCGTTTCTGCTTTTTAAATAAACTTTTTGAGTTTTTCTTCTATAAGAGGTAATGCCCCCGAAATTCTTTCGTAAAGGTCTTTTCTGCGCTCAACGCCCTCAATATCCTTAAGGCATTTTTTCATACTTTTAAGGTGTTTTTTAACAAAGGCAATTTCGGCTTCCATAGTCACATTTTCTTGGTCTAAAATTTTACCTATGTAATAAAAATCTTTTGAAACGGTTATATCTTCTCCCGAAAATTTAGCCTTTATAACTGTATAAACTCTTCCCGCCGAAAAGGTGCATTTTTCGGTTAAAATTTCAAAGCCCTCGTGGACCAAAAATTCACGAAGCCTATCATCAGCCGTCATTGGTTGCAAAACAAGGGTTTGTTTTGCAGTTTTAAGCCAAGGTGCACGTGAGATGATTTCGGCTATAGTTTCTCCACCCATACCCGCGATTATAACCGCCTCACATTCGTTCGGTTTAACGCCGTCAAGACCATTTGCAAGGCGCAGCGAAATTTTATCCGCTACGCCGTTTTTCAAAACATTTTCTTTAGCTTTAGCAAGAGGTCCTTTTGCAATATCGCAGGCAACAACCCTCTTAGCCTGTTTATTTTTAACCAAATAAATAGGTAAAAGAGCATGGTCGGTACCAATATCACAAACGGTTTCCACCTCACCCAAAAGCTCGGCCGCTAAAAGTAGCCTACTGTTTAAAAGAGCCATTATTTGCCGCTAAAATGAGCATTAAGCTTTGCAACAAGCTCGTCTGCATTTGTGCCGTGTGCTGCACAAGCGTCGGCTATGCTCTCTCCCCTTGAAGCAGGGCAACCAAGACAGTGCATACCAATTTCAAAGAAATATTCTGCAGTGTCAACATCCATATCCAAAATATCGCCAATAATTGAATCTTTAGTAACAGTCATTTTAACTTTCCTTTCATTTTTTATTTTGAAATAAGACTTTCGCCATTCATTTCTTCCGGTTTGTCGATTCCCATAATCTCTAGTGCAGTTGGTGCAATATCTGCAAGACGACCTGTGCTTTTAAGCTCACAGTCATATCCTACCACACAGAAAGGTACAGGATTTGTTGTATGTGGTGTAAAGGGTTCACCCTTTTCGTCAAACATAAAGTCGGCGTTACCATGGTCGGCAGTGATTAAAACTGCGCCGCCTTTTGAAAGAGTCGACTCAACTACCCTACCAACACATGCATCAACTGCTTCTACCGCCTTAACTGCGGCATCGAAAATACCTGTATGGCCAACCATATCGCAGTTAGCAAAATTAAGAATAACTGCATCATATTTACCGCTTTCAATTTGCTCACAAACCGCATCGCATACGGGATATGCGCTCATTTCAGGCATAAGGTCAAAGGTTGGCACATCGGGTGATTTAATAAGAATTCTATCCTCACCATCAAAGGTTTTTTCCTCGCCGCCATTGAAGAAGAAGGTAACGTGTGCGTATTTTTGTGTTTCGGCAATTCTAAGCTGTGTTCTACCGTTCTTAGCCAAAACCTCACCCATAGTCATTTTAAGCTCTTCGGGTGGGAACGCAACTGAAACGTTTGGCATAGTTTCGTCATACTGTGTCATACAAACATAGTTTACAGGGAAGAAACCATTTTTACGCTCAAAGCCATCAAAAGCCTCGTCAACAAAGGTTCTTGTAAACTGCCTTGCTCTATCGGGGCGGAAGTTAAAGGAAACTATACTATCATTTGCTTTAATCATACCGTTCTTATCGATAACGGTGGGAACTATAAATTCATCGGTAACGTCATTTTTATATGACTCTTCCATAGCGTTTACTGCGCTACCATTTTGAACACCTTCACCATAAACCATAGCGGCATAAGCCTTTTCAACTCTATCCCAAGCAAAGTCGCGGTCCATAGCGTAGTACCTACCCATAACGGTAGCAATTTTGCCTACCGAAAGCTCTGCCATTTTTTGCTCTAAATCTTTAACAAAGCCAACGCCCGAAGTGGTAGAAACATCTCGTCCATCCATAAGGCAGTGAACGTAAACCTTATTCAGTCCGTTTTTCTTAGCAAGTTCTAAAAGACCATACAAATGCTCAATATGACTATGAACACCGCCGTCGGACAAAAGACCGATTAGGTGTAAGGCCGAATCATTCTTCTTGCAGTTTTCTACAGCGCTTTTTAGTGCTGCAATATCAAAAAAGTCACCATCGGTAATTGATTTTGAGATTTTAACAAGCATTTGATATACAACCCTACCGGCACCAATATTAGTATGCCCAACCTCGCTATTACCCATTTGGCCGTCGGGTAAACCAACATCAAGACCCGAAGCGCCTATAGTAGTAAAAGGATTTTCGCTAAAAAGCTTTGTAAGGTTAGGAGTTTTGGCGGCTTTAATGGCATTACCCTTTTCTTCATCTCTGATACCAAAGCCGTCCATAATACATAAAACAACAGGTTTTTTCATAAATTTTCCTTTCGCAAAATAAGGTCGGATTAACCGACCTTATCAAAGTTTTATAAACTAAAATTATTTACTTGCGGCTTTAACAATAACTGAAAAATCTTCAGCCTTAAGTGAAGCGCCGCCGATAAGACCGCCATCAACATTAAGCTTTGCTAAAAGCTCGTCTGCATTTTTAGCGTTCATAGAGCCACCGTACTGAATTGTAACGGTTTCCGAAACCTCTTCGCCGTAAGCCTCTTTAATAGCTTCACGAACAAAACCGTTTCCTTCATCTGCCTGGTCAGCAGTAGCGGTAACGCCTGTACCAATAGCCCAAACAGGCTCGTAAGCGATAATAACATTTTTAAGCTGCTCTTTTGTAACGTTTGTAAGAGCCATTTTTGTTTGATATTTAAGTAAGGTTTCGGTGTAACCAAGTTCTCTTTGCTCTAAGGTTTCACCAACGCAAACGATAGCCTTAAGACCTGCATTTAAAGCGGCAAGTGTACGAAGGTTTACGGTTTGGTCGGTCTCGCCAAAATACTGTCTTCTCTCGCTATGACCGATAACAACATATTCAACACCACAAGCAGTAAGCATCTCTGCCGAGATTTCACCTGTATAAGCGCCCGAAGCCTTAAAGTGAACATTCTCTGCACCAATTTTAATGTTAGAGCCTTTTGCAGCCTCGATAGCTGCGGCAATAGATGTAAAAGGTACGCAAAGAACTACATCACAGTTAGCATCTGCAACAAGGGGTTTCATTTCATTTATAAGTGCAGTTGTCTCTGCGGGAGTTTTATTCATTTTCCAGTTACCTGCGATAACTGCAGAACGTTTTGCTTTATTCATTATTCTTCCTCCAAATTTAACTTTTATTAAACCAAAAAGCCAAAACCTTTGATTTTAAAATACCCAATAGCCGCCACTGTTTGTGACGGCTATATTAAAAACTAATTATTTATCGTTAAGAGCCGCAATACCGGGAAGCTCTTTACCCTCTAAGAATTCGAGAGATGCGCCACCACCGGTAGAGATATGTGACATCTTATCAGCAAAGCCAAGCTTGGTAACTGCAGCAACAGAGTCGCCACCGCCAATAACCGAAATAGCACCTGAATTTGCAACCGCAGTAGCAACCGCTACAGTACCGCTTTCGAAGTTTTTCCATTCAGAAACGCCCATAGGTCCGTTCCAAATTACTGTACCTGCATTAACCAAAGCGTCTGCAAAAAGTTTCTCGGTTTCAGGTCCGATATCAAGACCCATCCAACCATCAGGAATTTCGTCAGAATTTACTACCATATTTTCGGTATCTTCTTTATATTCCTTACCTACGCGGTTATCAACAGGGATAAGGAACTTAACGCCCTTAGCCTTAGCAGAAGCCATCATTTCTTTTGCAAGTTCAATATTTTCTGCATCTAAAAGAGAGTCGCCGATGTTATGGCCCAAAGCCTTCATAAAGGTATATGCCATACCGCCGCCGATAATAAGTGTGTCAACCTTTTGGATAAGGTTTGTGATAACACCGATTTTATCACTAACCTTTGCACCACCCAAAATGGCAACCAAAGGACGTTTAGGAGCCTCTAAAGCGCCGCCGATAAACTCAATTTCCTTATTGATGAGGTAACCGCCAACAGCAGGAATGTAATCAGCAACACCGGTTGTAGAAGAGTGTGCGCGGTGAGCAGAACCGAAAGCGTCGTTAACAAAGATGTCTGCCAAAGCGGCAAATTTCTTTGAAAGCTCTTCATCATTCTTTGTTTCGCCTTTTTCGTAGCGAACGTTTTCAAGAAGTAAAACTTCGCCTTCTTTAAGCTCGCTTGCAAGCTTATTAGCACATTCGCCAACAACGTCACAAGCCATTTTAACTTCTTGACCTAAAAGCTCAGAAAGACGAGCCGCAACAGGTTTTAAAGAAAACTCGGGAACAACTTCACCCTTCGGGCGACCAAGGTGTGAGCAAAGAATAACCTTTGCGCCATTTTCAAGAAGATATTTAATTGTGGGAAGAGAAGCAACGATTCTTTTATCGTTAGTAATAACGCCCTCTTTAAGCGGAACGTTAAAGTCGCAACGAACTAAAACTCGTTTGCCTTTTACCTCAACATCCTCAATAGTTTTTTTGTTAAGTTTTGCCATAGTAAACATCCTTTCAACAAGTGTTTGATTTGTTAAAATATCCACAAACTTTATTTTACCAAAAAAATAAAGTTTTTGCAACAAGTTATTTACGAAATATTCCTCAATTTTTATGAAAATTTATTCTTTTTTCGAAAATAAATATTATTTTATTTATTATCCTTTTATTTCAATTTCTCGCAATTCCCCTGTATCCCAATCATACCTATGAAGCTCACCTTTATTTTGAAGCTCAGGAAATTTCCACTGTCTTAAAACCTCATAGGCCGCCAAAGCAACCGTATTTGAAAGATTAAGCGACCTCGCGCCCGTAGTCATTGGTACTCTAACTGCATTATCGGGGAATTTAAGCAACAGTTCTTCGGGCAGGCCTTTTGTTTCTTTACCAAAAATAATAAAACTATTGTCGGGGTAAGAAACATCGGAATATACCTTTCTTCCCTTGGTTGTGAAGAAAAAGTAGTTTCCGCCGCTGTTTTTTTCGAAAAAATCGTCAATGTCTTTATAATATGTTATGTCCAAAAGATGCCAATAATCAAGTCCCGCTCTTTTAAGCTTTTTATCGTCAATTTTAAAGCCCATAGGCTCCACAATATGAAGCCTCGCACCTGTTGCGGCACAGGTTCTTGCAATATTTCCTGTATTTTGCGGTATTTCGGGCTCTACCAAAACTATATTAAGTACGCTCATTTAAACCCTGCTTTCAATAAAAGTACCGTTTCCGCTTATAATTATTTCACCGCTGTTTGCGGGAATAAACCCACACTCGCCTGCCGAAAACTCCACTCCATCGGCAGAAAGTTTTCCTTCAAGCACTAAAATAGAAGAAAAGCTTTTTTCATCAACACTCAGTTTAAGTCTTTCCTTAACCTCAAATTTCTTAACCTTAAAATAATCACTCTCGGCCAAGGTGCCGCCCGTATATGTTTTTTGGGGATGTGGCTTATCTAAAACTGCCGTTTTTAGCGCTTTTTCTATATGCAGTTCTCTCGGCTTATTGTCTGCGCCAACTCTACCGTAATCATATATACGATAGGTTGTGTTTGAGTTTTGTTGAATTTCGGCTATTAAAATACCTGCACCAATAGCATGGACTGTGCCTGAGGGTATAAAAAATACATCGCCCTTTTTAACCGGAACATTATTTAAAACCTCAGTTAAGGTATTGTTTTTTATTCTTTCTTCAAACTCTTTTTTACTTATTTTTTCCTTAAAGCCGAAATAAAGCTCAGCTCCCTCGTCACAGTCGACAATATACCACATTTCCGTTTTGCCATATTCGCCCTCGTTTTTAAGGGCAAATTCGTCATCGGGGTGTACCTGAACAGAAAGTCTGTCTTTCGCATCAATAAGCTTTATAAGAATTGGAAAGTAGGTGAATTTTTCGCCGTTTATACCCAAACATTCCTTACCCATTCTATCTATGGCTTCGCTTAAAGTAAACCCTGTATACTCACCATTTGAAACGGTACTTTCGTTTCCTTTATGGGCGGAAAGCACCCAAGCCTCAGCAACATTTTTAAGGTCGGTCTCCATCTTATATTTTGTTATAAGCTTTGTGCCGCCCCAAATAATTTCTTTTAAACAAGGTGCAAGTTTTAAAATCTTCAATTTATATCCTCCAGCTTAATCCTTTGTCGATTCAATATAATGCTTTGCCTGTGTTGAAAATAGCCTATAATACTCACCCTTTTTAGCCATAAGCTCGGCGTGATTTCCCTTTTCTATAAGATTTCCACCATCGATAACCCAAATTTCATCTGCCGAGGTTGCGCTCGAAAGCCTATGTGAAACAAAAATTGTTGTTTTATCCTTTCTAAGCTCATCAAACTGGTTGAAAATCTCCTGCTCGGCAATCGCATCCAAAGAAGCAGTAGGCTCGTCCAAAATAAGTATATCGCTATCGCTGTAAAAAGCTCTTGCAATACAAAGCTTTTGCCACTGCCCTATTGAAAGCTCTATGCCGTCATCTTCAAAATATTTCATAAGTGCGGTATCAAAGCCCCTTGGAAGTCGCTCTATAAAATCCAAAGAATCACTTTTCTCGGCTGCAGATTTTACCTTATCGATATCCATCGGTTTTTGAACATTGCCAAAATAAACGTTTTCCTTAACCGAAACCGCATATTTTCCGAAATCTTGGAATATTATACCGAAAATTTGATAAATGTCTTCGGGTTTATAGTTTCGAATATCAACCCCGTCAAGCAAAATTTGACCTTCGGTTGGGTCATAAAGCCTTGTAATAAGCTTTATAAGGGTTGTTTTTCCTGCGCCGTTAAGGCCAACAAGCACAAGCGAGGAACCGCTTTTAATTACTCCGCTTAAGTTATTTATAACATACTTATCGCTACCGGGATATTTAAAGGAAACGTTTTTAAGTTCGATTTCGTGGGCGATATGCCTTTTTGCAGTAACAGGTTTTTCCACCAAAGCCTTTACTGTTGTTTTTTCCTTCATAAAGGTTATAAGATTATCAATAAAAAGCGTGCCCTCATAGATGGTTGATGTGGTTGCTATAAGTGTCATAACAAGGGTGCCTATACTATTAAGAGCCCCTGTATAAAGGGTATAATCACCAATTTGAAGTTCGCCACTCCAAACCATTTTGGCTACGTAAAGAAAGAGCAAACAGTTAACCCCCGCCGAAGCAAGAGATATAATTGTTTTCCAAATGCCTTCTTTTAGATATATTCCTCTAAGACCTTTATAGTACTTTTTAAAAACATCATTATAGCGAACGATAAACAAATCCGAAAGACCAAAAATTTTGATTTCCTTAACCATATCCTTATTAGTCATAAGGGAAGAATAATAATTAAGCTGTCTTCTGTCTTTCGAGCGCATACGAACATAGCTAAAGGCTTTTTTACGATAAATTAAACTAATAATAGCAGAAGGAAGCGCAAGTAAAATTATAACAAGGGGCGCAACAGTACTGATCCCCAAAAGTACCGCAACAAACGAAACCATACTTATAACGGTACTTATAACGCTAAAGGTAGCATTAAGTATTTGTACGGGGCGCATTCCCGCTTCCCTTTCGGCGTTTTCAAGCCTCTCATAAAAATCGGTTTTATCAAAGCTTTGAAGGTCAACTGTTTTTGCCTTTTTCATCATCATTTCTTTTACGTGATTTGTAACAAGCTCACCCGAAATTCTTGTAACCGCGACATTTATGTTACTTATAAGCCCATTTGCAAAAATAAGGGCAAACTGTATAACTAAAACACCAAGAATTTTAGAAAACTCAAAAACCTCACCCCTACTGTTTGCCACAATAGCATCACCTAAAAGATTTATAAGTTTTGCGGCAGTAAGCGAGGTTGCAACAGGCAAAATACCGGTTAAAAGAGCAATTACCATAAGGGAAATAAGTATCCAGGGTGCAGTGCTCCAAACTAGGCTAAATATGTAAAAAAGGCGCGAAAAAAACGAGGTGATAGCCGTTAATATAAACCTTGGCATATCCCTTAAATTTTTCGGCGGTTTGGGTGCGAATTTACTTGGGAAAGCTCCCGGTGGAGGGCCCATCATAAAAAACACTCCTTTTAAAAATCAAATATACGTTATAATTATACAACAAATATTTGCTTTTCGCAACGGTTTAGGTTGAAAATTCTCATATAAAATGTTATTATAATATAAATTATTATTTATAAGGGGCGCTTGTTTTGAAAAAGTCAAAAGAAAATCTTGTACTTAAAAATATGTTAAAGCAAACAAACGAAAGGCTTAATATATATTACCTGACTACCGACAGTAGATTTTATAGGGTGGTTAAAACTGTTTTTTATGTCCTTTTCGGCATATGCGCTGCTATAAACCTACTTTGCATAATTTCTTGGTCTGCAAGTCTTAACACCGACCTTTCTTACATTCAAAATCCAACAAGTTATCAGCAAAGCCTCATAGCCGAAATCAAAGACGGCATAAAAACCGTTTCCCTATTTGGTTTTCTGCTTATTGGCGCACCTATTTTTTCAAAACTCAAAAAATCTATTCCCGCTCTTATTTTCACACTGTTCCCCTCGTTTATTTTGCTTTTAACCTTTTCGGATAGGCTTTCAAAAAACATTGATGCAGGCAACCTCACATTTTTTGCATTCGTGCATTTAATTCCAATTTGTTTATTATGTGTTTCTCAAATTATTTTGTCTATAATAGAAATTAACCAAAGGCGCCTTGATAAAAAGGTTATGGATATTATCGCAACAAAAATTTACGAAAAATGGGGCACCACAACCGAAAATATATCCGAAGAACAGTGGAAAGTCGTTTTAAGCGAATTTAACCCCATACCAAGTAAAAGCGAGAAAAGAAAAAGAAAAACCAAAAAAACCGAAGAAACTACTGCCGAAACGAAGGTGTAAAAAATGGCCCTTGACGGCGCACTAATTCACTGTCTTAGACTAGAGCTTAACAGTGCTAAAGACTGCCACATAGATAAAATTCATTTGCCACTTAGAAACGAATTTGTTTTTTCTCTTCGCTCAAAAGGGGCAAACAAAAAGCTTTTTATTTCAATAAATCCCGAAAATCCCAAGGTTTGTTTTACGGATGAAAACTTTGAAAATCCGCCCGTACCCCCTATGTTTTGTATGCTACTAAGAAAGCATCTTTCAGGCGGTAAAATAACCTCTGTTGAAGGCATTGGTGCAGAAAGAATTATAATTTTTAAAATTCTTTCTACTAGCGAAATGGGAGACAAGGTTTCTTATAGCCTTATTGTAGAGCTTTTAGGGCATAAGACCAACCTTATTTTAGTAAATGAAAAAGGTAAAATTTTAGATGCCGCAAGGCGAAGCGATATTGAAAGCCTTGGAAGGCTTATCGTACCGGGCGCTTTGTACTCTTTGCCCGAAAATGATGGCAGATGTGACCTTCTTACAGGCGACCTGAGTAAAGCCGCCGATAATATAGTAAAATTAGAACTACCCCTTTATAGCGCTATTATAAGGGGGCTTGCAGGCGTTTCGCCCCTTATATGCCGCGAAATTGCACACACTGTATCCGGTGATGTCAACGTCTTCGCGAGCGAAGTTAAAAAAGAAAGGTTGCTTAGCTATCTAACCGACATTAAAAATACCATAATCAGTGGTGGAGAGCCCTATATTATTTTTGATGAAAATAATAAGCCCTTTGATTTTTCTTTTCTCCCCATAAAGCAGTATGGTGATGGGTTTTCTCTTAAAAAGCTTAGCAGTTTTTCAGAGCTTTTGAACATTTTTTATAAAGAAAAAGAAGCTGCTACACGGTCGCAGAACCTCAAAAGCGATATATTAAAACAGGTTAAAAATCTTATCGCACGTAATAGCAAAAAACTTTTACTTCGTGAAGGTGAGCTTAAAAAATCAGAAAACAAAGAAACCCTTAGAATTTATGGTGAACTTTTAAAAGCAAATCTTTATAAAATAGAAAAGGGCGCCGAAAAAGTTACGGTAGAAAATTTTTACGACCCTAATTTAAGCCCTGTAACAATTAAACTTAACCCGACCCTCTCCCCTCAAAACAACGCCGCAAAGTATTTTAAAGATTATAAAAAGGCTTGTACTGCGGGGCAAACCCTCACCTCACTTATAGAAGAATGTAAAAAAGAGGGGGATTATTTAGAGTCGGTTCTTTTTGAGGTTGAACAAGCCGAAAACTCTGCAGAGCTAAACGAAATAAAGGCGGAGCTTAAAGCAAACGGCTATATTTCAGCAAAAAAAGGTGAGACTTTCAAAAACAAAAAGCAAGTATTAAAACCGCTTATTTTTGAAAAAAATGGATTTAAAATTTTGGTTGGAAAAAATAACCTGCAAAATGATGAGTTAACCCTTAAAAAAGCCGACAAAAATGACATTTGGTTTCATACAAAAAACATTCACGGCTCACACGTTATTCTTATAACAAACGGTAAAGAGCCCGATGACGATACTGTTTTGTATGCCGCAGCTCTAGCTGCCAAATATTCAAAGGCTAAAGATTCTAACCAAGTGCCCGTCGACTATACTCCCGTAAAATATGTTAAAAAGCCGTCGGGTGCAAAACCCGGTATGGTTATTTATAAAACAAACCAAACCATTTTTGCGAACCCCAATTCCATATAATATTTTGGAGGCCCTTTTATGAAGCTCGGTATTTCAACCGCAAGTTTTTATCCCCTTGAAACTGAATATGCTCTTTTGGAGATTGCAAAAAATCATATACCCTGCACCGAGATTTTTTATAACGCAAAAAAGGAGCTAAAGCCATATTTCACCGACAAAATTTTAGAGATAAAAAATGAATTTGGCATAGACATTGTAGCCATTCATCCTATGATGTCTTTAGCAGAGCCATATACGATTTTTTCAGATTACGAAAGAAGATTTGACGAAGCAAGAGAAGAATTTCTACTTTACTTCGAAACTGCAGCTACCATCGGTGCAAGGTTTATAAATCTTCACGGCGACAAAAAATTCGGCAAGCTTGAAAATGAGGAATATTTTGAACGCTTTGGAATTTTAGCCGAAGATGCAAAATCTTTTGGTGTTACTCTTTGTCAGGAAAACGTTAATGCTTACCGCTCGGCCGACCCTGAATTTTTAAGGGAAATGAGCAGCTATCTAGGCGACCTTGCAAATTTCACCTTTGACATTAAACAGTCCATACGCGCGGGTTATTCTACCAGTGAAATTTTAGAGGCTATGGGAAATAAAATACGCCATATTCACATAAGCGACCATTCCCCCGCCTGTGACTGTCTTTTACCCCTTTCGGGAGGCTTCAATTTTAAAGATTTTTTCAAAACGTTATCTGATATAGGATACGACGGTGCTCTTTTAATTGAGGTTTATAAAAGCGCATATAAAAACACCGACGAAATTTTCGAAAGCCTTAATTTACTCAAAAAACAAACTGAAGAATATTTTAAATAAAAAAACTGCCGTAAGAAATAGTTCTTACGGCAGTTTTAATTTTGAATATTACTCAAACGAAGGCTCGGTGGCGTCGTCAGGCATTTTTCTGATAATTGCAATAGGGGTTTGTTGGTCGGCCTGGTCTAGCGGATTGTCACCAAAAAGCTCATGCGCTATCTCAGCGGTATAATATGGGTTGGATGTTCCAAGCACATCTTGTCCCAAATCGTTAGCGTCAACCACTACAACGTCAACACCGATATGCTCACTCAGTTCTTTACAAACCTTATCAGGTTCAAGCGGTGCCATTTTTGCATAATTATTATATGGTGGCAAGGTAAAATCACAAGGCCCGTCGATAGCGCGTGCTTTTGGACCTACAACGTTATAAAAAACACCCTTAATTCCAAAAGGCTTTGTAAAGGCGGCACAAATGCAACCTAAAAGTATACGAAAAACGCCAACGTCCTTAAGTGCAAGTTCCATTGTATAAGGACTGCCAAGACCGATACCGTAAGGTGACTTTGTAACAAATTTAACCAAAAACTTAGCAAGGGGCGAAGGATGAATTTCATCTAATTTAAAAGCCCTACCCTGACTAATAGCAACCATTTTTTCACTTAAAAACACAACGTCGCCTTTTGTAACATAATCTTTAACATATTTGTCCATTATGTCTTTTAAATCATCACCCTTAACAACAACGTGGGTTTTTACAGGGTAACGTGCGAAGATGCCGTTATTTGTTTTTATAAGCAATTTTTTCTCATTATTCGGGCGAAAGCCGCTCATATCAGGTGCTACGGTCATTATACATCTTACCTTTCAACGTCTTTATTACTACCTATTATAAGACATATTCCCAAAAACTTCAAGGAGATTTTTAAACTTAAATCGGCTATCGTATTTTTGTTCTTACAAACAACTTAACAAAGCCACTCGGGTCGAAAGGAATAATGGGTGAAAAATAACCTTTTCCACTGAGCGTTTTAGTGAATATCATAACTATAATCGGCAAAAGAATTCCTGCAATAAATCCATAAATGCCTAAAAACTGTGTTGATATAAGCAGAATAGTTCTTATAAATTTTTGGGCATATCCCATTTCGAAACTAGGTTGAGAAAATCCCGCAATGGCAACAAAGGACATATAAAGTATACATTCCTGAGAAAACCACCCTGCACCTATTGCGAATTCCGAAAGAAGCAAACCGCCTATAATACTAAGCGAACTGGAAAGGTTATCGGGGGTATTAAGCGAAGCGAGTCTTAATCCGTCAATAACAAGTTCTAAAATAAGAAGCTGCCCAAAAACCGGTATGGCGGGAATTTCGTCGAGCTTTATAAAGCTAAGCCACTTCGGAATATATGCGGGGTTGTTTATTAGTAGTAAAAAAAGCGGAGTTATAAGAACGGTTGAAATGGAAACAAGCTGCCTTGTAACTCTTATATAGGTTGCTGTAATAGGAGGAAAATAATAATCGTTTGCCTCTTTTGTAAAATCGGCAAAGCTTGTGGGCAGAATCATAACGGCGGGAGAATTGTCCATAATAAGTAAAATTCTACCCTCGGTTACACAGGCACTCGCGTAGTCGGGTCGCTCGGTAAATTTAAATCTTGGAAATGGGTTAAAAAAGCTAGACTTAATTAGAAGCTCGGACAAGGCTTGTTGCGTCATTGAGATTCCGTCAATATCAATTTCGCTTAGCCTTTTTCGTAGGTTGTTTAGCGTTTTAGGATCGCATTTGCCCTCTAAAAAACATATAGCAACGTCTACCTTTGAACTGTTTCCTACCTGATGATATTCCATTCTAAGCGCAAAATCTCTCACCCTACGCCTTATGAGCGCAGTGTTAAAAATAAGTGTTTCGACAAATCCGTCCTTTGCGCCCCGCATAGTCCTGTCTTTTTCGGGCTCACTTATTGAACGGGCAGGATAGGTTCTTGTGTCAATTAAAAGCTGCTCACAGATACCGTCCACAGCTAAAAGAGTCGCACCCGACAAAACACCCGTAGCAGCAGCGTTAAAATCACTTGGTACCTCAATTTCAACATAGGGCATAAACCTTTTTGAAAACTCTGTCATATTCTCTACGCCAACAAGCTCATCGGGTTTGATTTTAAAGAAAAACTCGACTATTTTTTCAAAAAGTTCGTCCTTAATAAATCCGTCAACAAAATAAAGATACGCCTTTTTACCCGCAATAATAAGCTCCCTTTTAACAATATCAAAGCTTTTATCCGGGCAAAGCTTACTATCAAGTATTTCAATAGTTTCTAAAAAACCTTGCATAAAAAAACTCTCCTTTTAGTGTAACAGGATTTAAGCCCTGTCGTGGTTTCGCACGCCGCCCTTATTCGTACGGCAGCGCTCTGCCCTTACAAAAAGAGAAATTTTTGTTTCGCCTAAGCCGCGAAGCGCCGTTATCCTAACGGATTACAAGCGACAAGGCAACGGCAAACAGGAATTTACCTTTTGTAAGGTATGACAGGTTCAAGTCCTGTCACACTAAGC
>JAZSOH010000020.1:0-6479 GCA_045536815.1 Acutalibacteraceae bacterium | reverse complement strand
CGCCGGTGACGAAGGATTCGATATCATAAGGGTCTTCAAAACCGCGGCCGGAAAGGAGCAAACCCACCATTGGGACAATATCACACTCGGTTGCTAATTCATTAGCCAAAAGCTTATCAATCTGTTTAAATACCCACTGTTTGCGCGCCAAGTGTGTTCACCCCTTTCAAATCGTTAATTAAAGTTATTATAGCACCATTTTGTCTCAATGTCTACGACAATTTTTCTTAAATAGGAATTTAAAAATATTTTTTTAAAACTATATTGACATTTATTTGCGAAAGGGATATAATAAGTGAAAATTCGGGCCTATAGCTCAGTTGGGAGAGCGTTCGGTTCGCATCCGAAAGGTTCGGGAGTTCGATCCTCCTCGGGTCCACCAGTCGAGAGGCTCGACACCAAATTTCCTTCAAAGTTCTATGCTAATCCTAAATTAGCGGCTAGAACAAAAAGCTTTGGCTAGTAAAAAACAACAAGGCAAAAAAGCCTTGTTGTTTTTATTTGCTTATATGTCTAGACAGCTTTACATAGTAGTATTAAAAATAGGCGCATTTTCATATAGTCTACGGCGGCAGTATGAGGGGATATTAGGTATAAAATCATCGGGCAGTACCGATATAAATTTAACAGAATAAAGGTCGCAGGTTGTCTCCATTTTTGTACAAGGGTCCTCTAAAATAAAGAAATCTTTGCCTACGTTTTTAAGCATACCGCTAACCGAAACCATATTTTCGGTGCCAACCAAAAATCTACAAACCATAAATTTTCCTACCGATTCAAAGAGTACTTCTTGATAAGAGCGTACGTCAACACTTTGTCTTTCCGGATTTTCGTTATTCCAGCTAATATGTCCGGTCATATTAGTATTTGAATTTTGTACGTTACCCCAAGGCAAAACCATACTGTTTTCCAGTGGAGCGGGGGAATTTGGCATATTATTCAAAATAAAGCATCTCCTTTTTCGTTATAATTTATTATATTCAAAATAAGTTAAGAGTGTTTAAAATAAAAAAACCTTGTATTTTTGCTCTATTTGTTATAAAATATTATTAGAATAATTCCTTAGGGGGAAATTTATATGCCAACTTCTAACACAATTAAAATCAAAACCAGAAAAAATAACCTTTATCTTCGTGTTGCGAAGGGACATTTTGCAACAAGCAATAACCATTCAAACTATTATATTGATGTTGCGGCACAAAAATCGCGTCTTTCCGAAGCAAAAGCGGTCGCTAAGGAACTTTGCTCATATAATTATCACAATACTATTATTGATACTGTTCTTTGCCTTGATGGTACTGAGGTTATAGGAACATGCCTTGCAAACGAGCTTACCAAGGCAGATTTTATCAATATGAATGCGCACCAAACAATTTACGTTGTAACGCCCGAATTTTCTAACGGTCAAATTCTTTTTAGGGACAATATCGTTCCTATGATTGCGGGTAAGCACGTACTTATTCTTGCCGTTTCGGTTGCTAGTGGTAATACAGTAAAATCGGCAATAGAAGCCGTTAATTACTATGGCGGTAAGGTTGCATCTGTATGCTCTATATTCTCAACTGTTGAAGAGTGTGGCGGTTTCAAGGTTAACTCTGTATTTAATCCTAATGATTTAGATGGTTATGTTAGCTATCCTTCCCACTCTTGTGAGCTTTGCAAAAAAGGCGAAAAAATTGACGCCCTTATTAATTGCCACGGCTTTTCAAAACTTTAATTTTAAAAGCTTCTGCCCCTCTTCTAAAAGGAGAGGGGATATTTTTTTGCGAAAAATTTTCGTTTTGTTGTAGACATATTGTTTTGTATTTGGTATAATACTAAGGTAATGAGATTTTATGGGGGATATAAGATGAAATTACTAGCACTTGACGGTAACAGTATAGCCAACCGCGCTTTTTACGGCATTAAACTTCTTTCTACAAAAGATGGGCAATTTACCAACGCTATTTACGGTTTTTTAAATATACTTTCAAGCCTTATTGAAAGTGAAAAGCCTGATGGCGTTGCCATTGCGTTCGACCTTAAAGCGCCAACCTTCCGCCATAAGATGTATGATGAATATAAGGCGGGAAGAAAGCCTATGCCTAGCGAGCTTGCTTCCCAGTTTCCCGTGTTGAAGGAACTGTTAAGCCTTATGGGTTATTATTGTGTAGAGCTTGAGGGTTATGAGGCAGACGACATTTTAGGTACTCTTAGCCTTGTCGCAGAAAAAACCGATGATGTTTGTGTAATTTCTACGGGCGATAGAGATAGTTTACAGCTCGTTTCCGAGCACACTAGTGTTTTACTTGCGGCAACTAAAATGGGCCGTCCTGAAATTATACGTTACACCCCCGAAAGCCTTTTTGAAAAGTATGGTTTAACTCCGCTAGAAATGATAGAGCTCAAAGCACTTATGGGTGATGCGAGTGACCATATCCCAGGCGTAGCAGGTGTTGGTGAAAAAACCGCGACCGACCTTATTCAGAGGTATCACAGTATTGAGTATATTTACGATAATTTAGATGATTTGGAAATTAAAGATGGTGTTAAAAATAAGCTTTCCTTAGGTAAAGATAGTGCATTTTTAAGCAAGAAGCTTGGAACAATTTATCGCGAGGTCCCCATTGAAAGAGATTTTGAAAAGTATAGATTTAAAGAGGTTGATAAGGAAAAGCTTGCCGTAGCGCTTAAAAATCTTGAATTTTTTAAGATTATGGAAAAAATGGGGCTAACCGGTCTTGCGCCTGAAAAGTGTGACGAAAATATGGTCGAGCAGAAAAAATATACTCTGTCTTCTTTTAATGATTTTTATAAAAATCTTTGTGATAAAAAGGAATTAACAGTTTTAAGTGATGGAGATACTTTATATTTTGCTTCTGATTTGTTGCTAATAGAATTAAGTCTTGAACAAAAGGAGCAGGTTAAGGCTATTTTTTCTGCAAATGATGTAAGAGTAAGCGCGGTAGACAGTAAAAATCTTTATACTGCGCTTGATAAGGTTTGCGAAATAGATACGGTAAGCTTTGATTTAAGTTTGGCGGGATATCTTTGTTCTCCGTCTGCCAATTCCTATGATGTTTTTCGTCTTGCGGAGGAGTATTTAGATAATACTGTTACAATAGATGTAGAAAACGAAAACCTAAAAAAGGTCGCAACTGCCAATGAGCTTTGCAAAAAACTTAGCGGCGAAATAGAAAAATTAGGTATGAAAAATCTCTTAGAGGAGATTGAGATTCCTTTAGCGAGGCTTTTAAGTGAGATGGAGCGCGAAGGCTTTTTAATTGACACAGTTGGCATAAAGGATATGGGAAAAAGGCTTGAGGCTAGAATTTTAGAGCTTGAAAAAGAAATTCACGAGCTTTCGGGTGAAGAGTTTAATATTAAATCGCCCCAACAGTTGGGACAAGTTTTGTTCGAAAAGCTTTCTTTACCTCATGGCAAAAAGACAAAAACGGGATATTCAACTACCGCAGAAATCTTAGAAAAATTAAAGCACGAGCATCCAATTATACCTAAAATTTTAGAGTATAGAGGTTTAACTAAGTTAAATTCAACCTACTGTGAGGGACTTTTAAAGGCAGTAGGTCCTGATAACAGGGTACATTCAACCTTTAATCAGACCGAAACCAGAACGGGTAGAATTTCGTCGCTTGAGCCTAATCTTCAAAATATCCCTGTTCGTAGTGAAGAGGGAAGAGAGCTTAGAAAATTCTTTGTTGCTAAAGAGGGATATGTTCTTTTAGATTCCGACTATTCTCAAATAGAGCTTCGCGTTTTAGCCCACATGGCAAAGGACAAGGCTATGATTTCGGCCTTTAATAGCGGCGAAGATATCCATACAAAAACCGCAAGTGAGGTATTTGATATGCCTCCGCTTTTGGTAACACCAAAAATGCGTTCGGCGGCAAAGGCGGTAAACTTTGGTATTATTTACGGTATGGGCGCCTTCTCGCTTGGTCAGGATATTGGCGTTAGCAGAGCAGAGGCGCAAAGGTATATTGATGGATATTTTGCAACCTATCCCGGAATTAAAAACTATATGTCAAATACTGTTGAAAGCGCCAAGGAAGATGGCTTTACCAAAACAATGTTTGGCAGAAGAAGATATTTGCCTGAGCTTAGTAGCTCTAATGGTATGCTACGAGCCTTTGGCGAAAGGGTTGCCAGAAATATGCCAATTCAAGGCACCGCAGCCGATATTATTAAGCTCGCTATGGTAAGGGTTAGAAAAAGCCTTATAGAGCAGCGCCTTGATGCGAAAATTATATTGCAGGTACACGATGAACTAATTGTAGAGGCTAAAGAAAGCGATGCAAAAAAAGCGGCAGAGATACTTGAGTTTGAAATGGAAAATGCCGTTAAGCTTTCAGTTCCGCTTATTGCAGAATGTCATAAGGCAAAAACTTGGTTTGAGGCTAAAGGATAATGAAAAATATTTTGTTTGTTTGTACAGGTAATACCTGCCGAAGTCCTATGGCGATGGCGGTTTGTAAGAAGCTCTTAAACGAAAAAGGTATTACTGATATAGAAGTTTTAAGCGCGGGAATTGCGGCAGATGGTAGTAAAATCTCTGATAATTCCGCGAAAGCGCTATCGAAAATAGGTATAGAACTGAATGATTATCGCTCAAAACAACTGACAATGGAAATGCTAAATGTTGCCGATATAATTTTGGTTATGACAAATGGGCATAAAAATATTTTACTGGATGCAGGTGTCGAGTCTGACAAAATTTTGGTTTTGAGCGGCGGCGTATCAGACCCGTTTGGCCAATCATACGAGGTTTATGAAAAGTGTCTTGACGAAATTATAAACGGTGTAAATAAGCTTATAGAAAAGGGTGTAATAGGGTGATTTTTAAAGCTAACGATAAAAAAGCTTACGCTAATGAAATTGAGTGTATAGAAAAGCACTGTTTTTCAACGCCTTGGACAAAAGAGCAAATTATAGCATCAAATGATAGTACAGTATTTTTTCTTGCTAAAAACGAGGAAAAATGCGTTGGATATGGCGGAATGTACACGGTTCTTTCAGAAGGGTATGTTACTAATATAGGTGTATTACCCGAGCATAGAAAAAAGGGGATAGGACAGCGCCTTTTAGAAGCGCTTATAGAATATTCTAAAGAAAATAAGCTTTCTTTTTTATCTTTAGAGGTAAGGGTTTCAAACCTTGCCGCTATTTCCCTTTATGAAAAAAATGGATTTAAAAAAATTGGCGTTAGAAAAAACTTTTATTCTAACCCAAAGGAAGACGCGCTTATTATGACGAGGTATTTTGAATGATGGAAGAGAGATATATTTTGGCAATTGAAACCTCCTGCGACGAAACCGCCGTCGCCGTTATTAAAGGCAGGTCGGTTTTGTCTAATGAGGTTGCAAGTCAAATTGAAGAACATAAGCTTTATGGGGGAGTGGTTCCCGAAATTGCTTCAAGAAGGCACTGTGAGGCGATTTTTGCCCTTACCGAAAGGGCAATTTCAAATGCGGGTATAACTAAAGAACAAATTGATGCCGTTGCCGTTACTGCGGCGCCCGGACTTATAGGTGCGCTATTGGTTGGTGTAAATTTTGCAAAGGGCCTTGCTCTTTCGCTTTCAGTACCTCTGATTCCCGTACACCATCTTCGTTCTCACATGGCGGCTAATTATATTTCGGCGCCAAATCTTAAACCGCCCTTTCTTTGTCTGTTGGTTTCGGGAGGAAATACAGTTATTGCGAAGGTGACCGATTACACCGAGTTTGAAATTTTGGCAAAGACTCGTGACGATGCAGCGGGCGAATGTTTTGATAAGGCGGCAAGGGCGATGGGACTTTCATATCCGGGTGGAGTAACGCTTGATAAAATTGCTACCGAGCCCGACTTTAAAAAGTACCCTTTGCCGTACCCAAGGGTAGAAGATAGTGAATTTGATTTTAGTTTTTCGGGTCTTAAAACTGCTGTTGTTAATTTAATTCATAATCATACCCAAAAGGGCGAGGAGGTTGATGTTCCTGTTTTGGCGGCTACTCTTCGCAAAAGGGTTGCAGATATGCTTGTAAACTCTTCGGTTTCTCTTGCCGAAAAAACGGGCATAAAAACCTTGGTTGTTGCTGGTGGAGTTTCGGCTAACAGTGAACTTAGAAAAGTAATGTCTGCCGCTTGTAAAGAAAAGGGTATAGAGCTTTATTTCCCTGAGCTTAAATATTGCGGCGATAATGCGGCAATGGTGGGCGTTCAGGCTATGTATGAAAAAACTATAGCAGGTAGTGAGCTTAATGCCAGAGCAACTATGGGTATTGGCGAAGAGTTTGAGTAGACGTTTTTAGTTAGTGTGACAGGACTTGAACCTGTCACACCTTACAAAAGGTAAATTTCCGTTTGCCGTTGCCTTGTCGCTTGTAATCCGTTAGGATAACGGCGCTTCGCGGCTTAGGCGAAACAAAAATTTCTCTTTTTGTAAGGGCAAAGCGTTTCTGCCGCTGAATTTTTCGTGCGGAGAAGCGCGAGTTTGCCGC
>JAZSOH010000005.1:0-51654 GCA_045536815.1 Acutalibacteraceae bacterium | reverse complement strand
GTCGGGTCCTTTTTGTCATCGTTGTTTAATTTTCAAGGTTCGTTTTCGCTTCCCTTTCTCAAGGGCGCCCAATTATATTACCAAATTTATTCCCTATTGTCAACCCCTTTTTTACACTTTTTTAAACTTTTTTTAGTTTTTTTCAATTAAAGTTAATCTCTTTTTTATTTTTTATTATATTGAGTTTTTTAAACCATAAAAAATGCCTTGCCATAATTGGCAAGGCTAATAAAAAAATAACTTATTTAATTGCTGCAACCTTCTGAGAATTAATTTCTTCAGGAAGCTTAAATGTAGGAACAAACTTATGAAGAAGTTTTACAGTTTCCTTTGAATTATTAGCGTTTGCTACGTCAATAATCTCTTGGAGATTTTCCTTAATATTATCGCAATCAACCTCTAACTGATCATTTATGAATATTTTACTATTATAGGTTTCCTTAAGATTTTCGTCACTCATTAAAAGCTCTTCAAAAAGCTTTTCACCGGGGCGAAGACCACAGAAATTGATTTCAATATCGGTATAAGGTTTCAGACCATACATTTTAATAAGATTTTCAGCCAAGGTTACAATTTTAACAGGCTCACCCATATCAAGCACAAATATCTCGCCACCGGTTGACATTGTTCCCGCTTCGAGCACCAAAGAAACCGCTTCGGGAATTGTCATAAAATACCTTATAATATCAGGGTGAGTTACAGTAAGGGGTCCGCCCTTTTCAATTTGCTTTGTAAAAAGTGGAATAACTGAACCATTCGACCCCAAAACATTACCAAATCTAACTGCAGCAAATTTTGTTTTAGTATAGGTTTGGGACATATACTGCATAATCATTTCACAAAGACGTTTAGAAGCGCCCATTACATTTGTCGGATTAACAGCTTTATCGGTAGAAATCAGTACCATTTTCTCTACAGAATATTTATGACACATATGAGCCACATTATAGGTGCCCAAAACATTATTTTTAATTGCCTCTTCAGGATTGTCTTCCATAAGAGGAACATGCTTATGTGCGGCAGCATGAAAAACAACATCAAACTTATGCTTTTCAAAAATTGCATCTATTTTCTTGCGGTCGCGAACAGAAGCGATTTCCACCACAACTATATCTCTACTAAATCCTGCTCTAAGAAGTTCTTGTTGAATTTCGTAAGCATTATTTTCATAGATATCCAAAATGACAAGTTTCTTTGGATTCATTCTAACAATTTGCCTGCAAAGCTCACTACCTATGGAGCCGCCGCCACCTGTAATAAGACAGGTTTTGCCATCTATAAACTCTTCAACCTTATCATTTTTAATATGAATAGCATCGCGGCCAAGAAGTTTTTCTACATCAACATTAACTGACTGATTGAAATAGCCGCCATTTTTTTTGGTAAGCTCGTCCAATGTAGGAAGAATTCTAACCTGACAGTCGACCTCTTTACAGTTTTGCAAAATTCTTGCACGTTCTTTCTTGTCACAAGAAGGAATAGCAAAAACTATCATACCTATATCAAACTTTTTGCAAAGCTCAGGAATTAGTGCAGAAGGGCCAAAAACGGGAATGCCACAAACCTCTGTTCCTATAAGTTCAATATTATCATCAACGAAACAAACCGGCAAATACTCATTATCGGTACATTCCATTAGTTCGTGATAAACCATTTTGCCCGAAAAACCCGCTCCGATAATAAGCGTGTGTATAGAGGTAGAAATTTCCGAAACATTCTTAGAATAATAAAGTTCGAAAAGATATTTATGCATTACCCTTGCAATTAAAAGAAGGACTGTACATATTACACTAGACGTAATAATTACATCTAACATTATCTTTTCAACATAGAATAAGCAAGCTCCCGAAACCATATGCGACACTAGTATTGAAACTATTGCGATAGGTATGCTCTTATACAAGCTTGACAATGAGCTCTTTCTATAGGCGCCTAGCAATAGGTTTGCGACAAAAAATGCGACCGCATATACACAAAAGTATGTGGCAAACTCTCGCATGCCAAGCGGGTCACCCGAAATATGCCCGGTCATATAAGTATATGAAAAGAAAAAGCTTATAACTGCAAGCATTAAATCAAAAACTACTGTAAAAAGAATTCTAAAAGAAAACTTGCCATTTTCTTTTTTAGCTTTCATTCAAATAACACATCCTTGTTTAGCATTTTATTTGCTCATGGACTCGATAAATTCAAAGGAATTTTGAATTAGTTCTTCTGACAGTTCTTTTCCGAATGTATTATCGATAAATGTGAAAGCCTCCTTAAGTTTTGGAGGACGCGTATCTGCAGAATGCATATCACTTGCAATAAAATGGATATATCCGCCCTTTAAAAGCTTTATTGCGGCACGAGAAAAAGAACGCTCAAAAAACGAAGACGCTGATAACTGCGCTTTTGCAAAGCCATCCTCAACTAGTCTTTTAATTTTTGCAAAACCTTTAATTTTAAAGTACCTTTCCAAATGAGCTAAAATAACATTAAAACCATTATAATAAAGCTCTTTTATTTCCGAAATGATTTTCTCTGTTATTGGCTCATAACCTAATTCGAGTAAAATTGTTCGCGTATTTCGTATGCAAAAAAGCTCCAAGGAATCGCACCTTGATATACCGTCAAAGTACCTTACTTCTACGCCTAAATACAAATGTAAATCCGGAAATTCATCATTAACACGATTTACGAACTTATCAAAAGTAGAATTAATTAACTGAAATTGCTCCCCCAATGCATGTAAAGAAGCATAAAAATGCGGAGTGGCAATTATATTCTCAGTTCCATCCAAAACAGAAAGTTTTAGAAGCTCCAAAGCCTCTTCATAGTTTTTTGGCCCGTCATCAACGCCGGGCAAAATATGAGAATGTATATCGGTATACATAGTCAAAATTAATACTGATAAAGTGTACTTTTATTAGGATATTTCGCTGCTTTTTCTGAACTGCCGTTAAGCACAACACCCAACAAACGAGCATCCGCAAACTTAAGGAGATTGACCGCCTTTTTAAACTCGTCATGTGTGGTTTTTCTATCTTGGATAACCATTAGAACCCCTTGAGTTTTAGGAGCAAGCAAAGCCGCATCTGAAACAACATTGACGGGTGGTGTATCAATAATAATATAATCGTATTTTTCGCTAAGGCCATCTAAAAGCTCTGTCATATTCTTAGAAGCAACAAGCTCAGAAGGGTTTGGTGGCGTAGGACCGGAAAGCAACACATCCAAATTTTCGCTAACATTTACAAACGCCTCTTCAAAAGTACAAAATCCTACCAAAACTGAGCTTAGTCCTTTAGTATTTTGCAAACGGAGTTTACGATAAACAGTGGGTTTTCTAAGGTCGGCATCTATAAGAAGGACCTTACTACCAAGCTGTGAAAAAGCAATCGCAAGATTTACAGCACAAGAAGATTTACCTTCACCAGGAAGAGAACTTGAAATAGCAAATACCCTTCTTTCTGACTGCAAAAGAAGATACATAAGATTTGTACGGATTGTTTTGTAAGCTTCTACAACAGAAAACGGGTCGGTCTTCTCAACTGCACTTACTTCTTGTTGTTCGATGATTTTATCATTATCTTTCATATCTCTTCTCCTCTCTTGCTGCAACTTTGAAGTTAGGAACATTACCTAAAACAGGTATATCATAATTTTCAGTAAAATCTTGTTCGCCCTTGATTGTTTTATCCATTACAAAAACAATAACTATAATGGCAAAAACAACAGCGAATCCCAATAATGAAGCCATAAAAATCATAAGAGGGGTATTAGGGTAATTCTGAGAAGCTGCAGAACTCTGCTCAACCTTTATAATTAACACCTTATCAGGTTCATTCATTGAATTGGACACATATTGTTCGCCAATTTCAAGAAACTTATTGGCAATTAAAACCGAATCTGCAGGATCGACTGATGTAACAAACACATCTATAAAGAGCGAATCTGCATTTCTTTTGTTAACAGAAATCATATCCTTAAGCTCGGCAAAAGTGTATTTATCGTTCACCTGCTTTGAAAGTTCTTTATAAAGATTAGTTGTTTTAAGTAGATCAACATACGTATCAACCATTGCAAGAGAAGCCGCAACGTCGGTACTAATAATCTTATCCGATGTTTGAATTGTAGCACCCACACCACCATTAGTAGCAACAAAGGAAACCTTTGTTTGATACGTAGGCGTTAAAACAAATGCACACAAGCAATACGCAATTACGGCACAAACAGCAATTGCAGCTAAAAGATAGCCCCAATTTTTTCGCGCCAAACCAATTAGCGAAGTAATAGAAAATTCACCCATAATAAACCTCCTGAATTCACGTAGACATAACTACACTATTGTAATTAACAATACGATTATACAACATCTTTTGAAATTATTCAAGGCTTTTTTAAAAAATGATATCTCCTGGTTTAATTTTCAAAAAAAAGGAAATAATACTATTTGGTGAGTAATATGAAAAAACAAAGCGCTAAAATCTTTTTTATAAGCCTCTTCTTGTCATTTTTTTTGTTTTCGTTTTCATATTTCCCTTTCATAATACAAAAGCAAAAATCCTCTGAAACGAAAGTAGAAACACAAGAGCCTTATCAGGCGAAAACATCCTATTCTTTCAATAGCAAGATACTTTTCCGCCTTGAAGAATTAAATTTTTATTTCATTCTAAGTCTTAATTCTTTTAAAAGCGAAACCTCATTATTTCTTTTTAGTGGGCATTCCATAAAGGATTCCGCTCAAAAATTTAGTAACAGTTCCCCAAGTGAAGACTGCTACAATTTTTTTGGAGAAAGAATAACAAAAACCGTAAGTATTAGTAACGAAGCTCTAGGTCTTATAATAGACCGCTTGGGCGGGATAATTATAAAACCTATTTACGGAATTAAAAGTCCCTCAAACCCAGAAATTACTATTTCTGCAGGAGAAGATGAAGAGCAAGTTTTTGGTGGCGCCATTATTGATATTTTAGGTATGGAAAAGCGCCCAAGCTATGAGCAACAATTATATTGCTCTAATATTCTTCTAACAGTTTTAAAAAAAGGAATATTAAATTTAGATGAGGACTTGTTTGAAGATTTTATAAACAACTGCCAAACCGATATATCTTTTTCGGATTTTATAGACCACAAAGACAGTTTAAAATTCTGCTTAGATAACTTTTCTGCAACCGCTGCCGAGGGAGTATGGCTCAATGATGAATATTTTTTAAAATAAATAAGACACCCATTGTGAGACTTCTCTAAAGGAAGTCGCGCAATGAGTGTCTTTTATAATATATTATACTCCTAGTTGAACCTGTCACACTAGCGTTGCAGCCATAACCGCTTTTATTGTATGCATACGGTTTTCGGCTTCATCAAAAACAATAGAAGCCTCGCTTTCGAAAACTTCGTTTGTAACCTCCATCTCAGTTATACCAAATTTTTCGAAAATTTGTTTTCCTGTTTCAGTTTCCAGGTCGTGAAAAGCGGGTAAACAGTGCATAAATTTACACTTCTTCCCTGCGCACTCCATAAGTTCCTTAGTAACCCTATAAGGAGTAAGCTCCTTTATTCTTTCCTCCCAAACCTCAGCAGGTTCGCCCATAGAAACCCAAACATCAGTATAAATGACATCAGCATTTTTTACTGCCGTTTTTGGGTCCTCAGAAAATTCAATTACAGCCCCTGTCATTTTTGCTATTTCGAGGCACTTATTAACCAGTTCTTCATTTGGGAAATACTTTTTAGGGGCAAGGGCCACAAAATGCATTCCCATTTTTGCCGCGCCAACCATAAGTGAATTGCCCATATTGTACCTTGCATCTCCTGCATATACAAGCTTTTTGCCCTTTAGGTCACCAAAATATTCTTTTATCGTTAAAAAGTCTGCTAGTATTTGAGTTGGGTGGAATTCGTTTGTAAGCCCGTTCCAAACGGGAACGCCCGCATACTTTGAAAGCTCTTCAACCTTTTCCTGTCCAAAACCGCGGTACTCAATACCATCAAACATTCTGCCTAAAACCCTCGCGGTATCGGCAATACTCTCCTTCTTGCCCATTTGCGAACCTGTTGGGTCTAAGTATACGGGATGCATACCAAGGTCGGCCGCTGCAACCTCAAAGGCACAGCGTGTACGTGTACTTGTTTTTTCGAAAATAAGAGCAATGTTTTTACCCTCACAAAGCTTATGGGGAATGCCCTTTTTCTTTTTTTCTTTAAATTCAGCCGCCAAATCAATTAAATATTCTATCTCTTCAGGTGTAAAATCTAAAAGTTTTAAAAAGCTTTTTCCTTTAAAATCCATCACAAACACGCCTTCCCTTTCACCAAAGAACTTTTTTATTTTCAATAAAATCACTTAAATATTCTATTTGAGCCTTAACCGACTCGGGACCGGTACTGCCTACCGAAATTCTCTTATTAACACAGGTTTCAAGAGAAATTTCATTATATAAATCAGTTTCGAAAATATCGCTGAATTTTTTATAATCTTCAAGAGGTAAGTTTTCTAAAACATTGCCGCCATCTATACAATAAGCAACAATTTCACCTACAATTTTATAAGCCGTTCTAAACGGCAACCCTTTCTTTACAAGATAATCGGCAAGGTCGGTAGCATTTATAAAGCCCTCACCTGCTGCTTTATACATATTTTCCTTTTTGACGATCATTGTATCAACCATTGGTGCAAAAATGCTTAGGCATTTTTTAACGGTATCAACACCATCAAAAATTGCTTCCTTATCTTCTTGCATATCTTTATTATATGCGAGAGGAAGGCCTTTAAGGGTTGTAAGAAGCGTCATTAAATCGCCGTAAACCCTGCCTGTTTTTCCCCTTACAAGTTCTGCCATGTCAGAGTTTTTCTTTTGCGGCATTATGCTTGAACCGGTTGTAAAACTGTCATCAAGCTCGACGAACTTAAATTCCCAGCTAGACCAAAGAATAATTTCCTCTGAAAAACGAGAAAGATGCATCATAGTAATAGCAAAAGCGGAAAGAAGCTCAATACAAAAATCTCTATCCGAAACGCCGTCAATACTATTAAGAGAAACTCCGCTAAAACCAAGTCTTTCGGCTTCCCACACCCTGTCGGTATTATATGTTGTACCCGCCAAAGCGCAAGAGCCAATAGGACACTGTGCCAAAAGCCTTCCCACTGCATCGCCGATTCTTTCAAAATCCCTTTTAAGCATAAAAGCATAGGTCAAAATATGGTGAGCAAAGGTTATGGGTTGTGCCCTTTGCAAGTGGGTATATCCCGGCATAATTGCGTCCTTATTTTGTTCGGCCTTATTCTTAATTACCTCAATAAGCTTTAAAATTAAGCCGCCTATTTCCTCGCACTCATTCGCAAGGTAAAGCCTTATATCAAGAGCAACCTGGTCGTTACGGCTTCTAGCGGTATGAAGCTTTTTACCCGCATCGCCGATTCTTTTAGTAAGCTCTGATTCAATAAACATATGTATATCTTCTGCTTCCATATCAATTAAGAGCTTACCCTCTTCAATATCCTGCAAAATGATACCCAGCTCATTTATTATTTTAGCCTTTTCTTCCGCAGTAATTATTCCCTTATCACCAAGCATTTTAGCATGAACTATAGAGCCAATAATATCCTGCTTATACATTCTACTATCAAAATGAATTGAAGAGTTAAAATCGTCTGCCTCTTTATCGAGAGCCTTCGAAAATCTTCCCGCCCACATTTTATCCATATAAAAACCTACTTTACATATAAACTGATTTCGGGTGGAGAAAATCCCCACCCTACTTAAAATCTTATTTTAAACCATTTTTAGCCTTCATTTTTGCATAAACCTTTGTCGGCAAGCCGTAAAGATTTATAAATCCTGCAGAATCCTTTTGGTCGTAAACCTCGTCCTCGTCGAAGGTTGCGATTTCGGGGTCATAAAGCGAATAAGGTGAAGTAACACTTGCATTTATCATATTACCTTTATAAAGCTTAAGCTTTACATCACCTGTAACAGTTTCTTGTGTTGTTTTTACAAATGAAAGAATTGCACTGGTAAGAGGCGTAAACCACTGAGCGTTATAAACAAGCTCAGCAAGTTTTTGTGCAATAAGTGATTTATAATGTGCAGTTTCTTTATCAAGACAAATACTCTCTAAAACAGAGTGTGCCTTATAAAGAATTGCACCACCCGGAGTTTCATAAACGCCACGACATTTCATACCAACAAGCCTATTTTCAACAATATCCAAAAGGCCGATACCATTTTCGCCACCAAGCTTATTAAGATATGTAACAACCTCGGTTGCATTCATTTCTTTTCCATCAACTGCGGTGCAAATGCCCTTTTCAAAATGAAGAGTTACATAGGTTGGCTTGTCGGGAGCCATCTCAGGCGAAACACCCATCTCTAAAAATCCCGGCTTATTATACATAGGCTCGTTTGCTGGATCCTCCAAATCAAGACCCTCGTGAGAAAGGTGCCAAATATTTTTATCCTTTGAATAGTTGGTTTCACGGTTAATCTTAAGAGGAATATTGTGTGCTTCTGCGTAATCAATTTCCTCTTCCCTGGATTTAATATCCCACTCTCTCCAAGGAGCAATAATAGGCATATCGGGTGCGAAAGCCTTAATAGCAAGTTCAAAACGCACCTGGTCGTTACCCTTACCGGTACAGCCGTGGCAAATTGCATCTGCCCCCTCAGCAATAGCAATTTCAGCTATTCTTTTAGCAATGGGAGGACGAGCAAAAGCCGTACCCAACATATAATCCTCATAAAGAGCGCCCGCTTGAACACAAGGGAAAACATAATCGGTTAAAAATTCCTCAGTTAAATCTTCAATATAACATTTAGAGGCACCTGTTTTAATTGCCTTTTCTTCAAGACCCTCAAGCTCATCCTTTTGGCCAACATTACCCGAAACTGCAATTACCTCACAGTTATTGTAATTTTCCTTAAGCCAAGGAATGATAATAGAGGTATCTAAACCGCCCGAATATGCTAAAACAACCTTTTTAATATTTTCTTTATTCATTTTTAGTTTCTCCTTCGAATATGCAAGGTTTATGCTACAATATGCATATTATATTCACTTTTTATTGATTTGTCAAGCAAAAGCTTAATATTATTTGCATAAATCGAAAACTTTTGTACAAATGCACAAAAAAGGCATTTTATATTTTGCATTTTGTTGATGTTTTAACTTTTTAATATGCATTATTATTGAATAAATATGCAACGTTATGCAAATTCAAAGAGTATTGACATTAATCACCCAAAAAGGTTATAATTAAAAAGCAAAATATAATGTTTATTTAATTGGTGATATAATGAAAATTGGCAGTTTTTCTATAAATGGCTTTGCGGCCCTCGCTCCTATGGCGGGGGTTGCAGACAGAGCTATGAGAGAAATATGTATAAAAAGCGGCGCCGCCTTTTGTGTAGGTGAACTTACAAGCGCTAAAGGTGTTAGTATGGGTGACGCTAAGTCAAAAACCCTTCTAACCTGTACCGAAAACGAAAGGCCTATGGCCAGTCAAATATTTGGCGGTTCGCCCGAAACTATGGCCGAAGCGGCAAAAATTGCTGAAAGCTTTTCGCCCGACTTTATTGATATAAATATGGGTTGCCCCGCGCCAAAGGTAATTTCTTCGGGTGGTGGTAGCGCAATACTTAAAAACCCTAAGCTTGCGGGGGAAATTCTAAAAGCGGTAAAAGATGCAACAAAACTACCCGTAACGGCTAAAATTCGTTCCGGGTGGGATAAAAATAGTATTAACGCTGTAGAGATTGCAAAAATACTGGAGGCAAACGGCGCCTCGGCAATTACTGTTCATGCGAGAACAAGAGAGCAAATGTACTCCCCTTCTGCCGATTGGAATATAATTAAAGAGGTTAAAAAGGCAGTTAATATCCCCGTTATAGGCAACGGCGATATAGTAGAGCCTATCGACGCTTTAAATATGTACGAGCAAACGGGTTGTGATATGGTTATGGTTGGCCGAGCCGCTATGGGCAGGCCCTGGCTTTTTACACAAATAAACGCCTTACTTTCTAAAGGTCAATCTTTGCCCGAACCTACTCTAAACGAAAAAATGCAAACACTTCTTTCACAAATTAAGCTTATGCTAAAATATAAAGACCCGCATAATGCAATCTTAGAGTCAAGAAAGCATACCGCTTGGTATATGCATGGTCTAAACGGTGCTACAACCCTTAGAAGAATGTGCAGTGAAATTTCTTCCCTTGAGGACGTAGAAAGAATTATTAGCCTTGCTCTCCAGCATAATAAAGAATAACAAAAACCGCTTGGTTGCTTTTAAACAACTAAGCGGTTTTGATTTTAGTTTGCTTTTAGCGCCCTGTCAAGCCAAATAGACGCAATATCCATAGCGTTATAAAGCCCACGCTTTTCGCTATTTTTTTCGATTCTTTCTAAAATAGGAATCTTTGGGTCGGTACGCATAAGTTGAATTTGAATTTTATCGGGAACCTCTTCCCCATCCTGCTCTTTAAAACTTAAAATTTGAAGCATACAAACATATTCGTCCGACATATTACCATAATAAATTGTATTGCCGCCCCTAACTAAAGGACGACCCTTGTAGGTCAGAAACTGTTCTGCCATTATTTCACCGTCTTTCTAACTAATTTGTCATATAATACTTAATAAGGGCTTGCAAAAGGTCATCCCTATCAATTTTCCTAATAAGATTGCGGGCATTATTATGCGTTGTAATATAGGTTGGGTCCTCAGACATAAGGTAACCTACAATTTGGTTAATAGGATTATAGCCTTTTTCCTTAAGCGCGTTGTAGACAGTAATCATAATTTCCCTGATTTCGCGGTCGCGGTCGTTACCTATTGAAAAGGTCATAGTCTTATCATGCATAACTCACATCTCCCATTTAGGATTATTTATATTTATTGTATACCATAAACTTACATTTTTCAAGTACAATATGTAAACTTTTAAAAAAATGCGGACTGTAGGATAACTTCTCATAAGAATATTTAAGAGTAACAGGCTTAAAATCTGTTGCTCTTTTTTCTAATACTTTACATCGAAAACAAAATGTGATATAATGTGTTCACCACACAAAAATCGAATATATGTCATCTTTTTTATAGAAGTGGGCATTTTACTATTGGTAAAAATGCTGACTTCAGTTTTCTCATTTCTATATGGGATGACATTTCGATTTTGTGTGGTAGCAAATCGGAGTCGAGCATTTTTCGGTGTGTGCGACTTTGGTTGCACACACTTTTTTATTATGGAGGATATTTAAAATGGCACTAATTAGTTGTTCAAACTGTGGAAAGGAAGTTAGCGACAAAGCAAAGATTTGTCCTAGTTGTGGTTATCAGTTGGTAGAGAAGATTATTACCGAAGAAACTCCTATTATTTGTGAAGACTGTGGTACAGAAATGCCACCCTATGCAGACGCTTGCCCTAAATGCGGATGTCCTGTTTCGGAGAAAAACGAAATTTCCGACGAATCCGCGCCACAAAAAGTTGAAATCGCTTCGGTAAATTTACAGACCGTTAAAAAGTCTGCAAAAAAATACATAATAATTGCAATAATAGTTGCAATATTAATAGGTGCTGGAATTATTGTTGGTTCCATAATTAAAAACCATCAATCGGCAAAAATCAGTGCAGATTATTCGGAAAACCTTAAATCTGCCACAACAACGATGTTGCTTGGTGCTACCGAGGCGGAAAGTACTGGAAATCTTATAAAATCTGTTTGGTATAACACTATTTATGAAGAGTGGGATTCTAAAACTGATAAGTATACGCGCAGCAATGGTTACGGTTTTAATGACGATTTTAATGATTCACTTACAGCTTTATTTTCTGATAGCGGTTTCAAAAGTAAAATATCGAGCATAAAAAGTAACCAAGAAGCGGTTTCTGATTTAATGAAGGCGTTACAAAACCCACCAGAAGAATACGAGGAAGCCTATGATGCAATTAAAGAATTTTATGATGCATATCTTGATTTGACTGGTTTAGCGATTAATCCTTCAGGCAGTTTACAAACTTATTCAAACAATTTTAACAATGCTGATACCGAAACAGTAAATTGTTATAAAGCAATGGAAATATATGTTGATTAAAAAAATATTCGCACTAAATTTAGTGCGAATATTTTTTTGCAGGATTCAGCCTGAATAGAACTAGCATCACATTTGTATGTAAAAATGCATATTTGAGATAATCCCAAACCCCTACTTTGATTTAATAGTTTTGAGTGAAGATATTAACATTCTTCGAATTGCACCGCAATCGTTTTGTAATGCCTTATAGATTTCCTCTGACATACATTTTGTTTCAAATAGAAGTTCAAGCCAATATTCAGTTTCATAACATTCTTTTTGAGCAATCTCAAGTTTGGAAATGAAATCTTTTGTTCCCTGTGCATACTGTGCTTCGTGTAAATTAGCACCGATTGATGTTGCAGAACGAAGTAATTGATTTATCAAAACTGATTCCTTATGATTTGATTTCATATCGCGACAAATAAAAATAACAGTTTTTGCAAATTCTTTTGCTTTATCTCTTAAAACACTATCAGCCAAAGTTATCACCTCTAAATTTATTATACATAAGAAACGATGGTCTTTCAAGTTTTATTCCGACTTCGTCGGAGTGATATTATTGCCTTTGGCAATAGTGATATTAAAACCTTGCGGTTTCAGTGTTATTTTATTCGCCACCAAAACTCGCGAAGCGAATACCACTCGGCTAAAAGCCGAATATCACTGCGAAGCAATATAACTCGCCTTTGGCGAATAAAACTGCGAGACTTCCCTTAGAGAAGTCTCGCTACAGTCCGCATTTTTTGTCTTATATTATCTTCTAAGCTCGGCCCCCGCGGCTGACAGTTTAGAAACTACCTTATTCATAACCGTTTCTACCATTTCTTCTGTAAGGGTTGTTTCCTTAGAACGAAGCGTAAGGTTAAAGGCAACACTCTTTTTGCCTTCGGGAATTTGAGCACCTTCATAAATATCAAAGAGGGCAATATTTTCAAGCGATTTGCCTGCTGCCTTTTTGATAATTTCGGTAAGCTCGCCGATAGGCATATTTCTATCGCAAAGCATTGCAAGGTCGCGGCTAACTGCAGGGAATTTTGGAAGCGGCTCATAAATTACAAGAGGCTTCTCAGTACCGATAAGCTTATCTAGATAAATTTCGGCAACCAAAACTCTTGCGTCAAAACCATATTTTTCTGCAGTTTTGGGGTGAACCTCACCAAATACCGCATAGGTTTCCCCATTTACAGTAGCCTTTGCGCTTCTGCCGGGATGCAAATATCCTTCGTCTGCCCTTTCGTATTTAGGTGTTAGCGAACAAAGCGACATAACCTGTTCAACCAAGCCTTTAAGGGTAAAGAAATCTTCCTTTTCGCCAAATACACCAAGGCATAAGGTTTTAAGCTCCAGAGGTTGTTCGGTAAGGGGTAATGCCTTTGGAACAAACCTTTTTGAAATCTCGAAGAACCTTGCCGAAGGTATTTTTCGGTTAATATTTGTAGCAAGGACAGTTAGCATTGAGGTTACAAGCTGTGTCCTCATAGCGCTATATTCGTCACCAAGGGGATTTTTAATATAAACGATATTATTTCTTTCATCGTCCTCCGCCAAATCAAGAGTTTCAATAGCGTTTTTAGAAATGAAAGAATAGGTAGCAATTTCATACATACCATTAGCGATAAGGGCAGTTTTAAGCTTATCCTCAACCGCTCTTTCCTTGGTTACTGTTCCGCGAAGCACCTTTGCATTCATAGGTGTTCCAACAATATGGTCATAACCGTAAATTCTCATAACCTCTTCGGCAATATCGGCCATAAACTCAATATCATCACGGAAAGAAGGTATTTTGCTATGAAGTATATCACCTTCAAGTGTTGTAGGAATATGAAGACTATTTAAAATGTCACACATCTTCTCGCCCGAAATCGAAACACCAAGAAGTCCGCAAACCTTTAAAACAGAGGTATCAAGCATTCTTTCTTCAGGAAGACCATCGTTACAATCAATAATACCTTCAACAATTTCACCTGCGCCTAGCTCTGAAATAAGGCTAAGAGCACGGTCGGAGGCAAACTTTGTGTTCATAATATCGGTTCCACGCTCATACCTTGCGCTTGATTCGGTACGAATTCCAAGTGCGCGAGCAGTGCGGCGAACACTGTCTCTTCTGAATTTGGCGGATTCAAGGAAAAGCTCGGTTGTATCTTCCTTGATTTCGCTATTAAGTCCACCCATAATTCCCGCCATACAAGAAGGTTCTTTCTCGTCGGCAATAACAAGCATACTACTGTTTAAGGTGTGCTCTTTACCGTCAAGGGTAGTTATTTTCTCACCGTCGGCGGCGGTTCTTACAATAATCTTTTGGCCGTTTATATCGCGATAATCGAAAGCGTGAAGCGGTTGACCTGTTTCAAGCATAACGAAGTTTGTAATATCAACAATATTATTTATTGGGCGCATACCCGAAGCGATAAGCGCTTTTTTAAGCCAGTCGGGTGATGGTGCAAGTTTAATGTTTTTAACGTAGCGACCAATATACCTTGGGCAAAGGTCATAGTTTTTAACCTCTACGCTAATTTTCTCGTTAATGTCGCCCGAAACAGTTTTATATTCTGTGCAGGGCAAGGTAAACTTTGTGCCAAGCACAACCGAAATTTCCCTTGCGATACCAAGTATACTTTGACAGTCGGGTCTGTTTGCGGTAATTTTAAAATCAATTATCCAGTCGTTAAGCCCCAAAACCTCGCGCATATCGGTACCGGGAGTTGGTTCACCCTTTAATATTAAAATGCCGTTTACCGAAGCGCCTTCATACATTTCTTCGGTAACACAAAGCTCTTCGCCGCTACAAAGCATACCGTTTGAAACAACGCCGCGAAGCTTTCCGCTTTTAATGGTCATCCCGTTAGGAAGCTTTGAGCAGTGAAGTGCGGCGGGAACGAACGCACCCTCGAAAACATTGTTTGCGCCCGTAACAATTTGCACAGGCTCGTCCTTGCCGACATCAAGCTGACAAATAACCAAATGGTCAGAATTTTCGTGAGGAGTTATTTCTAAAATTTTACCAACTACAACGTTTTCCATTGTTTCGCCGGTGTTAATAATTTCCTCTACTTCAAAACCCGCCATTACCATACGGTCGCAAAGTTCGGTAGGCTCTACATTTATTTCAACATAGCTTTTAAGTTGATTTAAAGATACTTTCATTTTAAAAACCCACCTTTCTTACTTAAACTGTTTTAGAAAACGAACATCGTTCTCAAAAAGTAAACGTATGTCGCTGATTTTATGTCTTGTTGTTGTGAGTCTGTCAAGGCCTATACCAAAAGCAAAGCCCGAATATTCCTCAGGGTCGATTCCACAACCCGCCAAAACCCTTGGATGCACCATACCTGCACCAAGAATTTCAATCCAACCCGAGCCTTTACAAACACGGCAACCTGTTCCGCCACATTCACTACAAGAAACGTCAACCTCAACGCTGGGCTCGGTAAACGGGAAGAATGAAGGACGGAATTTAACCTTTGTATCTTTACCGTAAATTTCCTTCGCCATTTGCTCTAGTGTGCCCTTTAAATCGCACATTGTTATACCCTTGTCAACTACAAGACCTTCAACCTGATGGAAAACAGGAGAATGTGTAGCGTCAACATCGTCGGCACGATAAACTCTACCGGGGCAAATCATACGAATAGGTGGCTTGCGCTTTTCCATTGTACGAATTTGTGTTGCCGAAGTTTGTGAACGAAGAAGTAAATTTTCGGCTAAATAGAAGGTGTCCTGCATATCACGTGCGGGGTGGTCAGCGGGAACATTAAGCGCCTCGAAATTGTAATACTCAGTTTCAACCTCAGGACCATCAACAACATCAAAGCCCATTGAACGAAAAATATCAATAAGGTCATTAAGCGCAGAATTTATGGGATGAAGACCGCCGATTTCAGGCTTTGTTCCATCAATAGTAATGTCAACTGCCTCTTTCTCCAGACGTTCGCTTTGAGCCTTCGCCTTCATATTTGTAACAAAGTTTGCAATCTCGCCCTCTAAATCGGCGCGAACCTCGTTAGCAAGTTGTCCCATAATAGGGCGCTCTTCAGGGCTAAGCGACCCCATTTGTTTTAAAATTGCGGTAAGCTCACCTTTTTTACCTAAAAACTTAACGCGAATTTCATCAATAGCGGCAAGGTCATTTGCCGCGCTAAGAGCCGCTTTTGCGGCTACTCTGATTTCTTCAAGTTTTTGCTTCATTTTATCAGTTCCTTCCTACAAATATTTGTTTTAAGGCACAAAAAAACTTCGCCCCTTATTCTTTAAGGGACGAAGTGTAAAAATACATACTCCGCGGTACCACCCAGCTTTTTGCTCTGACATTAAAAGAGCAAACACTCTCGCAACCTGTAACGGGGTTTACCGTTGCCACCTACTTAAAATTTCAGCAGCACTGCTAAGAAGTGAACTTCAGTAAAATACTTTGCAAGGCACCTTTCAGCCCAAGGGCGCCCCTCTCTGACCAAAGAAGTTTTACCTACTTTTCTTCGTCAACGCATTTACAAAATAAATTAAATTACTAGGTGATTATAGCACAACAAAACCAAAAATTCAAGTGTTTTTTAATCGTAAATTCTCATAACCCTTGAATTTCTGTGCATATAAACGCTCATTATAACGCCCATACTAATAAAAAGGCAAAAAAGCGAGGTTCCGCCCGCGCTGAAAAACGGCAAGGTAACGCCGATAACAGGAGTTATCGAAAGGCACATACCAAGGTTTATAACAATTTGGGCGAGTAGCATTGTAAAAACTCCAACACAAATATATTTTCCGAATTTTTCCCTAGCCAGTGAGCCAATGCGTAAAATTCTAAGGCAAATAGAAGCCAAAATTATAAGTACGAGGGTACAACCTGCAAGGCCAAGCTCCTCACCAATGCTTACAAAAATAAAGTCATTAAAGCTTTCGGGCACAGCCCCCGTTTGGGTAAGTTCACCTTTAAAAAGACCTTGTCCCCAAAAACCGCCGTTTGCAAGGGCAATTCTTCCGCGCCATTGTTGCCAACCGCCGCCTTGAAGGTCAGCCTCTAAATCAAACATAATTTGTATACGCGCTTGTTGTTCGGGGGTCATAACCAAAAAATAAATCAGCGGAGCCGCAACCAAAATTAGCCCAAAGAAAATCGCAAAATACCTCTTTTTAAGACCCGAAACAAAAAGCAGCGCTAACATAATTGCCGCAAAAATCATTGCAGAGCCGTCATCACCTTGAAGATGTATAAGCAAAACGGGAAACGCGCCATGCACCAAAACGGGAATAAGCTTTAAAGGCTTATTTATATCCTCCCCAAGCCTTTCCAAATGAAGAGAAAAGGTGATTATAAAACCGATTTTCAGTAGCTCAGACGGTTGAAATGTAATACCGCCGGGTAGCATAAGCCAAGCCTTATCATCGGTGCCCACAGGGGCAAAACCAATAAAAAATGTGAGAATAACAGGTATAAGGGTTGCCGCCGCTACAATGGGCCAAAGTTTTTTGAATATATTATAATCAAAATGGGAAATAAAAATAACGGCAATAACGCCAACAAAAAGCATTGCCACATGAGTATAAAACTGTCTTGTGCTAGAAAGGTAACGAGTGGAGGTTAAAACAGCCAAACAACCGTAACCGCCCGCGGCAATGCAAAGAATAAAAAGCCACTTATCGCACTCGCGGATATAATCGGCAACCGAGTTCAAAAAACCTTTCACCTTGCCGCCCCCTTTTTTCTAATTCTTAAGATAGACTTATTATATAAGAAAATACTAAAATGTTCAAGTAAATACTTTTAAAATTTTTGTAAATGTGTTATAATACCCTATGATAGTATAAAATTTTACGTAAAAGGAGTCTTTTTTTAAGTGGAACTAGTATTTGAAAGTGCCTCTGCAACCAGTACGGCCGAGCTTGGAAAAAGGCTTGGTGAGGCAATAAAAGGAAAAACAGTAATCGCCTTTTTAGGCGGTCTTGGTGCGGGTAAAACCTGTTTTACAAGCGGAATTGCCAAGGGCCTTGGGTTTAATGACGACGTTACCTCACCCACCTTTGCGCTTATTAACGAATATATAGGTGGCAGACTTAAAATTTACCATTTTGATATGTACCGTATTTCAGATGAAGACGAGCTTTACTCTATTGGCTTTTTTGACTATCTGGATGAAGATGCGGTACTTATTATTGAATGGAGCGAAAATATTGCTTCCGCCCTTCCGTCTGATACAATTTTTGTTAGCATAAGCGGTATGGGTGAAGAAAAAAGAAGCATTAAAATAACCGCCGATGATAATTTTCTAAAGGAGTTTTGATATGCAAGTTTTAGCTATTGACTGTACTGCAAAATCGGTTTCCGCCGCAATAGCCAAGGACGGCATTACTATAGGAAACGCCTTTTTAAATATTCCCCTAACCCACTCCGAAACGCTTATGCCTATGGTTTGTGAGCTACTTAAAAACACCAAACTAACCTTAAAGGATATTGATGCCTTTGCTATAAATGCCGGTCCCGGCTCGTTTACGGGGGTTAGAATTGGGATAAGCGCGATTAAAGGCCTCGCTTTTGGTGATAAAAAACCGGTTTTCTCATATTCTGCGCTTGAAAGTATGGCTCTTGGTCTTGAAAACATACCTGGCCTAAACGCTACCGTTTTTTGCCTTATGGATGCAAGATGTAACCAATTTTATAATGCTGTTTTTAAAGTTAACGAGGGTAAAATCGAAAGAATTACAAAGGATAGAATTTCACTTGCAAAAGACCTTGAAAACGAACTTGAAACATTATATAATAAAGATAATGTTATATACGTTGGCGAAGGTGCAAAGCTTTTTTACGGTTTAGTGAGTGCTAAATATGGCACCTTGGCGCCTGAAAGCCTAATTTACCAAAACGCCGTAGGTATTGCGCTAAATGCTTCTCTTAGGGAAAGTAAGGACGCCATATCTCCCGACGAAATAACACCAATTTACCTTAGAAAATCGCAAGCTGAAAGAGAAAAAGAAAAAAATCTTAAAGGAGAATGAAAAAATGGACAACAAAAAAGTTATAGTTCTTGACCATCCCCTTATTCAGCACAAGCTAACTTATCTTAGGGACAAGCGCACAGGCTCTAAACAGTTTCGCGAGCTTGTAAGCGAAATTGCAATGCTTATGTGCTATGAAGCAACAAGAGATTTACCACTTACCGAAGTTAAAACCGAAACCCCTATGATGACTGCAACAACAAAGGTTATCAAGGGTAGAAAGCTTGCTTTCGTGCCCATTCTCCGTGCAGGTCTTGGTATGGTTGACGGTGTTTTAAGTCTTATCCCCGCCGCTAAGGTTGGTCATATTGGTATGTACCGCGACCACGACACACACGAGCCTATTGATTACTACTGTAAATTACCTGCCGACCTTGACAAGCGCGAGGTTATCGTTCTTGACCCAATGCTTGCAACAGGCGGCTCGGCGATTGACGCGGTTGAAAAAATCAAAAAGTACAACCCCGTTGCCATTAAGTTTATGTGCATTATCGCCGCTCCCGAAGGTATTGAAGCTTTCACTAAGGCTCACCCCGATGTTGAGGTTTACTGCGCAGGGCTTGACGACAAATTAAACGAAAACTGTTACATTCTTCCCGGTCTTGGCGACGCAGGTGATAGAATTTTCGGTACAAAATAAATAATCAAAGCACGAAGAGGATATCCTCTTCGTGCTTTTTGTTTTATTTAAGAATTATAACCTTTTCGCATATTACTTGAGCCGGGAAAGACTCCAAAACCTCTTGATAAAAAACAACTACTTCGCCATAAAGAGTTATATCTTCTTTTTTTGCTTTGCTTTTATCAGAGAACTCCATTTCTGCCTTAGATAATCCTAATTCGTAATACATATTATTTCCCGGACAATAAATGGATACCCCACCATCTTTATAAACTACAATACCATAAATATATCCATCTCCAGAGCTTACATCAACGCCTAATTCTTCTATTGTTTTAGGTGTAATAGCAAATTCCAACAGTTCTTCGCCTGAATATGTACATAAATCCGTCTCTTTTTTGAAATACAAAGCTAATATTTTTTCTTTATCTATTCTATACATTGCCAGATTACCATTATAAAAATCTGCGCCTTTTCCTATAACTTCAAATATTTTTTTATATGAAGTATTTTTAGGAATTTTTTTTAATTTTTTAGAGCTAATTTCAGTAAGTTTTGTTTCTCCTTGCGGTTCTATAAAATCATCATCAAAATTTGTATTGCTTATTTTAGAATTAACCGTCAAATTTTTTGAAGAAGTTAACTTAGATGTTGTGTTTGTTTTTTTATCGACCTCTTCGCAACCGCAGAAAAGCAATAATGAAATTATTAAAAATATAAAAATCCTTTTTTTCATTTTCTCTTCCCCCTCTGAAGTATTTATATTGTACACACAATATAAATAAACTTTTAAATTTAAAACATTTCATCCCATATAACATAAATATATTTTATCTGTACGCATTGTTCCCCCTTTCATTAATAAATAACGAAAAGGCAGCTTACTTTGTGACCTTTTAAAAACTATTCTAATATGGAATTTGCTATTTTTAATAAGGTTTCTTTGGATACTTTTCCCGAAAGAGAATAAATATAGTCCATATCATAAAATATAACATTTACTTGACTATCCAGTGTAAACATAATACCTTTTTGCTTTCCTATAGACACTTTTTTATAGTCAATCTTTTTATATTCTTCTAAAAGATTACTATCCTTAATTGTTTGTGTATAGCAAATATTTTCCCCTTCCCCATTTGAATAAACAAGTTTAACCAAATAATCAGAATTTACCTCTTCGATTATAGTAAAATCTTTTGGAATATACGACGGTTTTGCAGGTGTGATTATAATCTTTTCTTCATAATCTTCTACATTACCTTCGTTTTCAAAAAAAGAATCTAAAAATATTCCTGTATAGGTTTTATAAGCAAAATCAAGCGCAGAGTTGCGAAATTTTGGAATGGCGGTCAAGGTTAATATTAAAACTATTATAGGTATTATAGTAATGACAGCGGCCTTTTTGGCAAATGTATTTAAAGTATAAAACCAAAACTGCCTTTGTTTTAAAATTAATTTTTCCATTTTCTTTTCAAAAGACAAAGAAAATGAAACTTTTTCAAGTTCTTTTTCTGAGGGCAATGTTTTGCATAAATTATAACAATAAATATCAAACGCTTTTTCCAACTGAAACTTCATTTCTTGCTCCCCCTTTCAAAATTTTTTCGAAAGTTTTTCTCGCCCTTTCCAGACGCTTTCTAACAGCGGAATTTGAAATTTTTAAAACATCCGCAATTTCTTTGTCGGAAAGATTATGATAAACCTTAAGTTGTAATATATCCCTATAAATTATAGGCAATTCATTTATCTTCGCCGCTATTTCGTTTGTTTCTATATTGTCTTCGACTGTTACACTCGTAGAAAAATTTTCAAGGTTTTCGTGTAACACTTCCAAATATTGTTTTTTCTCTTTTCTAGACAAATCAATAGCCGCACTTTTTATAATTAATATTATAAAAGCTTTGGTTTTATATGAATCCACTTCTTCTATTCTATTTAAATGTCTTGTAAGTCTAATAAATGACTCCTGAACCGCATCCTCGGCAAGCTGTTCATCTTTTAATATATCAAAAGCTATGTATTTCATAAGTTTGCGATATTTATAATATATCTTTTCAAATTTAAATTTATCTTCTTTCTCCTCTATTTCCATAAGGTATAAAGTTATCATATAATCACCCCTTAAAACAAGCCTACATATTTATAACGATAAAACAATTTGTTTTGTGACATCTAATTTTAAGAAAGATAAAACCGTAGCAACTTTAAGTTTGCTACGGTTTTTGTTTTACCTTTTTACAAAAAACTCTTCATACCAAACAAGGAAGGTGTAAACCGTCCAAATTCGGCGGCTTAAATCGGCTTTGCCTTTTTTATGGTCTTTTAGCATTTTAACAAGCTTCTTTGTTTTGAAAAACTCGTTTGCTATATCGCTTTCAAACATTGAAAGCACCTTGTTATAATACTCTTCCTCCTTAAGCCAAACACGAATAGGCACCGGGAAGCCAAGCTTTGGTCTTGAAGCCGTACAGGTAGGAATGGTTTTATCTGCCGCCGCTCTAAGCGCGCGTTTTGTGTTCGTAGGCGAAACCCTATGCTTTGTTGGGATTTTTTCTGCCAACTTCATAACCTCTTTATCAAGGAATGGAACCCTGAGTTCAAGAGAGTTAGCCATACTTGTTTTATCGGCTTTAAGCAAAATATCACCCATAAGCCACATATTTATATCAAGATACTGCATTTTAGTAATATCATCATACGTCTTTGCTTCCGAGTAAAACTTTTCACAAAGTTTGTTCGGAGCCAAAGCCTTACTTCCGCCCTTAAGTATTGCCGCGCGTTCACGTTTTGTGAACATATTCGCGTTGCCGATATACCTTTCCTCAAGGGTTTTGCCTCTTCTAACAAGGAAATTGATTCCGCGTTTTTGAGGTAAAACAGAAGCAACTGCGCCAACCACCCTTCTAATAGGCATTGGTATTTTATTATAGCCTGTGCAAGAAATCGGCTCACAGTATATACGATAACCGCCAAAAAGCTCGTCTGCGCCCTCACCCGAAAGCACAACCTTAACCGACTCGCTTGCAAGCTTTGCAACAAAATAAAGGGCTATTGAGGCAGGGTCGGCAAGTGGCTCGTCCATATGATATTGCACCAAAGGAAATGTTTCAAAAAATTCCTTAGAGGTGATAACCTTGCTTTCGTTTTTAGTATTAATGGTTGCGGAAAATTCTTTAGCAAAATCAATTTCGCTATAATGTGCGCCTTCGCCAAAGCCTACTGTAAAGGTTTTGTCCACCTTTGCGGCAGAAGCAATATATGAAGAATCTATACCGCCCGAAAGAAAAGAACCAACCTCTACGTCGCTGATTTTGTGTGCCTCAACCGATTCATTTATAGCTTTATCTATAATCTCGGCATACTCCTCAAAGGTTTTATCCTCTGCATTAAAATTCGGTCGCCAATAACGAGTTGTTTTCATTTTACCGTCTTTATAGGTAAAATAATGCGCGGGTAAAAGCTTGAAAACATTCTCAAAAAATGTGGTTTCCATAGGTGAATATTGGAAAGAAAGATAATGTTCAAGCTGTTCTCTATTTAGTTTTTTATCGAAATTAGGATGATGCAAAAACGCCTTAATTTCTGAGCCAAACATAAAGGTATCGCCCATATTTGCGTAGTAAAAAGGTTTAATACCAAACCTATCTCTCGCGCCAAAAAGGGTTTTTGTTTTCTTATTCCAAATAACAAAAGAAAACATTCCGCGAAGCTTTACAACAATCTCTTCGCCGTACTCTTCAAAGCCGTGCAAAATAACCTCACTATCGGTACGGGTTTTAAAAATATGGCCCTTCGAAATAAGGTCTTCCCTAATTTCAGGGAAATTATAAATTTCACCATTAAAGGTAAGAACCAAACTGTCGTCTTCGTTATAAAGGGGTTGATGACCTTCCGAAAGGTCGATAATGCTAAGGCGACGGAAACCTAAACACATATCCTCGCCTACATACATACCCTCTGAATCGGGTCCGCGGTGGGCTATTGAATCCATCATATTCTTTAAAACGGTTTTATCCTCGCCACTTTTTAAATTATTAGTAAAACCAACGTATCCGCACATAAAGTTTCTCCTTAAGATTTATATATTTCTATTCCACTTAAATCACTATTCGTTAAAGCGGACAAAATTTCCTTCGAACTTTTTATATCGCTAAGCGGCTTTAAGACAAAAGCCCTTTCCATAATTCTTGGATGAGGTAAAATACAGTTTGGGTCGCAAGACACCTCGTCATCGAAATATAAAAGGTCTAAATCAATAACCCTTGGACCATTTTTAATACTTCTCACCCTGCCCATAGACGCCTCTATTCCAAGCAGCATACCTAAAAACATTTTAGAGTCAAAGCTAGTTTCGACCTTAGCGGCGGCATTTAAAAATTTATCTTGCTCTAAATAGCCCCAAGGCTCTGTCTCATAAATTTTTGAAACACTTAAAACCCTTGTATTTGGAATAAGGTTTATAGCCTCCAAAGCCGCTAAAATATTCTCTTTTCTATCCCCTATATTTGTGCCTATCCCAATATATGCTATCGACATTTTTTCACCCTTACAGCAACATAGTCAAACTCGCAAGACATTGGCGCGTTTGGTTTTTTAAGCAAAACCTCAACCTTTTTAAGCTTACTAAAATTTTGAAGTAAACGACAGGCAATCTCATCTGCCGCCCTTTCAATAAGCTTATAAGGCCTGTCCGTCATAGCGGCATTAACTATTTTTCTAGCCTTAGCGTAGTTTATTGTATCCTCTAAATCGTCACTTTTTCTTGCCTTTTTTAAATTTGCATACATAGTTATATCAAGCAGAAAATCTTGACCGTTTTCGGTTTCTTCAGGATTAACTCCATGATAAGCAAATATTTTAAGTCCTTTAATTATAATTTGTTCCATTACTCATTTTCCTTTGTTTTTTCTTCAAAAACACCCGTAGGAATTGTGAAAACTAAAAGATATGCCAAAATTCCTATAATCCAAACAACAAAACCGGCAGTAAGGCACTCTGACATAAATGCGCCCAGCCCTGAAACACCTGCCTGAGTTAGTGATTTTACCGCAAAAACAATATCTGCAATATGGCAAATAATAAAAATTACAATAGCCATAAGCGATATAGACAAAGTGGTTTTTTGGAATTTTTTATTACAAACAGTTTTAGTAAGGAAGAAAATTGCAACCAAAACCAAAATTCCACCAACAAAGTTTGCGATATTAAACCATTCTAGAGTACCTGTAGCACCCTCGCCTTTTATTATCAAAACAAATTGGAAAACTAGGGTTATGGTATGTATTACAGCAAAAATTAAAGATATAACTGCAGTAATTTTGCCAAAAATGTTTGCCATTTCATTTTCGTTTTGGTTTAACAAAATGGTTACACCCAAAAGAGCTTTACAAGGCAAAAAGTTTAAAAAAACAGTACTAAAAATTGCTGCTCCATCCATTTCGCCGATAGAAAAAAGTGCAAAAACATCCCAAAATATAAGATAAACTGCACCTAAGGTAAGTAAAAGCTTTGAATTTTTGCTTATCATTTAAATTACTCCTTAAATTTCTTTGGCTAAAAGAAAATCAGCAACCTTTAAAGCATCTCTTGTAGCCGCTACGTTATGAACTCTTAAAATATTTGCGCCGCCGATAACACCAATTATATTGGCCGCAATAGTTCCAAAGTCACGTTCCTCAGGCGCGGTTTCACGGCAAAGCGCCTCGCCAATAACCCTTTTTCTTGAAAGGCCAAGCAAATATGCGTTACCCTCTACCCTCACCTTTTCGGTTTCGTTTATAAGCACTTTGTCCTGCTCTCGAGTTTTTGAAAAGCCTATTCCCGCATCTAAACATATATTTTCCCTTTTTATGCCAAGGCTCATTGCTTTTTGCAGCATATCTAAAAGGTTAATATGTACTGTAGCAGAAATATCACTTGTTTCTTCTTTTTTATTGTGCATAAGGCACCAACCGGCGCCAAAATATGAAACAACCTTCGCCATTTCAGGTGATACATTACCGCTTACGTCATTTATTATATGGCACCCTAACGCCAAGGCTTTTTCGGCAACGCTAGGATAAAAAGTATCCACCGAAACGGGTGTATTAACACTACTCAGCACCGCAGGAATAATATCCTTAATTCTATCCCATTCCTCTTCCTCACTAATAGGTGTAGCGCCCGGCCTTGTTGACTGACCGCCAATATCTATAATATCGGCACCATCATTTTCCATTAAAATAGCCGCCGAAACCGAATCTTTCAAAGAAAAGTTTTTACCGCCATCCGAAAAAGAATCGGGAGTTACATTAAGAATTCCCATTATATTTGTTTTTCCAGAAAGGGAAAGCTTTTTATCCCTAAAACAAAAATAACCGCTCATCATCTTTTTTCCAACAGCTTTAGGGCTTCGGCCCTTGTTCGGCTATCTGAACGCATTACTCCCCTAAGCGCAGAAGTACAGGTGATGGCACCTGAGGCCTTTGCACCACGCATTGTCATACAAAGATGTTCTGCCTCAATTACAACGGCAACGCCAAGCGCACTAAGTTCCTCATAAAGAAAATCGGCGACCCCCGCGGTAAGCCTTTCTTGAAGCTGCGGTCTTCTTGCAAAGCTATCTACAATTCTGGCAAGTTTTGAAAGGCCAATAACTGTACCATCGCTTGGAATATATGCAATATGCGCCTTACCAACAAAAGGAAGCAAATGATGTTCGCACATTGAATAAAGTGGAATGTCGCGCACAACAACCATCTCGTCATGACCTGTTTCAAAGGTTTTAAGGTGTTCCTTGGGGTCCTTTTCAAGTCCCGAAAAAACCTCTTCATACATTCTGGCAACACGTGCGGGAGTTTCCAAAAGGCCCTCTCTTTCAGGGTCTTCACCTATTGCTAAAAGAATTTCTTTAACAGCATTTTCAATACGTTTTAAATCCAAAATTATTCCCCCGAAAAGCCTTAAAATCCGCACACAAAAAAGTGTGCAGATTTTTTAAGGTACTAGAATTCTAATTTTTTCTTAATGTAGGCATTAAGGTCTTCAATTTTAACGCGCTCTTGCTTCATTGTGTCACGGTCACGAACGGTAACACAACCATCTTCCAAGCTATCAAAATCATAGGTGATGCAATAAGGTGTACCAATTTCATCTTCTCTGCGGTAACGTTTACCTATTGAACCTGCATCATCAAAATCAACCATATAGTCTTTAGCTAGAGCGTTATAAACCTCCATAGCATTTTCGGAAAGCTTTTTGCTAAGAGGCAAAACTGCAGCCTTAAAAGGTGCTAGTGCAGGGTGAAGCCTTAAAACAGTACGTGTGTCGCCCTTCTCATCGGTTTCTTCATCATATGCTTCGCAAAGGAAAGCAAGTAAAACGCGGTCGGCGCCAAGCGAAGGCTCAATAACATAAGGCACAAATTTTTCGCCGCTTTCCTGGTCGAAATATTCAAGGCTCTTAGTCGATTCCTTCATATGCGCATTAAGGTCAAAATCGGTACGGTCGGCTATACCCCAAAGTTCGCCCCAACCAAACGGGAATAAAAATTCAAAGTCGGTTGTAGCGTTGGAATAGTGTGAAAGCTCCTCTTGCTCGTGGTCGCGAAGTCTTAAGTTTTCTTCCTTAATTCCAAGATTTAGTAGCCAATTTTTGCAATATTCTTTCCAATATGCGAACCACTCAAGGTCGGTGCCGGGTTTACAGAAAAACTCAAGCTCCATTTGTTCAAACTCACGGGTACGGAAGATAAAGTTACCGGGAGTAATCTCATTACGGAAAGATTTACCTACCTGACAAACACCAAAGGGCAGTTTACGACGTGTTGTACGCTGAATGTTAGAAAAGTTTACAAAAATACCCTGTGCAGTTTCGGGACGAAGATAAAGCTCGTTCTTAGCATCTTCAGTAACACCTTGGAAGGTTTTAAACATAAGGTTGAATTTACGGATATCAGTAAAATTGCAAGAACCACAATCGGGACAAGCGATTTTATTATCCTTAATGTACTCGCTCATCTGCTCGAAAGACCAGCCTGCAGGGTTAACGCCTGTATCCTCAATAAGCTTATCAGCACGATGACGGGTTTTACAGTCCTTACAATCCATAAGCGGGTCAGAGAAGCCGCCAACGTGTCCCGAAGCAACCCAAACCTGAGGATTCATTAGAATTGCGCTATCAAGGCCAACGTTATATGGATTTTCCTGAACGAATTTTTTCCACCAAGCCTTTTTAACATTATTTTTAAGTTCAACACCAAGCGGGCCGTAATCCCAAGTATTAGAAAGACCACCATAGATTTCAGAGCCGGGATAAACAAAACCTCTTCCCTTAGCAAGTGAAACAACGGTTTCCATATTCTTTTCATTGTTTTTCATTTTACTTCCTCCACTTCAAAACACATATAATTATCTATTATAATATCTATATAATAATATAACAAATAACCCCTTGTGTCAAGAAATTAAGTCAAATTTAAAGTTTTTTTAGATTATTTTAAAAAAATAGTTATTTTTTAGTTTGTTCTATTGAACTTTGAGGAGAAAACTTGTATAATAACTTTGTATGGAGGTGTGATTTTGGATAGTAAAACTCTTGTAATTTACGCTTCACCTAAAAAAGATTCTTTTACCAAAAAAATCCTTTCGGATAAGATAAAAAATCTTGATAACGTAAGTTTTTTTGACTGTTTCAAATCCTCTCCGTTCCCCTGCGATGACTGTGGTTTTTGCAAAAATAAAAATGGTTGTTCAAAAGATGATTTGAACGAGTTTTTTAGGCAGTTTGAGAAGTCCGAAAAAATTATTTTTGCTTTCCCTGTTTATAACGGCAGTGTACCCGCGCCCTTAAAGGCCCTTTTGGACCGTTTTCAAAGGTTTTTCAGCGCTAGATTTGTAAGAAACCATAAACCCGCTATAAGTGGGCAAAGAGAAGTAACTATCATAATGACAATGGGCGGGGAAAAAGATATTAGCGAATATGTTTTAGAGCAGTTTTTACCCATATTCACAATATGCGGCTGTACCCTTAAAAAGTGCTACTCTTTAAGCGGCACCGATAACCTTTCGTTAGATGATGAACTTGTTCCAAAAATTTATGAATTTTAAGGAGGAAGTATGAAAAGCGAGTTTGAAAAAATTACACCCGATAATATTTTCGACAGTGGCGACTTGAAAATTTTAATATGCTATGTTTTTGCCGCTATAAACGAGCCGATTCCCATAACTGAAATGGCTCAACTTATGCACTACGAGGGCATAACAAACTATTTTGATGCTCAAACCGCGGTTTATGAGCTTGAAAAAGACGGCTATATTTCCCCTTTGGATAACGATAAAAATATGTATCGCATTTTAGAAAAGGGCGTTTATTTAAGTGAAACCCTGCGTGACAGTATATCTCTCGCCCTAAAAAGCAAGGTGTATGCCGCAGTTTTAAAAATGCTTTCGAGATACAAAGCAGAGCGTGATACCGATATTGTTATCAAAAAAACCGATTTCGGTTCTTCACTTAGCTGTAAAGTTAAAAATAATGATACTGTTCTTTTTGGTTTCGACATTATGCTTCCAAACGATGAACAGGCAAACTTTTTAAAGGATAAAATTTTAGAAGACCCAAAATATTATTATGATTCCTTCATAAAAATTCTTACTGAAGAACTTCCAAAAAAGAAAAAATAGGTGAAAAAATGATTAAAGTAATTGGTGTTGACGTCGGCGGAACAAAATGTGCCGTTACCTCAGGCTATGCCGACGAAAAAGAAATAATTATTAACGATAAACGCACTTTTGCTACCGATATTTCAAAATCGGCAGACGAAATTATGGAGCAGTTTTTTGAAATTTTAGATGAGTTCGTTCCCAAATACGGTTGCGACGTTATCGGCATTTCCTGTGGTGGACCGCTCGATTCAAAAAAAGGGCTTATCGTTTGTCCTCCAAATTTGCCAAATCTACATAATTTCCATATTACAAAGGCGTTTGAGGATAGATATAATAAACCAACCTATTTGCAAAACGATGCAAATGCTTGCGCCCTTGCCGAATGGTTATACGGTGCGGGTGACAGGTGCAATAATATGATATTTATGACCTTTGGTACAGGTCTTGGTGCCGGTCTTATTTTAGATGGAAAGCTTTACGAGGGCACCAACGGTAATGCAGGTGAGTTAGGCCACATAAGGCTTAGTGAAAACGGACCCGTAGGTTTTGGAAAGTTTGGTTCTTTTGAAGGCTTTTGTAGCGGCGGCGGTATTGCGCAGTTGGGCTACACCCTTGGCCTTGCGGCATATCAACGCGGCGAAACTCCTCTTTACTTTAATCCCGAAACTGCACCCGAAGGTATAACCGCCAAATCTATTGCTATTGCTGCCGAAAAACACGGCGATAAAACCGCAATAGAGGTTTACAGGCTTTGTGGAGAGTATTTAGGCCGCGGTCTTTCGATTCTTATCGACCTGCTCAACCCCGAAAAAATTGTTATCGGCAGTATTTTCACCAGGTCCAGAAGCGGCATTTGGGAATCATGCAAAGAAATTATTGAAAAAGAAGCCCTTAAAATTTCATGGGACTGTTGCGAGGTTCTTCCCGCAAAGCTTTTAGAGAATATAGGCGATTTCGCCGCCATTACGGTTGGTGTTTACGGCCAAAATAGTAAAAATTAGGAGATAAAAAATGGATAGAATTAAAGCACTTATTGAAAGATTTCCGGAACTAGAAAATTCTGCAAACGATATTAAACTTGCAACCGAAAAAATAATCGATTGCTATAAAAACGGCGGTAAAGTTCTACTTTGCGGCAACGGTGGAAGCGCGGCCGACTGCACACATATCGTAGGCGAACTTATGAAGGGCTTTTTAAAACGCCGACCGACCGACGAAAAACTTGCAAACCAATTAAAAGAAAATGGCGCAGACGATACGCTTATTGCTAATCTTCAGTGCGGACTTCCCGCCATTAATCTTTGTGAATCTTCAGCGCTTATTACCGCTTACTGTAACGACGTTGACCCCGATTACATATTTGCACAACAGGTTTACGGTCTTGGCAAAAAGGGTGATGTTTTTATTGGTCTTAGCACATCGGGTAATGCAAAAAACGTTAACCACGCCGTAAAAATTGCAAAGGCTTTAGGGCTTACAACGATTGGTATGACAGGTGAAAAAGGTGGCAAATTAAACGAAAATGCCGACATTTGCATTAAAGCACCCCATAATGAAACCTATAGAATTCAGGAATATCACTTGCCTATTTACCACGTAATATGTGCCGCTGTTGAAGACGCGTTTTTTGAAATGTAATAATGCAAAACCAAAACGCCTAAGGGAACAATTCCCTTAGGCGTTTTTTCTTTGCTTATCTTTTATTTTTATTATGCCGCTTTTTTGTGTTTTCTAAGCATTGCCGAGCGTTTCCAAGTGGCAGGGCTTAGTAATATAAGCATCGGAAAAATTTCAAGCCTACCTGCTATCATATCAAAACTTAAAACATATTTTGACAAATTTGAAAATTCAGAAAAATTACCAGATGGTCCCACCTTTGATAGACCTGGTCCGATATTATTAATTGCCGAAGCTACCGCCGTAAAATTAGTTGTTAAATCAAAATTATCAATTGAAACTACTGCAAAAGAAGTAGCAAATATAAACAAATATGCAGCTAAAAAAACACTTATTGAACTAACAACTGTACTATCTAAGGGCTTACCCTCAAAACGTATTTTTTTAACAGCGTTAGGATGAACGATTTTTGAAATTTCACTCTTAACTGTCTTAACGAGTATTGCTACACGCGAAACCTTTATTCCACCGCCCGTACTACCTGCACAAGCACCGCAAAACATTAATAGAACAATTATTGTTTTAGAAAGCTCAGGGTAAAGAATATTGTAATCTACTGTAGCATAACCCGTTGTTGTTATTATCGACCCCACTTGAAAATAAGCGTGGCGGAATGCCTCCTCAACAGTTTTAAATGCGCCTAATGTATTTAAAGTTACCACTAAAACTGCAATAAAAATTATGCAAAAATACCAACGAAGTTCTTCAACACGAAAGGCATCTTTAAAACGTTTTCTTGTAATTAAAAAATATGCGTTGAAATTAACACCAAACAAGATTACAAAGGTTGCAATTACATACTGGGCAAAGGGTGTATATTCTGCAAGTCCTGTATTTTTTATTACAAATCCTCCAGTACCCGCAGATCCAAACGCAAGTGTAATCGCATCGAAAATCGGCATTTTACCACATACAAGTATTATAATCTCTAACACGGTCATAACCGAATAAATAATGTATAAAATAAGCGCTGTATCCTTGATTTTGGGAACAATTTTACCCACCTGAGGTCCCGGACTTTCGGCTCTCATAAGGTGCATTGTAGCACCACCTGCTATAGGAAGCAGAGAAAGCAAAAACACCAAAATTCCCATACCGCCTATCCAGTGTGTAAAGCTACGCCAAAAAAGTGAAGCGTGGGAAAGAGCCTCAACATTTGTTAAAATACTAGCTCCCGTTGTTGTAAATCCCGATACCGTTTCAAAAAAAGCATCGGTAAAGCTTTTTATATCACCATTCAAAACAAAAGGTATTGCACCAAATATACTTACAACTATCCAGCTAAGAGCAACTGTAACAAAGCCCTCTTTTGCAAAAAACACCTGATTTTTTGGCTTTTTAAGTGTTGAAAGCATGCCGACAATGAGGCAACCAAAAGCGCAAATCAAAAAAGAAATAAACTCTTTTTCCCCGTAAATCAATCCCACGACCGCAGGAAGCAGAAGTAAAACGCCTTCGATTTTAATTACAAAACCTAAAATATAAAATATAATTAAGTAATTCATAATTATTTTAATATATCTCCTATGTTGCCAAGTTTTTTGTGACTGGTAACAACAATAACGCTGTCCCCTGCCTCAAAAACGCTATCACCTGCCGGAAGAATAAGACGATTTTTTCTGAAAATTCCGCAAACTATAAGGTTATCTTTAAGTTCCATTTCTTTAAGCGGAATTCCTATAAGTGAAGAGTTATTACTTATATTAAACTCAAGCGCCTCAACCTTATCTTCAATCAGCTTGTGAAGAGTTTCAACATTATTTCCTACGGCATTTTGCTTTGAACGAACAAACTTTAGTACATTCTCTGAACTTATATTACTAGGATAAATAATACTGTCCATATTAAGCTTACTAATAAGGTCGTCAAAAGAAATTCTATCAACCTTAGTTACCACCTTAGCGCCTGTTGTTTCTTTTGCGTAAAGAGAAAGAAGAATATTTTCTTCGTCGAAGCCTGTCAAAGCAATAAAAGCGCCCACGGTATTAAGACCTTCTTCAAGCAAAAGGTCTTTGTCAGAAGCATCGCCGTTAATTATAAGTGCTTTAGGTAGCTTTGATGAAAGCTCATCGCATCTTGATTTATTTATTTCAATAATTTTTACATCTATACCGTTTTCAATAAGCCTACTTGCAAGATATTCGGCAATGGTACCACCGCCTACAATCATAACATCCTTAACGCTCTGGGTATCAACACCGATTTTTTTGAAAAATGACAAGGCTTTTTTAGGCGGAATAATAATAGATGCCTTATCCCCTGCCAAAAGCTCAAAATCACCTGAAGGTATATAATATTCTCCGCCGCGTTCTACACAACAGAAAATGACATCTTTTTCGATTTTATTACGAACAAAGCTAAGGTCCTTACTATCTAAAACTGTGCCTTTGCCAACCTTAAAAGTAAGCATCTCAACCTTGCCCTTAGCAAAAACGTTAATGTCAATAGCTGAAGGGAATTTTAAAAGTCTAAGTATTTCTGCCGCCGCCGAAAGTTCGGGATTTATAATCATAGTAAGACCTATTCTATCCCTTAAAAACTCGGTTTCGGTCAAATAAACAGGATTTCTTACCCTTGCTATAGTTGAGCAATTTTCAACCTTTTTGGCAAACAAGCTACAAAGAAGATTTTGCTCGTCTGAGCCGGTGACTGCAATCAAAACATCGGCTTCACTAAGCCCCGCCTCATCAAGAGAAGAAAAATTAACTCCGTTACCAGAAACACCCATAACATCGTTTGCATTGCAAACATCTGTTAAGGTTTTATCATCACTATCAACAATAGTTACATCATGGCCTTCATTTGTAAGCATACGAACAAGGTGTCTACCTGTTTTTCCTGCACCAACTACTATAATTTTCATTAAATTCTCCTTAAGCAAACGCGAATAATCCGAACCTGATTTTGAAGGTAGGATTTTTGCCTTTACATTGTTAAAATACTCGTGAATCTGTCGCCTATATGCGACAAAGAGCCAAAAGGTACCTTAAAACCGCCCTTTTAGGCTGGTTCAAGTTTAAACGGTTTGGCTACCGGCCGTTAACAAAACCTACGTTTTGAACCTGTCTTTCAACATTAGAAAAGAACCAACAATAAATTGCCTCACCAAGTTCTTGATAAATCGGATCGCCGTCATGAAGGCAAAGCATAGCAAAGGTTTGACCTATACGTCTTTCTATGTCATTTCCCCTTCTAAAAGAAAGATAATAAAAGGAAAATGCGCCTGTATCAGAAGATTTTTTGGCAAGATTTTCATCAAGCCTCAAAAGCTCATCGAAAAACCTACTTCTCGCAGCATTTGCAAGGGTAATATTAGGACAAAACTTTTCTAAACCTGCCATTACCGTAAAGGAAAGAAGTAAAATCTTTTGTAAATTTAACTGCTCACTTTCTTCCTCACCGAGCATAAGAGAATCACTGTTTATATTAAAAATGAAATCCTCTGCAAGTTTTTTCCCAAGAGTTTCAGCCCTTTTTAAATTACCGTTTTGTTTTTCTGTATCATATTCAGTTGTGTCGCTGTAAAGAGAAGCTTCCTTCTTGCTTTCACCTACAGGAACCTCTCCTACAATTTTCATATCAAAATCGTTTGACAAATTAATCACCTATCTTAAGGTTTATACTGTTTAAGTGCTTTTGCTAACTGGTCAGGGCAGGAGGTTCCGCGCCCATTACAGTTTATACCTTCAAGGCGGGAAATAACCTCATCTACATTCATACCCTCAACAAGACTCGCAACACCCTTAGTATTTCCGTTACAGCCGCCTATGTATTTTACCGATAACACAATATCATTTTCTATTTCAATTTCAATAGCTCGTGAACAAACACCCTTTGTTTTGTAAGTGAATTTCATTACTAATCTCCCATTTTTTCAGGTAAATTATGCGCAAAATTGACATGCGAAAGTTTACAGCGTATATAGGTAGTTACATCTGAAAACACATCCTTAAATTCGCAAAACCCGTTTGGATGTGTACAACCGCAGTTACCGTCGTGTTTACACCTGTTAAGAGTTAGTGGTCCGTAAATTTCCTCAACAACCTCTAAAACAGTTATTTTTTCTGCGGGACGGGCAAGTAAATAACCACCTTTATTGCCTTTAAAAGACTTAACTATATTTCCGCCCACAAGCCTATGCAAAATTTTAAGAGCAAAACGTTGCGGAACTCCCGTTTCTTCGGCAATTTTTGCCGCATCTACCCTCTCGCTATGCTTTGCAAGGGTTGCAACAATTCTAACCGCATAATCAGTTTCATTATTTAAAAACATATAAATTACCTATCCCTAAATCTGTTACTGCGAACTGGGTGGCGTAATTTTCTAAGTGCTTTAGCCTCAATTTGACGAATTCTTTCCCTTGTAACATTAAATTCGCTGCCAACCTCTTCTAAAGTATGGCATCTTCCGTCTTGAAGGCCAAAGCGTAGTCTTATAACCGCTTCTTCCCTTTCGTTAAGGGTGTGAAGAACTGCATCGATATCTTCATTAGTGATTGTTTTAAGCGCAGCATCGTCGGGAGCCAAAGCCTCTTCATCTCTTATGAAGTCCATAAGGCGACTGTCCTCCTCAGGACCGATAGGAGTTTCCATTGAAACAGGCTCTTGTGCTACTCTCATAATTTCGCGTACCCTTTCAACCGAAAGTTCCATTCTCTCTGCAATCATATCTTCTGTTGGTTCTTGACCGTTTTCGTGAAGAAGCTGGCTTTGAACCTTTTTAAGACGATTGATAGTCTCAACCATATGAACAGGGATACGAATTGTACGTGCCTGGTCGGCAATTGCACGAGTAATAGCTTGTCTAATCCACCAAGTAGCATAGGTAGAAAATTTAAATCCTTTTGTATGGTCAAACTTTTCAACCGCTTTAATAAGGCCCACATTACCCTCTTGAATAAGGTCTAAAAAGTGCATACCTCTACCAACATATTTTTTAGCTATACTAACAACAAGCCTTAAGTTAGCCTCTGTAAGACGTTTTTTTGCAGAATCATCACCGTCTATAATTCTAAGAGCTAAATCTATTTCCTCATTACCGCTTAAAAGAGGAACACGTCCAATTTCTTTAAGATACACTTTAACAGGGTCGTCAAGAGAAATATTTTCAATATTTGAAATATCCTCATCTAAATTTTCTGCATCAAGTTCTTCTAAAGCAAGTTCATCTATTGTTGGCTCATCAAAATCCAAATCCAAAACGGGAGGCTCTGCCGAAAGAGCAGCAAGGTCCTCCGGTTCAGCTTCAAAATCATCAAACTCGTTCGTAGCCTGTTTTTCCTCTTTGGTTTCGATTTCTGCCTCTAAAATTTCCTCGTTATTTTCTCTTTTCTTAGTCGCCATTTGAATTTCTCCTTTTATTTTCAATAATCTTTTTCATTTGTTCTTCCCAATCGACCGAGTCATCACCGACGCTCGCCGAAAGCTTTTTTGCTTTTTCTTCCCTTAAAACGCTAACCGCTTCGGTGAGACTTTGAACCGGATTTATAAACGGGAACTCACGGTTTTGAAGTGATGCAATATATCCCATTTCCCCCGGTGTGAACTCATCACCAAAAATAGAAATATCGAATTTTCTATCGGTTTTATAACATTCGCTTACTGCCTTCCAAACCCTTATGTTAAGCGGTGAAATGAAATCATCTTCGCTTAAAGTTCTAAGGCTTTTAAAAAGGTCGGGGTGTGCCATTAACACGGATAAAATCTCCTCTTCCGCTTTAACCCCCCTCATAAACCTTATTTTTTCAGGGTTAATTTCATCGCTTTTAAACTTTGGCCTAATTATATCATTGATTTCTTTTTTCTGTATAGTGCGTACTTTTTTACGCCTTAACTCATTTATTTTGCCCAAAATAACCTGTTTGGAAACACCAAACTTCTCTCCAAGCTTTCCTGAATAAAGGTCAACGGCAATAGGGTCGGAAATCTCAGAAAGATTTATTGCCACTCGGTTTAAATACTCGGTCATTCCTGAATTTTGATTTAAATCGAGTCCCTCTGCCGCTTTATAAAGCCTAAACTCTATCTCATTTACGGCACCGTCAAGCACCGCTTTAAACCTTTCGCTACCATTTTTCTTTATAAACTCGTCAGGGTCCTTACCGTCGGGTATTGAGAGAATTCTAACCTTAAGTCCGCTATCCCCCAAAACCTCCATAGCCCTAACCGCCGCTTTTTGTCCTGCAGCATCACTATCAAAGCTTAAAATAACCTCTTTAGTATACCTTGCCAAAAGCCTTGCTTGTTCGCTTGTAAAAGCGGTACCAAGCGTTCCTATTGTATTTTCAAACCCTGCCTGATGAAGAGAAATAACATCCATATTACCCTCAACAACCAAAAGTCGTTCGCTACAATGGTTTTTTGCGAAATTAAAGCCAAACAAGGTTTTGCTTTTTTTATAAACAGGCGTATCAGAAGTATTTATATACTTACCGCCCTTATCATCATTAGGATGCCTTCTGCCACTAAAGCCCAAAACCTTACCATTTATATCAATTATTGGGAACATCGCTTTGTTTCTAAAGCGGTCATAATAGCCGCCTCGACTGTTTTTTGTTATAACATTAGCCTGTTCCATTTCGTTTAATGTGAAGCCTTTTGCCTTTAAATGCTTTAAAAGAGCATCCCATTCATCAGGTGCGGCACCAAGACCAAAATGGTTAATGGTGCTTACAGTAAGGCCACGTCCTGTAAGGTAATCAAGCGCCCATTTTCCGCCCTCAGTATACAGGAACTTATTAAAAAACCTTGCCGCCTCGCGATTTACCTCAAAAATACGTGATTTAAGCTTTATATAAGAATCGTCATAATCACCCTCAGGAATATTAACCCCCGAACGCTCGGCAAGTCGCTTTACCGCCTCAAGATAATCTAAATTTTCAGCCTTTCTTGTAAAGGTAAAAACATCACCACCCGCGCCGCAACCGAAACAATAAAACGACTGGGTGTCTGGGTAAACAGTAAAGGAGGGTGTTTTTTCATTATGGAACGGACAAAGACCGTTTAAATTTCTACCCGCTCTTTTTAAATTAACATAAGAGCCTATAACCTCTTCAATAGGGTTTTTATACTTTATTTCATTTATAATTTCCTCTGAAATTCTCATACGGTCTTCCCCCTCCTTTTTAGTATAATAAAAAAACTATCTATTCTCCTGTGCCCAGGATTTAGGAACATAAAAGTCCTCATAAATTTCTATTGCAAAGCGGTCGGTCATACCCGCTATGTAATCGGTGATAGCCCTTTCGAACCCTTCTTTTTCTACAATAACCGAATATTCCTCTGGAAGATGGTTTGGGTGGGCTAAAATGTATTTATAAATACCGCAAACAATACCATAAACCTTGCTTTCTTCACCTTTAGCTACAGGGTTTGTATACACCCTTTCAAACAAAAAGTCGTGAAGCCTGTCAAACGCCGAAAGAGTAAGAGCGTCCATCTGAATAATATCTGTACTGCTTTCTATAACCGATTTAACCATTGTGTCAATTCGTTCGCTTTTATTTGCACCAAGCACTATAGAAACATCTTTATCTATGTCGGCTTCGCTGATTATTCCCGCCCTGACAGCATCATCTATATCGTGATTAATATATGCAATTTTATCTGAAATTCTAACAATTTGCCCCTCTAAAGTGGATGGCAAATCGCCCTTTGTGTGATTTAAAATCCCATCTAAAACCTCGTATGTAAGGTTAAGACCTTCAAAATCTTTTTCAATGGTTGTACAGACCCTTGCGCTTTGCTCATAGTGACGAAATCCACCGGGATAAATATCATTAAGCGCCCTCTCGCCCGCATGACCAAAGGGTGTATGCCCCAAATCGTGACCAAGGGCTATAGCCTCGGTTAAATCTTCATTAAGTCTAAGCGACCTGGCAATAGTCCTCGCTATTTGAGACACCTCAAGTGTATGGGTAAGCCTTGTTCTATAATGGTCCGACTCAGGCGCTAAAAAAACCTGAGTTTTATGCTTAAGCCTTCTAAAAGACTTAGAGTGAATTATGCGGTCTCTATCCCTTTGAAAAACGGTACGCAAATTGCACGGTTCTTCGTAGATAGCTCTACCCTTTGTGTTTACGCTTAGAACCGCTCTTTCAGATAATGTTTGTTTTTCAATTTCTTCGGTAAGTTTTCTAATACTATCCAAACGGTACACCGCCTTTAAAAACTTATATAGTATATTATTAGACAAAAAGTCTTTTACACCTTTATTTTTTTATCAAAAACCCGAAAAAATTTCTTGGATATCGTTAAAAACAATTCTTCCGCAAAAAATATCGGTACATTTTTCATTTAAAGCTTCAAACTTTTCTTCCGGAATAATGGCGCAAAGTGAAATATCTTCTTTAAAATCCGACTCTAAAATTTGAGCACCCAAAGAAATAAGTGTTTTATTAAGCAGGTCAAAATCACCATAAGCAAATGTTGTCCTAAATTTTTTCGCAGGTAAAAAGGTAACCACCTCGGCGGCATTCAAAGCTGCATTTGCCGCATCTGAGTATGCTCTGACAAGCCCACCTGTACCAAGCAAAACTCCGCCAAAATACCTTGTAACAACCACCGCAACATCAGTCACGCCAAAATGTTCGATAGCCTCCATAACAGGAAGCCCTGCAGTAGAGTGCGGCTCGCCGTCATCAGAAAAGCGTTTAACGTTATTTTCCCTTACCACGAATGCATAAACATTATGGGTAGCGTCCCAATACTTTTTTCTAAGCGAATTTATAAACGCCACAGCCTCTTCTTCATTTTTACAAGGGCAAATAGTTGCTATAAAACGCGACCTTTTTACAGTAATTTCGGCAGAACACTGATTTTTAACGGTCTTATATCCTTTCAAGGTCGCACCTCTTTTCGCCTATATATTATTTAATATATAAATATTCAATCTATTATAACATTATATAGTCCCTTTAGTCAATATTTTTTGACAAAAAAAGGCCTTTTTGCTCTCCTTAAAAATTCAAATTAACTCAAAGGTTTGCAAAAAGGCTATTTCGTTTTTATTTACTATAACTTTCTATTTTAACACCGCTATAATAATGGCATATTATTTCTTCAAAATTTTTTCCACTTTGCGCCAAATAGTTTGCTCCGTTTTGGCTCATTCCTACCCCGTGCCCATACCCCTTTACAGAAAAAGTAAAGCCGCTGTTTTCTATAAATTTTATATCAAAATTCGAGGAACGAAGGTCAAAAAGCTCTCTTATTTCACTTCCCGAAAACTCTTTGCCGCAAATGAAAATTTTAAGCACTGTGCCGCTTTCACTTTTTTGAATATCACCTATATATTCTTTGGCATTTTCTGAAAACTCAACATCTTTATTAGCAAAAGCTTCTTTAAACTTCGTTTCAGTAACCGTTTTTTCGCTAAGATAATCCTTATGAAGTAAATCGCCCTCGCTGGAAACGGCTTTAAGGTATGGATATTCTCCGCCCCAAACATTCTTTGCATCTTCTGTTTTTCCCGAAGATATTGCATGATATGCCGCGAAAATTATCTTTCCGTCGTAGGTAATAATTTTATCTTTAATTTCCCTAACCGCTTCTAAGATTTTCTGCTCATAAACATCGTACTTTTCACCCCATCTGTCCTTTCGGGTTTGCTCATTTATATATGCTTGGTCGGTTTTAAAATCATCGGTTATGTCATATTCGTCACTTGCCTTTTTGCTTTCCCTTTTTTTGCAAAGATATGTATACGCGCAAACGGCCTGTGCCTTTAGCGCCTCCTTCTCATAAACAGCCGGCATCTCGGCCGCCACTGTGCCGCAAATATATTCCTCTATCGGTACGCTAACAACCTTCTTTTCTTCTTTGATATAAACCGAAACCAAGTCGCCTTTTAGCTCATTAGAATTAGATGAAACATCTGACGAAGTTACTTTATTATTTTGAACCTTGTCCGTTTTTGCCAAAAGCGGCATAAGCAGTAATGAGAGCGCTAATATAACTATAATACTTAAATATCCGTTTTTCATTTTTTCCTCCGTTTTTTTGCTTATAGGTTGTACATAATATTTTTATGATTTTTTGTCAAAAAATATTACCTAAATCGTTGACTTAAAGAGGAAATCATTGTAAAATAAAGTTTAGAAATTTGTTTTTTGTAAAGGAGTTGATATTAGTGGCTGTTTTTAAGCCCTTTAAAGCCCTTAGATACGCAGAAACTTCGGGCAATATAAAAGAACTTGTTTGCCCGCCTTATGATATAATAAGCGATGAAGAAAGGAAAAACTTTCTTAAAACTAATCCATATAATGTTATTAGGCTTGAGCTTCCAAGGGAAGGTGAGGATGTCTACTGCTTTGCCGCTAAAACTTTAAACGATTTTGAAGAAGGCGGAATTTTAAAGCAGGACACCGAAGACTGTTTTTACATATACGAAGAGGATTTTGAGGTTGACGGCCAAAATTATAAGCTAAAAGGTATTATCGGCCGTACCAAGCTAACAAACTTTGAAGAAGGGGTTGTTATTCCCCACGAAAACACCCTTTCTGCCGCAAAAGAAGACCGATTTAATCTTATGATGGCGACCTCTTGCAACTTTTCTCAGGTTTATTGTCTTTTTGAAGATGGCGACAAGAAAATTTCAGAAAAAATTGATTTAGCCAGTAATGGCGAACCTATTCACTGCTTCACGGATAACGAGGGCGTAACCCACAAGCTTTGGAAAACCACAGATACTACCGAAATCACCAAGCTTTTTAGCGACAAAGCCCTTTATATTGCCGACGGGCACCATAGGTACGAGACAGGTCTACGTTATAGAGATACAATGCGTAAACAAGGTACAGGCGAAGACAGTGCCAGTGAATATATTATGATGATGCTTGTCCCTGCTGAATGTGATGGTCTTGTTGTTTTTCCAACTCATAGAATTGTTCATTCTCTTGAAAGCTTTGATATGAAAGACCTTTTATCAAAATGCAGTGAATATTTTTATGTTGGCGAGGTTACCTCGGCAGAAAGTCTTGAAAGAAATTTGAAAAAAGAGTATGAAAACGGCAACATTTCTTTTGGTTTTTACTGCGAAGAAAGGTTTTTCCTTTTAACCCTTAAAGACCCTACTTCACTTATAGAGCTTTTGCCAAATCTTCATCCAACACTTAGGTCTTTAGATGTTTCTGTGCTTCATAGCCTTGTATTAGAGGAGATTTTAGGCATTGATAAAGAAAATTTGGCAAAACAAATTAACCTAAAATACACAAGAGATGTATCTGAGGCTATAGAAAAAACAAATAGTGGCGCCAACTGTGCCTTTATACTTAATCCAACACGTGTTTCTCAAATTATTGAGGTTGGCAGCGCAGGACAAAAAATGCCACAAAAATCTACATACTTTTATCCAAAACTCATTACAGGACTTGTAATGAATAAAATTAAATAGTTAAGGGAGAAATTCAAATGTCAGTTTTAGTTACAGGCGGCGCCGGTTATATAGGCAGCCACACACTTATTTCGCTTATAAACGCAGGGTTTGACCCCATTGTTGTAGATAATCTTTCCAATAGTAAAATCACCTCTATTAAAAGGGTTGAAAAAATCGTTGGAAAAGAAATAAAATTCTATGAGAACGATGTTTGCGATGAAGAGGCTTTAGAAAAAATCTTTAGCGAAAACGATATTGATTCTGCAATTCATTTTGCGGGACTCAAAGCGGTTGGCGAAAGCGTTCAAAAGCCAATTGAATATTATGACAACAACATTTTAAGCACACTTTCACTTTGCAAGGTTATGCGTCGCCACGGCGTTAAGAGAATTGTTTTTTCAAGCTCTGCTACGGTTTACGGCGAGGGCAATACCGTTCCTCTTACAGAGGATATGCCAACAGGCGCTACAAACCCTTACGGCAGAACAAAGCTTTTCATTGAGCATATTTTGAGAGACCTTTTTATTAGCGATAATAATTGGAGCATTGCTCTTCTTCGCTATTTTAACCCCATTGGCGCACACGAAAGCGGAACTATTGGTGAAGACCCGAAAGGTATCCCCAATAACCTTATGCCTTATATTTCTCAGGTTGCGGTTGGCAAACTTGAGAAGCTTCACGTTTTTGGAGATGACTATGACACACCCGACGGTACAGGTGTTAGAGACTATATTCACGTTGTAGACCTTGCAAAAGGCCACGCTAAAGCTCTTAAATGGGTACACGAAAATAAAGGCTGTGAAGCTATTAACCTTGGAACTGGTAAAGGCACAAGCGTTTTAGAGCTTAAAAATGCTTTTGAAAAGGCTTCAAGCACCCCTGTTCCTTTCGTTATTGACCCAAGACGTCCCGGCGATTTAGGTGAAGTTTACGCCAATGCATCAAAAGCCGAAAAGCTTCTTGGTTGGAAGGCAAAGTTTGATGTTAACCGCATGTGCGAAGATAGTTGGCGCTGGCAGAAAAATAATCCAAACGGTTATGATGATTAAACATAAAAACTAGTATAAGGAGTTTTTATAATGCTTTATTTTGAAAGTGATTACATAGAAGGTGCGCACCCGAAAATTTTAGAAAAACTAATCGAAACCAATTTTGAAAAGCATTCAGGTTATGGAAATGACGCTTACTGTGAAAGTGCCAAAGAAAAAATCAAAAAGGCCTGCGGCTCAAAAAAGGCAGAAGTTAGGTTTTTAGTCGGCGGAACGCAAACCAATCAACTTGTAATTGCCTCTATGCTTAAAAATTTTGAGGGTGTTGTTTCTGCGGCTACAGGCCACATTAACGCTCACGAATCAGGCGCCATTGAATATTCGGGGCATAAGGTTTTGGCTCTTCCCCACTACGAAGGCAAAATTTCCGCTAAAGACCTTAAAGAGTATATGGAAATTTTCTATGGCGACGATAGTCACGACCATATGGTTTTTCCCGGTATGGTTTACATTTCTCACCCCACCGAATATGGCACCTTGTACACTAAGAAAGAGCTTAAAGATATTTCGGATATCTGTAAAGAATATGATATTCCCCTTTTCCTTGACGGTGCGAGACTGGGCTATGGGCTTATGAGCCTAAACACCGACCTCACCTTAAAGGACATTACAAAGCTTACCGACGTATTTTACATTGGTGGCACTAAGGTCGGTGCACTTTGCGGCGAAGCACTGGTTTTTACTAAGGGTGCTATACCAAAACAGTTTGTTACAACAACCAAGCAACACGGTGCTCTTCTTGCTAAGGGTAGGCTTCTTGGAATTCAGTTTGATACGCTTTTTACCGACGAGCTTTATTTTGAAATAAGCCGCCATGCAATTTTACTTGCCGAAAAGCTTAAAAAGATTTTTGCAGATAAAGGCTATAAGTTTTATATAAATTCCCCAACTAACCAACAGTTTATTATTATGGATAATAAAAAACTTGCCGATATAAAGGATAAGGTTAAATATTCTTTTTGGGAAAAGTATGATGATAATAACACTGTTGTACGCTTTGCAACAAGCTGGGCGACAAAAGAAGAAGATATAGACAAACTAAACGAACTTATATAATAAAAAACTCAAGAGGCATGTTCCGTAAGGGAGTTTTGCTAAATTAAATGAACCTTCAGATAATTATCTGAAGGTTCATTTTTTCATAAATTCCTCACCTGTTATTAAAAAATTTATAGAAACATTAAAATATTTTGACATTTCTACCAGTAATAAAAGCGATGGTTCTCTTTTACCATTTTCATAATAAGATAAAGATTCACGAGAAATGTGTAAATCCATCGCAACCTTTTGTTGATTTAGTTTGCGTTGTTTTCTTATAAGCTGTAATCCAATCATTAAATCACCCTTGATTTTATTGTAACCTTTTGTTACAATAAAAATGTAACATTTTGTTACATAGGGAGGGCGACTACATGGCAGGAAACACATCCTTGAGAAATGCAAAGAACGGAAAAAATGATGAATTCTATACACAGCTTTCAGATATAGAAGCTGAACTTAAGCATTATCGAACTCACTTTAAAGATAAAGTGGTTTTTTGCAATTGTGATGACCCTTATGAAAGCAACTTTTTCAAATACTTTGCTATGAACTTTAACTTTTTAGGTCTTAAAAAATTAATCGCCACCTGCTATAAAGGGTCTCCTATTGTATATACCCAGCTCAATATATTTGGGGACCAAGAAATTGTTGATTTCGTTGAAAGTGAAAAAAAGCCATATAAAATTGAAATAACCGAAGTCGTTGATACCAATGGTGATAATGCTGTCGATTTAACAGATATCGAGCATCTATTAAAAAGCAAAAATAATACTCTTTCACTTTTGAACGGAGATGGAGATTTTCGTTCAAAAGAATGTCTTTCTCTTTTAGAGGAAGCTGATATTGTTGTCACCAACCCCCCGTTTTCCTTGTTTAAAGAATTCTTGCCGTTGTTAATCAAATATAATAAAAAGTTCGTTATTCTAGCTAATATGCAAGTAATCAAATATAAGGAAATATTCCCATTAATTATGAGTAATCAAGTATGGGCAGGATATTCGTTCAATAAAACAATGGAATTTATAATGCCAGCAGAATATCAACTAAAAGGGAAAGCTTTTATAGATAATGAGGGGAAAAAACATGGTTTTGTTCCTGGTATATGTTGGTTAACTAACTTGGATATTAAAAAACGACATGAAAGTATGGAACTATATAAAAAATATGACCCAACTTTCTTCCGAAAATATGATAATTATGATGCAATTGAAGTAAAAAATACTGACGAAATACCATATGATTATAACGGAAATATTGGTGTTCCAATTTCATTTTTAGGAAGATTAAATCCTGAACAATTCAAACTAGTTGGTTCTTCTGACATTCCGGAAACACTAGCTGGGATAAAACCTTTAGGTAAAGAATGGATAAAAAAATATCGTGAGCAAGGCGGAACGGGACATTATACAGCAAATATGAAATCGGTAGGATATTCAGCAGATGGTAAACATAAAATTATCTTTAGCAGACTAATAATTAAACATAAGCAGAATAACACTTAAATTTGTGAGGAATATTATATGGAAATTAAATTACACGAAATAACCGTTAGAGATGTTTTTGACGGATATTATAACAATGAAGAAAGCGGACAAGTTGTTGCATATGGCGGCAAGTTAAATGTTCGTCCAGCCTATCAAAGAGAGTTTGTATATGACGACAAAAAGAAAATTGCCGTTATGAACTCCATTCTCCACGATTTTCCGCTTAATGTTATGTATTGGTCGGAGAACGAAGACGGAACATACGAAATGTTGGACGGTCAACAAAGAACAATATCAATTTGTGATTGGTTAGACAATGGATATTCTATTTTCGCCAACCCTAATTCTCCTTTGACCCCTTACTATGCACACACGTCAAAGGAAATTACGGAACAAGTGCTTGATTATAAATTGATGATTTATATTTGCAAAGGCACAGACACAGAGAAATTGGATTGGTTCAAAATCATTAACATTGCCGGAGAGAAACTAACCGAACAGGAACTCCGCAATGCCATTTATACGGGCGAATGGTTGAGTGATGCTAAAAAGTATTTCAGTAAAAACCAATGTATTGCCTATAAAATTGGTGAAAAATATATGAACGGTTCAACCATTAGACAAGATTATCTGCAGACCGTTTTAAATTGGGTGTCAGCAAAGGAAAACAAGACCATTGAACAATATATGGCAGAACACCAACACGACACCCATGCAACCCCATTAAAGCAGTATTTCAAGACCATTATTGATTGGATTGAATTAACTTTCCCGAAATACCGAGCAAAACTAATGAAAGGGTTAAATTGGGGTATTCTTTACAACGAATACGGAAACAATATTTACGACCCCAATGAGTTAGAAAGCGAAATCAACCGTCTTTTGCAGGACGATGATATTTCCAAACAAAAAGGCATTTACGAATATCTGTTAAGTGGTAAGACAAAAGAGAAGGCATTGTCAATTAGAGCATTTACCGATAATGAAAAAATGACAATGTATGAAAGACAAAAGGGTATCTGTCCTATGTGCAAGGCAGAGGGCAAAGACATTGTTTGGGCATTTGAAGACATGCATGCCGACCATAAAATACCGTGGTGCAAGGGCGGTCATACCTCACTTGACAACGGACAAATGCTCTGCCGAGAACATAACCTCGAAAAGTCAGATATGTAGCATTGTTATTACAGAAGGCTCTTCTTACAAAGAGTCTTCTTTTTAATTACATAGTAAAAGCTCCCAAGAAATACTTGGGAGCTTTTAGTTATTCTAAAACATAAATTTTAACATTGCGGATACCAAAATTTATACATTCTCTTTCTGTGTTGAAATAAAGGTCAACCATATAAGGATTATTTCTTGCGAATCCGCCCGTATCGGCCGCTATTGCATAACCGTATGTGTACTTTCCGTCAGCCGAAACGATATACATTTTTGTACCATAAGGAATTACATTAGGGTTAACTGCAATGTAACCTGTTCTTGCAACAACACCTGTAGAACAAATTGCACCCTTTCGGCTTGTATATGCCGAAGCTCTGAAGGTCATAGACTTTTTATACTTAAGGGGTACACCGTTTTTGTCTACCTTAACTGTTCCAAGACCTGAAACGGTTTTTACTGTTTTTCCCTCATCAACAACCTTTGTTCCTATAACGGTAACCTGAGGCTTTGCCTCTTTTGTAATTTCTTCTGAAATAACTTCCTTGCCCGAAACTGTACCGTCTTTAATGGTTTTCTTAACGGTTACAACCTTAGTACCGTTACTACCCTTAATGACGTTTTTCTTACCTCTTTCGAGCTTGTTTGAATATTCAACCTTAGTAGTAAAAGGAATAACCTCTTCATAACTTTCGGTTTTAAAGTCAACGCTGATAACATCAATATAGGTTTCTTCGCTTAAAACTTCGGTGGTTTTTTTGTTACAAATGTCATATTTGCCAAGTGTAACATTTGCAAGAGAAAGAGCATTTTCTACTGTGCCCTCTTGCATTAAAACCGATGTTGTTTTACCTGCTACAGTGATATGCACGGGGAAAGCGCGGTTGATTTTTAATGAGCCAACACCCTTTAAAAGAGTGAACTCGGTGGTGTCCCCACTTTCAAGAACAATGTTTTGTTCTGAAAGAATTTCCTCTGCGGTATCAAACCTGGTAGAAACAGTAATGGTTTCCTCACCATCAATAACTGTTATTTGATTTTTTGAATCTACTGCAGCATAGGCTGCTAAAACGGCAACTGAAACGATAGCAACTACTAACGAGGTCACACATTTTAAAGCAGCAAATTTTGCTTTAAACATCAAAAAACTCCTTTAAAATTTAAATAGTGTAATAAATTATTTACACACCGCCAAAACGGCAAAAATAAAGTGACATATTTTAGCCACCTTAAGTAGTATACGGATATAAACCCGCACCGTCAAGTTTAAAAAACCACTTTTTAATATACAAAATAGCCAAACTTTTTTTAAAAAAGGTTACAAAATAAAGGTTACAAAGTTGTAACAAATAAGTTTATTACCATTTTTTACCATATACACTTTTGAGCGTTTGTGCATTTTGACGTAAAATGTGAATATTTTTGTCTGGAGACTTGCTTTTTTTGGCCAAAAAACATAAAAGTTACAAATATTTTCAGTTTTATCGTTATTTTTACTTCAAAAACCTTGTTTTTAAACATTTTTTTGTTCAAAGTTACTAAAATATTTTCCTTATAAGCGGATTTTTCCCTCTAAAATACCTTTTATGCATTTTTTTGGCACCCCACTTTTTGCTATATTTGTACCACATAAAAAATATTATATTTGTCCCTTTAAAGATTTAGTTGCATAAAATAAAAATATAGAAACCTTTATTTTTTTGTTTAAACTCTTCCCTACAGGGTAAAAATAACTTTGCAAGCAAACTTTAGTTTCGAAAGGAAGAAATATAATGACCGTTAAGCGAGGAGAAATATACTACGCCGACCTTAGCCCTGTTATCGGTTCAGAGCAAGGTGGAATTCGTCCTGTACTTATTGTTCAAAACGATATTGGTAATCGTTATAGTCCTACCGTTATCGCCGCAGCCATAACAAGTCAACAAGACAAGGCGAGTTTGCCTACCCATATATGTGTAGAAGCCGAGGATTCGGGTCTGCAAAAAAATTCTATAGTTTTGCTCGAACAGGTGCGGACTATAGACAAAAAACGCCTGAAGGAGAAAATGGGAGCTTTGGACCTTATATCTATGGATAAGGTTGACAGAGCTCTCTCGGTCAGTTTTGGGCTTAGACCAAATTAATAAACCCTTACTATCTTAGAATATTACACTATAAATTTAAAAAAATCACCCCACAGTCGTCTTTTTGTACGCCTGTGGGGTTTGAAATTAGTATTAAATTACAAAAGCCAAATATCTTCTTGTCTTTTAGCAGGTGCGCCGGTATTAGAACTACTTGAACTCGAGGTTTTAGGCTTATATTCGCCGCCGCTTCTCGAAGCCCTTTGGGGAACAAATCTTGAAAGCTTATCCAAATATCCCGAAAGCAAGTGATTATCGCCCGAGTAGATAAATAAATTTTCTATATCCCTTGCTCTGCTTTCGGTGGTAACTACACCCCATGAGCCTATTTGAAGAGCTAGTTCTTCAGCCTTTGATACCGAATATGCAACATAAATAAGTGTAAAATCATATTTTTGAAATATTTTTGTAAGGCTTATAACCTCACCACTATAATCGCCGTATGGGTCGGCAAAAACAATAGGCCTTTGTCCCCCAAGGGTTGCCGACTTTGCGGTTGCTTTTTTTATGTAGCCAACCTGCTTTGCGGCCTTTAAAACCCTTTCTTTTGTGCCTTTACTTATCTCTGCACTGTTTTTAAATACCTTGGAAACCGTTGCAACCGAGCAACCCGAAACACGCGCTACATCTTTAAGTGTCATATTTCTTTCCCCCAACCTATTAAATCTTTAATAACTTCACCCGCAATAATAAGCCCCATAACTGATGGCACAAAAGAAATGCTTGAAAGGGGCACTTCTTTTTTAAGGTTATCTTGAGTGATTTTCTCGGGCGACTTATCAGAATAAACAGCTTTAACGCCCGTTATTTTTCTTTTTCTTAGTTCGTTTCGAACCACCCTTGCAAGTGGGCATCCGCTTGTTTTTTCTATCGGCGCAACCTTGAAATTTTGGTTATCAAGCCTGTTTCCCGCACCCATAGCCGAAATAATCGGTATTTTATATTCACTTGCTTTCTCGGCCAAAAAGATTTTCGCGGTAACATTATCGACCGCATCAACAATATAGTCAAGGCCTTCAAAACATATTTTATCACTAGAATCAGGCGTTACAAACAAAACATTCGAGCTCACCCTCGCATTTGGGTTTATATCCAAAATTCTTTGCTTCATAACATCGGTTTTATTTTTACCAACGGTACTGTCAAGTGCTATGATTTGTCGGTTAATATTTGTGATGTCAACCTTATCCGAGTCATACAAATCAAGAGCGCCGACAGAACCTCTTGCCAAGGCTTCGGCAACAAATGAACCTACACCGCCAACACCAAAAACAGCCACCTTGCTATTTAAAAGCTTTTGTACTGCCCCTTCTCCAATGAGATTTTTCGTTCTATCAAACCGCTTATCCATTTGCCCCTCCCAAAAGCCTTGGGAGTTTTGTTAAAACACCCTCAAAATTAACGCCATACCAAAGGTCTTTGTAATTATCTGACGTGTTTTTAATGGAAGCGCAGGTAAATTCTACCGCAACAGATAAGGCTTTTTCTACCGTAAGGCCGCTAACCAAGGCGCTAACAAGGGCGCTTGCAAAAACATCACCCGTTCCGTGATACATTCCATCAACCTTATCACCAAAAAAGTAGGATATATTGCCGTCTTTAGAAGTGATTGCCGCGGCGCCAAGCTTATTTTCGGTAAAGCTTACACCCGTTAAAACAATTGTACCGTCGCATATTTCTTTAAGGCCGAGGAGTAAGTTCTCAATATAATTCTTATCATAAGGCGGAGCCTTATACTCGGTTTTAAGCATTAATGAAGCTTCGGTAACATTAGGCGTTATAACGTCTGCTTTTTTGCAAAGTTCACGCATCTTTTCAGGAAATTCATTCGAAAAAGCGCAATAGAGTGAACCGTTATCACCCATAACGGGGTCAACGATAACCTTGGTTTTTTCAGACTTCAGCCTGTCTACCGCCATACTCAAAATATCAACCTGACGGTCGGAGCCTAAATACCCCGAATAAATTGCGTCAAACTCAAATCCCTCTTTTTCCCACCTATCAACAATAGGGAGTATTTCATCGGTTAAATCTTTAAAGGTAAAGCCCCCAAATCCGCCTGTGTGATTAGACAAAACGGCGGTTGGAATTGGGCAACATTCTATCCCCGCAACCGATATTATTGGAAGGGCTACAGTAAGCGAACACTTGCCAACACCCGAAATATCGTGAATTGCGGCAACCCTTTTTTGATACATTGTTTCACCTCATCTAGTGTGACAGGATTCGAACCCTGTCGTAGTTTCGCACGCCGCCTTTATCCGTGCGGCTTTGTACTAGTTTTTGCAAGGCGACAGCCTTGCGGCAAACTCGCGCTTCTCCGCACGAAAAATTCAGCGGCAGAAACGCTTTGCCCTTACAAAAAGAGAAATTTTTGTTTCGCCTAAGCCGCGAAGCGCCGTTATCCTAACGGATTACAAGCGACAAGGCAACGGCAAACGG